>NZ_OY726398.1:3835337-4154949 GCF_963378105.1 Mycolicibacter sp. MU0102
GTTCGTGGCCCAGGGATCCGTTGGCCACCCGCCAGCCACCGTGCAGCGGACCGACCAGGTTCTCCGCCGGCACCCGCACATCGGTGAAGAAGACCTCGTTGAAGTCTTGGTCGTCGATCCCGCAGATGGTGGGGAACGGACGGCGCACCACTCCCGGGGTGTCGGTCGGGATGACCAGCACACTGATGCCCTTGTGTTTGGGCGCATCGGGATCGGTGCGAACGAAGGTCAGCAGCACGTCGGCGTCATGCGCCCCCGAGGTCCACACCTTCTGGCCGTTGACGATGAAGGCATCCCCTTCTAAGCCGTCTCGTACCGCCCTGGTCCGCAATGAGGCCAGGTCCGATCCCGCGCTCGGCTCGCTCATGCCCAGCGAGGCGGTGATCTCAGCGCGCAGAATCGGCACCGCCCAGCGTTGCTTCTGCTCAGCACTGCCGAACGAAAGCAGAGATGCCGCAATGATATTCACACCCTGCGGATTAAAGCTGTGATAAATGCGTCGCCGGCACAGCTCCTCTAGGTGCACGAACTGTTGCAGCAGGGTGGCGTTGCGGCCACCGAACTCCGGCGGATTGCCGGGCAAGAACCAGCCGTTGTCGAACAGCAGTCGCTGCCAACGGCGCGCCCACTGCGGCATGTGCGACACCGAACGTGGCCGCTCCATGGTGTCGGCCTCGGGGGGCAGGTTGGCGTCGAGGAATGCCGCGAACTCGGCGCGGAATTCCTCGACCTCGGGATCAAATGCGAGCTGCAAGGTATTCCTCGGCGATCGCGGCCCGGTGCTGCGCGGCACCACCTAACATCAGCTCGCCTGCTTTGGCTCGCTTGAGCGCGAACTGCAGGTCGTTCTCCCAGGTGAATCCCATCGCACCGAACAGTTGCAGCCCGTGCCGGAAGACCACCGACTGGCATTCCCCGGCGGCAGCCTTGGCCATGGCGGAGGCCATCCGCCGCCGCGGGTCATCGACGGCGATCGTCAGCGCGGCGAAATAGGCCAGCGCCCGGGCGCGTTCGATCGCCACATGCATGTCGGCGGCCTTGTGCTGGACGGCCTGGAAGGAGCCGATCGGCACCCCGAACTGTTGCCGGCTGCGGACATGCTCCAACGCCAGGTCGAGAATGCGTTGGCAGGCGCCGACCGTCGTCATCGCCATTCCGCTGAGCGCGACGTGGCGGGCCCGTTCGACATCGACGCGGACCCGGGCGCTGTCGGGCACCTCGACTCCGGCGAAGGACACGTCGCTCACATGTAGCGTCGGATCGAAGACGGCCGACTTGCGCGTCGTCACCGCACCGGCGTCGACCAAGAACACGCCCGCCGCGGTGACCACCGCCAGCCGATCGGCGCGATCGCCGTCCAGGACGTGCAGGGCGGTTCCCGCCAGCACCCAGCCCCCGGCGTTGCGGTGCGCGGTCACCCCGCTGAAGACCGCTGCGCCAGTGGAACCGTCCGGGTTGTGGTGTTCACCGGCCAGCGGCGCGAACTGGGTCATGGTTGCCAGGAACGGCGTGGGATCAGTCGCGCGGCCCAGTTCTTCGAGGACGATCGCCAGCTCTACCGCGGTTTCCGGCTCATGCAACTCGGTCCAGCCCAGGTCGACATAGACCTTCCAGAGAGAGTCGACCAGGGGCTCGGCCTCCCCCACTGCTCCTTCTACGACACTGCGCACCAGCGAGGGCGAACACTGTTTACCCACTACATCGCGAACCGTGCCCTGCCACAGTCGCTGATCTTCGTCGAACTCCAAGAGCATTGCAGCCACCTCTCCCAAGCGCCGATCGAGAATAACATTCTCGCTAACGGATGTAACGATCTCGCCTTGAGATGCCTTGTCATCACCGCACAACGCGGTAGCGATCGCCCCAACGCCCCGCCACCCGCGGGCGGCGATCACACGCCAGAATGAGAACCTTGTTCTTGCGTGCAAAGAATACAGCTATACAATGGTCCCCACCGGGGGTCGGGCGGCACGGTGACTGCACCACAGTGCCCGGCGGGCGTTACGACGAAGGGCGGCGTTGATGATCGAGCACCCGGACGGCACGCGCACGCCCGTCATCGACGCCAGCGTGCACGTCTTTGCGGCATCCAACTCCGACCTACGCAGCTTCATGCGGGAACCGTTCAAGAGCCGGGGCTTCCCCGACTACGAGATGGACTGGTACGGCGCGCCGGGCGGCGAGTACGCGCCCGGCACCGACGGCCCGCAGCGCCAGTACCCGGGGTCGGACCCCGAGGTGGTCGCCCAACACCTGTTCACCGAACGCGGAGTCGACGTAGCCGTGTTGCACCCGATGACCCGCGGCGTCATGCCGGACCGGCATCTGGGATCAGCGATCGCCGCGGCGCACAACGAGATCCTGGTGTCACGCTGGCTGGACCACCCTGAGCACGGCGAGCGCTTCCGGGGCACCATCCGAGTCAATCCGGACGATATCGCCGGCGCGCTGCGCGAGATCGAGCGATGGAAGAGCCACCCCCGCGTCGTGCAGATCGGCGTACCACTGCAATCCCGGGAGCTCTTCGGCAAACCGCAGTTCTGGCCGCTGTGGGAAGCAGCCATCGACGCCGGCCTCCCGGTCGTGGCGCACATCGAGGTGGGTTCAGGCATCTCCGCCTCGCCAACACCGTCCGGCGTTCCCCGCACCTACGAGCAGTACGTCAGCTTCATGGCATGCAATTACCTGTACCACCTGATGAACATGATCGCCGAGGGCGTTTTCGAGCGGATGCCGGCGTTGAAGTTCGTCTGGGCCGACGGCGCCGCGGATCTGCTGACGCCGCTTATCTGGCGGATGGACACCTTCGGGCGACCACACCTAGAGCAGACGCCGTGGGCGCCGAAGATGCCGAGTGACTACCTGCCCGGCCACGTCTACTTCGTGCAGGGCGCCATGGATGGCCCCGGGGACACCGATTTCGCCGGTGAATGGTTCGGCTTCACCGGCAAAGACGACATGGTGATGTACGGGTCCAGCTATCCGCACTGGCAGCGCAACGAACTGACCGTTCCGCGCGCGTTCAGCGCCGAACAACGCGACAAGCTGTGCTGGCGCAACGCCGCTGGCCTCTACGGCATAGAAGTCCCTGCCGTACCGGCCGTCGCGGGCGCACACTAGAGAGCAGTAGGGACCGAGGGAGTTCACGATGACCGTGACAGCTACCGAGCGCAAGCCCGCCGCCGAACGAATCGCCGTGCGATGCGTGGATTCGGACGTTCATCCCGTGCCCCGGCGCGGCGATCTGGTGCAGTATCTGCCCGAACCCTGGCGCAGCAAATACTTTCTGCCCCGCCGGGTCGGCGAACAGATCTACTACGACGCCCCCGACTACGCACACGCCTATGCCATGCGCGTTGACGCGTTCCCGGCCGACGGCGAATTCCCGGGAAGCGACCCGGAGTTGGCGTTCAAACAGCTGATCATGGAAGCGGGCGCCGACTACGCGATACTCGAGCCCGCCGCCTACCCGGCCCGCTTTCCCGAAGCACAGCAGGCGATGTCGTCCGCGCTCAACGACTGGCAGGCCAACCACTGGCTCGACGCCAAGAACAATTGGCATGAGCGCTGGCGCGGCTCGATCTGCGCCGCGATCGAGGACCCGGCCGGCGCGGTCGCCGAGATCGAGAAGTGGGCCGGCCACCCCTACATGGCGCAGATCCTGATCAAAGCGGAACCCCGGCCCGCGTGGGGCGACCCCAAGTACGACCCGATCTGGGCGGCGGCCACCAAGCACGACATCACCGTGAGCTGCCATCTGTCCCGCAGCCATCACGAAGAACTGCCGATGCCGCCGGTGGGAATGCCCAGCTACAACCACGACTTCATGGTCACCTACTCGCTGCTGGCGGCGAACCAGGTGATGAGCCTGGTGTTCGACGGGGTCTTCGACCGGCACCCGAACCTGCGCATCGTGCTCGTTGAACACGCCTTCACCTGGATCCTGCCGCTGATGTGGCGGATGGACGCCATCTATGCGGCCCGCAAGTCATGGGTGGACATCAAGCGCAAGCCGAGTGAGTACGTCAAGGACCACATCAAATTCACCACGCAGCCATTGGACTACCCCGAGGACAAGACCGAACTCGCGCGGGCCCTGGAATGGATGGAGTGCGAGAAGATCCTGCTCTATTCCTCGGACTACCCGCACTGGACCTTCGACGACCCGCGCTGGCTGGTCAAACACCTACCCAAGGCGGCCAGGGAAGCGGTGATGTTCAAAAACGGATTGCAGACCTACCACCTGCCCGACACGGTCCCGGCCCTCGAGGGACAGGTGCGGGTGTTCTAGATGAGTCACGACGAGCAGCGGCCCCGGCTGGCCCAGGGCCGCGAGCACATTGTTGCCACGATCGATGAAATCCCTTCCGGCACGCACAAGCTCGTGCCAATCGGGCATCACGGAGTCGGCGTGTACAACATCAATGGAACGTTCTATGCGATCGCGAACTTCTGCCCGCATCAGGGGGGTCCGCTGTGCTCTGGCCGACTGCGCGGGCGCACCGTCGTCGACGAGGAGAGCCCGGGCGACGCCGCCATGGTCCGTGACCTCGAATACATCCACTGCCCCTGGCATCAGTGGGGTTTCGAACTCGCCACCGGTACGACCGCAGTCAAACCGGAGTGGAGCATCCGCACCTACCCGGTGCGGGTAGTCGGCAACGACGTCCTCGTCCAGGCCTAACACACAGGAGTTTTCGGTGGCCTCTATCGAAGTCAACGCCGGCAACGTTGTCTACGAAATCCTCGGCACCGCCGGTGATCTGATCGTCTTGACACCCGGTGGCCGGTTCTCCAAGGAGATCCCCGGGCTACGCCCGCTCGCCGAAGCACTCGTCGAGGGCGGCTACCGGGTGCTGCTGTGGGACCGTCCTAACTGCGGCGCGTCCGACGTGCAGTTCTACGGCCAGTCCGAATCGCACATGCGCGCCGAGACGCTGCATGGACTGCTCACCGCCTTGGAGACCGGGCCGGTCATCCTGGCCGGCGGCTCAGGCGGCGCGCGAGACTCGATCCTGACCACCATGCTTTATCCGGAGTTGGTCACCAAGCTGGCGCTGTGGAACATCGTGGGTGGCATCTACGGCACCTTCGTACTGGGGTCCTACTACGTGGTGCCCAGCATCCTGGCCGCGCGCGGCGGCGGGCCGGCGGCCCTGCTGGGCGTCCGCGAGTGGCAGGAGCGGATCGAGGAGAATCCGAACAACAAGCAACGACTGCTGGACCTGGACGGGGACGCGTTCCTCAAGGTGATGCTGCGCTGGCTCAACGCATTCGTCTCCAAACCGGGCCAGACGATTCCCGGCGTGGACGACGAGATGTTCGACCGAATCAGGGTTCCCACGCTGATCATCCGCGGCGGCGAGAACGACTGGGATCACCCCAAGCGCACCTCACTGGAGGTCAACTGCCTGATCAAGGGATCCGAGCTGATCGACCCACCGTGGCCCGAAGATGCCTGGGAGCGGGCCGCTGAAGATCGGGCATCAGGAAAAGTCAGTCACTTCAACATGTTCGACACCTGGGTGCAGGCCGCCCCGGCGATCCTGGAATTCCTGGGCCGCTGATGATCTCAGCGGGTGTGAATGTAGACCTCGCAGTTCAGCGACGCCTCCAGCGCGGTGTGGATCCGACTCTCGCCGACTCGCTGCAGATCCGGATCCGCCAACGTCACGTGCACGACGTCCAGACCATCGGGCCCCGATACGCGGGCTATCTCACCGGACAGTCCCAGCCCGGCCAGCACCCCGTGCACGTCGTCGTCGGTGCCTCTGCTCAGGTAGGTCACCACGCCCGGCGCCGGCATCGTGTCGAAGGCCTTGGCGCACAGCTGCATACCGATATCGATGACGTCCCGTTCGGCTCCGGTGATCAGCAACCGGACGTGGCGTCGGCCCACCGGCATGGCGGCAATGTCGGCATCGACCACGTCGACACCGGCTTGGCCGGCCAGGTCTCGCAGCGTTGCCATTCCCGCCGTCAGATGCTCGGGCATCAGTTTCCCGGCCGGGTCGACGTCGAGTCGTACCACCGCTGTTCTCACGTCCGCGAGCCTAGCCAAAAGAGGTGTCAATGACGACCAACAGCACGGTGACCCCGGACGCCAAAACGATCACCGTGGCCGCCTGGCCGAGCTGCCCGCCGCGGCTGCTTCGCATGCAATCCAGCGCCGAAGACGCAGCGGAATACCTGGCCGGCGGCGGCTATCAACCGTTGCCGGACCCGGACCAGTTTCTCGCCGAGGTGGAAAGCAGCGGATTGCTCGGCCGCGGCGGCGCGGCGTTCCCGCTCGGAGTCAAGCTGCGTTCGGTGCGCGACGGGGGCCGCCGCGGGCGCGACACCGTGGTGGTGGCCAATGGCGAAGAGGGCGAACCAGCTTCGGTCAAGGACCGGTGGCTGCTGCGCAACCGCCCGCATCTGGTGCTGGACGGATTGCGGCTGGCCGCCGCGACGGTGGCGGCAAGTCGCGCCTACGTCTACGTCTCCGATGCATGGGCAGCCCGTAGCATCGAGAACGCACTGACCGAAATCGGCCCGGAAGTCCTTGGCGGACTGTCGATCAGGGTTTTCGTTGTCGAGGCGGGCTACGTGGCCGGCGAGGAGACTGCGGCGGTGCGGGCCATCAACGGCGGCCCGGCCAAACCGACGGACAAACCACCCCGCCCCTACCAGCAGGGAATCGGTGCGCTCCCGACCCTGGTCTCCAATGTCGAGACGCTGGCGAATCTGCCTTATCTGCAACGGCATGGCGCAGACACATTTCGCGCGGACGGGACTGCGTTGTCGCCGGGTACCTTCTTGGCCACGGTCAGCGGCGGCGGGCGACCTCCCGTGCTCTACGAGCTACCGCATGGCGTGACGATCGCCGAGCTGCTCAGCACGCACGGGATTGCGGCCGAGCAGGTCCGTGGCGTCCTGATGGGTGGCTACTTCGCCGGCCTGCTCAACCGCGAAGCGCTGGCGGCCACCCTCGACCACGAGTCGCTGCGCGCAAGCGGCAGCGGCCTGGGCTGCGGGGCGATCTCCGTTCTCACCGACGACTGCCCTGTCGCTGTGGCGGCAGCGGTGTTGGCCTATTTCGGCAGGGAGAACGCCGGGCAGTGTGGGTCGTGCTTCAACGGCACCGTGGCTATGGCCGCAGTCGCCGAAGCCCTGCGGGATGGCGTCGCGACCGCCGAAGACGTGCAGCGGCTGCAACGGTGGGCCGGTGTGCTGCCCGGGCGAGGCGCCTGCGGCACACTGGACGGCGCCACCAATGTTGCTGCCAGCCTGCTGACCCGGTTTCCGGACTTGGTAACGCGCCACCTCGACGGCGCCTGCGACGCCTGCCGTGGCGGTGCCTTCCACGCGATGCGTCCCTACGAGGTCGAGGAGGCGACGGCATGAAGATCCGCCTGGATCGCACGCTGTGCGACGGGTTCGGCTACTGCGCCAAACACGCGCCCAAACATTTTTCGCTGGACGACTGGGGATATGCCTCCCTGACCGGCGACGGGTCGGTTGAGCAGGCCGACGAGCACGACGTCATGCGCGCTCTGCTGGATTGTCCGGTGCACGCCATCATCGAAATCACCGAGGAGGACGACCTGTGAGCGCACCTGGGCGCCCGCTTCCCGCGGTCACCCCCGAGAACGAATTCTTTTGGACCGCTGGCGCTGACGGCGTGCTCCGGCTGCAGAAATGTCTCGACTGCGCCGCACTGATCCATCCGCCACAACCGGTGTGCCGGTATTGCCGCAGCATGAACATGGGTGTACGAGACGTGTCTGGGCGGGCCACGCTGGCGGGGTTCACCATCAACCACCGATTCAGCTTTCCCGGTCTGCCGGCGCCCTATGTGGTGGCCCAAGTAGCGATCAACGAAGACCCACGAGTTCGACTGACCACCAACATCATCGACTGCGACCCCGATCAACTCGAGCTGGGCCAGCAAGTAGAGGTGGCGTTCGAGAACATCGAGGACGTCTGGCTACCGCTGTTTCGACTAGCACCGGCCGGTGCGGAAGACTCAGCGTCCAAGCCGCTTCCCGACGACGAGATAGCGCCCGAGGACTACGCACAGTATGTGCGCCCGATGGTGACCGCCGAGAAGTTCGAGGACAAGGTGGCGCTCACCGGGGTCGGGGCTTCACGGATGGGCCGTCGGCTCATGGCTGCGCCACTGGCTCTGACCGTGGAGGCATGCCAGGCGGCTGTCGCCGACGCAGGGTTGACCTTCGAGGACATCGACGGACTCTCAACGTATCCGAGCTTAGACGTCGCGGGCATGGGTGAAGGCGGGGTCTCGGCGCTGGAGGGCGCGATGGGGTTCCGCCCGACCTGGATCAACGGCGGCATGGACACCTTCGGTCCGGGCGGCTCTGTCATCGCCGCGATGATGGCCGTGGCCACCGGGCTGGCCCGCCACGTGTTGTGTTTCCGAACCGTGTGGGAATCGACATTCAGCGAGCTGTTGAAGGTCGGCAAAGCCTCACCACCCGGCGGACGGCGCACGAACAGCTGGCAGATTCCGTTCGGCGCCACCTCGGCGGCACACACACTGGCACTCAATGCGCAGCGGCATTTCCACCGCTATGGCACCACCCGCGAGACACTCGGCTGGATCGCGTTGAACCAGCGGGCCAATGCCGCACTCAACCCGACCGCGATCTACCGCGACCCGATGAGCATGGACGACTACCTGTCCGCGCGGATGATCACGACCCCGTTCGGCCTCTACGACTGCGACGTCCCGTGCGATGGCGCGGTCGCGGTGATCGTGTCGGCCCTCGACGCGGCACGCGATCTGGCCAAGCCGCCGATCCGGGTCGAGGCGGTCGGCACCCAGATCATCGAGCGAACCGACTGGGACCAGAGCACGCTGACCCACGAGCCGCAGGTCCTCGGCCAGTCCGCGCACCTGTGGTCGCGGACGTCGTTACGGCCGGCGGATGTCGACGTTGCCGAACTCTACGACGGGTTCACCTTCAACTGCCTGTCTTGGATTGAGGCACTGGGCTTTTGCGGCATCGGCGAAGCTAAGAGCTTTTTGGACGGCGGGGTCAACATCGCGCGCGACGGGGTGCTGCCGCTGAACACCCACGGTGGTCAGCTCTCGCACGGCCGCACGCATGGCATGGGACTGATCCACGAGGCCGTCACCCAGCTGCGCGGTGAGGCCGGTGAACGCCAGGTTCCCGGCGCCAGGGTCGCGGTGGCGAGCAGCGGCGGACTGACACCGAGTGGGGTCATATTGCTGCGGACCGACTCGTGAGCGCCACGGTGCGCCCGCGGATGGTCAGCGCCGACGGGGTGCCGATGTCGGCACTGGTCGCCGAGGTCCCCAACCCGCATGCGGTGATCGTCGCGCTGCACGGCGGCGGCACCACGTCGATCTATTTCGACTGCCCCGGACAGCCAACGCTGTCACTGCTGAGAACCGGTGCGGCGCAGGGCTACACGGTGATTGCATTGGATCGTCCGGGCTACGGCAGTTCGGCCCTGTATCCGGAGGCGATGACCGAGCCCGAACAACGCGTCCGGCTGGCCTACCTAGCCGTCGACCGGATCCTCGGCGACCGGGCGCGCGGCGCGGGGCTGTTCGTGCTGGGCCACTCCAACGGCTGTGAGCTGGCGGTGCGGATGGCCGCGGCCGATCGCGGCGTGGACCTGCTCGGTCTGGAACTGGCCGGCACCGGGCTGCGCTACCAGGACGCAGCGCGCGCCGCATTGAGCTCGGCCGGACCCGGCCAGCGACCAACCGGCCTGCGCGAACTGCTCTGGGAGCCCGCCTCGCTGTATCCGGAAGCGGTGCTGCGCGGTATCACCAACGCGTCCTCGGGCGCACCGTATGAAGCCGACATGGTGGCCAGTTGGCCGCGGCGGGACTTTCCGTCACTGGCCGCACAGGTTCGGGTGCCGACGCGCTTCACCTTCGCCGAGCACGAGAAGGTCTGGGAGTCCGGTCCGGACGCGCAGCGCGAGATCCGCGACATCTTCACCACCACAGACAGTTTCACGAGCAACCACCAGCCCGAGGCGGGCCACAATCTCAGCCTCGGCTTCAGCGCAGCGGAATATCACCGCTCGGTGCTGTCATTCGTCAACGATTGCGCGACCGCTGTCGTCGCGCGGGACTCGGAGGTCAGCTGATGCGCGTCGGATTCATCGGGTTGGGCAGCCAGGGCGCGCCGATGGCGCGGCGCATCGTCGAGAGCGGCTATGCCACGACGTTGTGGGCGCGACGGGACGGCACACTGGAGCCCTTCTCCGACACCGAGGCACGCATCGCCGACTCCCCCGCGAAGCTGGCCGGCCAGAGCGACTTGGTCTGCCTGTGCGTGGTTGGTGACTCCGACGTCGAGGAAGTGGTTCGGGGCGACAACGGTGTGCTGGCCGGCCTGCAGCCCGGCGGGATCATCGCGATTCACAGCACGGTCCATCCCGACACCTGTCGCCGGTTGGCGCAGCACTGTGCCGAACAGCAGGTCTCGGTGATCGATGCTCCGGTGAGCGGGGGCGGCCCGGCCGCCGCGGCCGGCACGTTGCTGGTGATGGCCGGAGGCGAAGCCGACGTCGTGGAGCGCTGCCGACCGGTCTTTCAGACTTACGCCGACCCGGTGGTGTATCTGGGCGAGCTCGGCTCCGGCCAGGTGACCAAGTTGCTCAACAATCTGTTGTTCACCGCCAACCTCGGGACTGCTGCCACCGCGCTGGCGCTGGGCAAGCAATTGGGCGTCGCCACCGACCGGCTCGCCGAGGTGGTGTCACGGGGCAGCGCGAACAGCTTCGCGCTGAACAGCATCCGGGGTTCCGGCGGCACCCTGGACCGGTTGGCCGGGCTGGCGGGATCCCTGCTGCAGAAGGATGTCCGATTGGTGTCCGACTTGGCGGAGCGAGCCGGGGCGGATCCCGGCGCCGTGCTCGATGCCGCCGATGCGGCGCTGTCCCTGATGGATCACCCCCGGTGACGCCGGTCTGCGGTGACCCCTTCCGACAAGCTGCCGTTTGTCTTACAGTAGCGGTTATAGTCCATCGTCCCAGCGTCGGCTTCCCCTAGCGTCCGGCGCACCGAGGAGGTTCGATGACCAAGGCGGAACTCATCTTCGACCCGTTCTCCGATGAGTATTACGAGAACCCGTTCGACATCTATCGGCGCATGCGCGAGGAAGCGCCGCTGTACTACAACGCCGAAGAGGACTTCTACGCGCTGACGCGCCACGAAGATGTGTCGGCGGCTCTCAAGGACTTCGAGACCTATTCGTCGGCCCGCGGCTGCGATCTCGCGATGGTGCGCTCGGGTGAGGCCCCGCAGAAGATGATCATCTTCATGGATCCGCCCGATCATCGGCACATGCGCAGCCTGCTCAACAAGGCCTTCACCCCGCGCGCGATTCAGGCCCAGCGCGACACCGTCATCGAGCAGGTCGAGCGGTTCCTGGGCGCGGTCGACCCCGACGGTTTCGACCTGGTGGGGGACTTCTCCGGCCCCTTCCCGGTGGAGGTCATCACGCGGATGGCCGGGGTACCCGACGAGTATCGCCAACAGGTTCGGCACTGGATCGACACGACGCTGCACCGCGAGCCGGGGCAGATCGCGACCAGCGAGGCCGGCATGCAGGCCACCATCGAGACCGCGACGTACTACTACGGGTTGATCCAGGAGCGGCGCGCCGATCCGCAGGACGACATGATCAGCCGGTTGATCGCCGCCGAAATGCCTGGCGAGGACGGTCAGATGCGGCGCCTCGACGATATCGAGATCACCGGATTCGCCTCGCTGCTCGGGGCCGCCGGCGCGGAAACCGTCACCAAGCTGGTCGGCAACGCCGCGGTGATCTTCGCCCGTCAGCCCGACCAGTGGCAGAAGCTCCTCGACGATCGCAGCAAGGTTCCCGCCGCAGTCGAGGAACTGCTGCGCTACGAGGGCCCGGTGCAGTACAACGTCCGCTACACCCTCAAGGAGGCGCACGTCGCCGGCGGCATCATTCCGGCCGGCAAACCGGTGTTCTTGATCGCCGCGGCCGCCAACCGCGATCCCGAAGCGTTCACCGATCCCGACACTTTCGACATCGACCGCGACCAGACGCAGGCGCAACACCTGGGCCTCGGGTACGGGATTCACAGCTGCCTGGGGGCAGCGCTGGCCCGGATGGAAAGCGTCGTCGCCTTGGAGCGACTGCTGGACTTCATGCCTCGTTACGAGGTGGATTGGGATGGCCTGCAACGAGTTCACATGCAGAACGTCTCCGGCTGGAAGAACGTTCCCGTCCGCGTGTTGCGTTAGGGGTGCCGATGTCACGCCGACAGGTAGTGGTCGATTACGGGCTGTGCGAATCCAATGCGATCTGCATGGCCATCAACCCGGAGGTGTTCCACGTCGATGACGACGACAACCTCTTCATTCTCAAGCCTGACATCACCGCCGAGACCGAACGCGACGTCGCCGAGGCGGTCCGTCGCTGCCCGCGCCAGGCCCTGGCGATCGTCGAGGTCGACGACTAGGCGTCCTCGCCGCGTCAGGGGCGCGCCGGGAATCCCGACAGGATCACCGCATTGCATTCGGCGGCGGCCTGCCGCAGCTTGACCGCCTCCTGGTAACCCTCGGAGTTGTACCAGGCGCGGGCCGCGTCCACGGATTCGAATTCCAATACCACGGTTTGGTTTCCGTGCCACTGGCCTTCCAGCACCTCATGCTGGGTCTCGACGGCCAGGATCGTGGCGTTGGCCATCGTCGGCCCCGCCGCCTTACCGTAGGCAACCATGCCCGCAGGGTCCTTAATGGCCTCGGTCAAGATCACATATCCCTTGGGCGCGTTCGCCATTAGCTCTCCTGAGTGTCGGTGACGTCGTCGATGGCACGTTCTGGGCATTGCTTGATGGCGTCGCGGACCGCGTCTTCGAACTCGGCCGGCACCTCGCCGACGGTGACCTCGGAATAGCCGTCGTCGTTGATGGCGAACACCTGCGGGCAGATCGTGGTGCAGATGCCGTGTCCGGCACAGCGATCCGGGTCAACCCAGGCCTTCATCGCACAGTCCGCTCGGCCGGGGTGAATTCCAGGTTCAGTTGGGTCAGTCCGCGCAGGATGTAGGTCGGGATGTAGTGGAATTGGCGCGCGCCCTCTGGGCCGTGCAGCTCGTCGGAGATCCTGATGTCGGTGGTGCGGTCCAGCAGCCGCTCGATGGCGATGCGGGTTTCGGCACGGGCCAGCGGCGCACCGGCGCAGCTGTGGATACCACGTCCAAAGGTGATGTGCTGACGAGCATTCGAGCGCGCGGGGTCGAAGGTCTCGGGGTCGGTAAACCGGCGCGGATCCCGGTTCGCCCCGGCCGCCAGCACCATCAGCGTCGTGCCGGCCGGGACATGCACTCCACCGATCTCGGAGTCCACCCGGGAGAGCCGGAAGTCACCCTTGACGGGACTCTCAAAGCGCAGCACCTCCTCGATGAAGTTCGGGATGAGGCTGCGGTCATCACGGAGTCGCTGCTGGATGTCGGGCCGCTCCCCGATGATCCTCAGCGCGGAGCCGAGCAGGCGCACCGTGGTTTCCTGGCCGGCCGAGTAGACGTTGGCGGCCACCTTGGCCACGTCCATCGGGTCCGGAATGGAACCGTCGGGGAACGTCGCCTCCGCCATGCCGGTCAGCACGTCGTCGCGCGGTGCACTGCGTCGGTCGGCGATATAGCCGGCGAAGGTGGCGTAGAGGAACTCCAACGGGCTGTGGGCCAGCGCCTTGGCATCGGTGCTGCCGATCCCGCCCCCGGCGTTGCGCTGAATGTTCTTGACGAAATCATCACGATCTTCATCCGGGACACCGAGCAGGTCCGCGATGACCAGCAGGGTGAACGGGGCGGCGAATCCGCCAATGAATTCACCGGCGCCGGGCGCCAGGAAATCGTCGAGTACCGCATCGGCGAGCTCCCACATGGCGTCCTCGTTCTCCTTGAGGCGCTTGGGGGTGAGCAGTCGCATCAGCAACGCACGGTGGTTGGTGTGCGTCGGCGGGTCCAGGGTCGGCAGTTGGTCGCTGAACGGCAGTTTGTCGCGGTGCTTGTCGATCAGGCCCGCGACGGTCTCGCCCCCCAGGTCGCCGTCGAGCGGCACCGGGAAGCCGGGGAACGGGCCGGTCACCGCGATACACGAGGAGAAGACCTCGGCATTGCCGGCCACCGCGCACGCCTCGTCCCAGCCGGTCACCATCGTCACGCCGTGGTGCGGCTCGCGAGTTACCGGCGACCGCTCACGCAGCGCGCGCAGATAGGGGTATGGGTCGCCGACCACCGTTTGGTCGGTGAAGAAGTCGATCGTGTCTGGATCCATCGAGCCGTTTCGCTCCCTCTCACAACCGAGAATCCCATTCTCGTAACCGGTGAATAGAATTTCATATCCCAACGGTGCCCGTCAATGTTGCCCGGGCCGCCGGCCCGACTCAGCTGTTCGACCGCGCGGCTTCCATCAACGCGTTCGCCTGGCGATCGCCGTCCTTGTGGTGGCTGAGCGCACGGATCGAGACGTCGTGGCCCTCGGCAGCCTTCCGCAGCGCACCGACTCCCGCCTGCTCGCGGGGTATGTGCGAGAACGGGTCGAACGAGTACCAGCGCATGGCGTTTTGGTGAGTCATCTTGTTGATGTCGTCATCGGATACGTTGTTGGCACTCAGCACATTCCACAACTCTTCGGGCGCTCCGGGCCACATCGAGTCGCTGTGCGGGTAGTCGGCCTCCCAGGCGATGTTGTCGATACCGATCAGGTGGCGCAGTGCAATACCCACCGGATCGGAGATGAAACAGGTCAGGAAGTGCTCCCGGAACACCTCGGAGGGAACCTTCCCGCCGAAGTCCTGACCGGTCCAGGTCGAATGCATCTCGTAGGTGCGGTCCACGCGCTCCAGGAAGTACGGGATCCACCCGGTGCCGCCCTCGGACAGGGCGACCTTGAGGCCCGGATACTGCTTGATCGGCCGGGACCACAACAGGTCCGCGGCGGCTTGGACGATATTCATCGGCTGCAGAGTGATCATCACGTCCATCGGCGCATCGGGGGCGGTGATGGCCAGCTTGCCGGACGATCCGATGTGCACATTGAGCACCATGTCGGTGTCGCACAGCGCCCGCCACAGCGGGTCCCAATACGCGTCGTGGAAACTCGGGTAGCCCATCGCGGCCGGGTTCTCGGTGAACGTCAGGGCATGCACGCCCTTCTTGGACACCCGCCGCACTTCGTCGGCACACTTCTGCGCATCCCAGATCACGGGGATCGCCATCGGAATGAAACGCCCGGGATAGGCCCCGCACCATTCGTCGATGTGCCAGTCGTTATAGGCCTGCACCAGCGCCACCGAGAAATCCGCGTCGTCGGTGGCGAAGAGTCGACCGGCGAAGCCGGGGAACGACGGGAAGCAGATCGAGCCCAGAATGCCGCCGGCATTCATGTCCTTGACCCGCTCGTCGACGTTGTAGCAGCCGGGCCGGATCTCATCGAGGCCCTGCGGCTCCAGGCCGTACTCCTCTTTGGGCCGGCCCGCGACCGCATTGAGCGCCACGTTGGGGATCACCACGTCGCGGAACTGCCACGAGTCGGAACCATCGGCGTTGTGCACCAAACGCGGCGCGTCATCGAGGTACTTGCGCGGCAGGTGGTTGGCGAACATGTCCGGTGGTTCAACGGTGTGGTCGTCGACGCTGATCAGAATCATGTCGTCCTTGTTCACGGCCATCCTCCGTTCCGGGCACGGCACAGCGGGCCGCCCCAACGACGTCTCCAATGAAAACTATCTTCCCGTTTTCGGAGAATCAACCTTCGCACAAGCTCTCGGCGTTGCGCCGCCCGCGGCACGACGGGGCGCGGCGCACACCGTTGCACCCACTCGCCCCACCTGCGCAAACAGCGAAGTGTTGACCAATCGAGCCAAACATGGAAATCTACTGGTCAAATATGAGAATGTGATTCTCGTAAACGAGGAGGAACCGATGCGCCTGACTCCGCTGTCGGAGTCCCAGTGGGACGAGGAGGCGGTCCAGCGTGCGCTGGCCCAGGTGCTGACCGCCGATCGGCGCAACTCCCGCGACGCCGGGTCGGCGATGACCATGTTGGTTCACCACCCGAAGCTGGCCCGGGCCTTTCTCAAATTCAACGTCGAGCTGCTGTACCGCTCATCGCTGCCCGGAAACCTTCGCGAGCTTGCGATTCTGCGGACCGCGCACCGCCGCGGCTGCGAATACGAGTGGGTGCACCACATCACGATCGGCAAAGAAGCCGGCCTCACCGACGCCGACATCGAAGACCTGCAGCACGGCGCGGGACGCGACGAGCTGCACCAAGCCGTGGTGAACGCGGCCGACGAACTCGAGGAGGACTCCCGGCTCTCCCCCGCCACCGAGGCGGTCCTCGCCAAACACCTGGACGAGCAACAACTGATGGAACTCGTCTTCACGGTCGGCTGCTACAGCATGTTGGCCATGGCATTCAACACCTTTGGCGTTGAACTTGACGAACAACCCGAATCAGAGAGGTAGTACAGTGGCGCACTTCCCCAAGCCGGCTGCCGGCAGCTGGACGCAGAGCTATCCCGAACTGGGAACCGAGCCAGTCGATTACAGCGACTCCATCGACCCCGCATTCTTCGAAGCCGAGCGCGAAGCGGTCTTCAAGCGCACGTGGATCAACGTGGGACGCGTCGAACGGCTCCCCAAGACGGGCAGCTACTTCACCCGCGAGCTGCCATCGGTGTGCAAGGGCACCTCGATCATCGTCGTCAAAGGCAAAGACGGCGTGGTGCGCGCCTTCCACAACATCTGCCGTCACCGCGGAAACAAGTTGGTGTGGAACGACTTCCCCAACGAGGAGACCTCAGGTACCTGCCGACAGTTCACCTGCAAGTACCACGCCTGGCGCTACGGTCTGGACGGCGACCTGACCTTTGTCCAGCAGGAAGACGAGTTCTTCAACGTCGACAAGACCGACTACGGCCTGGCCGGTGTGCGCTGCGAAGTATGGGAAGGCTTCATCTTCGTCAACTTCGACGACAACGCGCAGCCGCTTGCCGACTACCTCGGGCCGCTGGCCAAGGGGATCGAGGGCTACCCGTTCGGCGAGATGACCGAGACCTACTCCTACCGCGCCGAGGTCGGCAGCAACTGGAAGCTCTTCATCGACGCGTTCATCGAGTTCTACCACGCGCCGATCCTGCACCAGGGGCAGTACACCAAGGAGGAAGCCGCCAAGATCCAGAAGTTCGGCTACGAAGCGCTGCACTACGAGCTGGCCGGCCCGCACAGCCTGCAGTCGACGTGGGGTGGTCAGGCGCCGCCCCCCGACATGTCTATGGTCAAGCCATTGGACCAGGTGCTGCGCAGCGGACTGTTCGGCCCGTGGGACAAGCCGGATCTCATCGCCAACCTCAAGGAACTGCCGCCGGGCGTGAACGTCAAGCGAGTGCCGCAGTGGGGCATTGACTCATGGCTCTTCTACCCCAACTTCATGCTGCTGATCTGGGAGCCGGGTTGGTACCTGACCTACCAGTACTGGCCGACCGCAGTCGACAAGCACACCTTCGAGGCCAACCTGTACTTCGTGCCGCCGAAGAACGCTCGCGAACGCCTGGCCCAGGAGCTGGCCGCGGTCACGTTCAAGGAGTACGCACTGCAGGACGCCAATACCTTGGAAGCCACCCAGACCATGATCGGCACCAAGGCCGTCAAGGACTTCCTGCTGTGCGACCAAGAGATCCTTATCCGCCACCTGCACAAGGTGAACCGCGACTTCGTAAAGGAGCACCAAAATGCCGCTGCCGTCTGAGTTCGCCGCCCTGGAGCCCTATTTGGACTGGGACCTGGCTCACGAGCCCGACCGCTACGCTAAGCGGCTCGCGTCATCCATGGCCGAGATGCAGCAGTTCTACGACGTCGCGTTCCCGCTGCTGGACGACGCCGCTACGTACTGCGACAAGTTTCCACTGGACGACTTGCCAGATGACGCAAAGACTCTCATGCACATCATGCAATCCCTCGTCATGGTGTCCTTCCCGATCGAGGCATGGAAGCAGCCGCGCGTCCCGGACAGTGGCGCGGCGTGGGTGGAACTCCTGAGCGAGCCGGTGATCTAGGAGTGCTGACACTCAAGGCGGCCGGGCTGCTGGACGTCGACGCCGGAGAGATCGTCCGGCCTGGAGTGCTGCATATCGACGGTGACCGGATCGTCGGCGTCGGCGAACGCCCGCCGGGCAGCGTCGAAGCCGACGAGACGATCGACCTCGGCGACCTGATCCTGCTGCCCGGGCTGATGGATATGGAGGTCAACCTGCTGATGGGCGGCCGGGGCGAAAACCCCGGCCTGTCCCAGGTTCAGGACGATCCGCCGACCCGGATGCTGCGTGCGGTGGGCAATGCCCGACGCACCCTGCACGCCGGCTTCACCACGGTGCGCAACCTGGGACTGTTCGTCAAAACCGGCGGATACCTGCTCGACGTGGCGCTGGGCAAGGCGATCGACGCCGGCTGGATCGAAGGGCCGCGGGTGGTGCCGGCCGGTCACGCGATCACCCCCACCGGCGGGCACCTGGATCCGACCATGTTCGCGGCGTTCATGCCCGGCGTGCTGGAGCTGACCGTCGAGGAAGGCATCGCCAACGGTGTCGACGAGATCCGCAAAGCGGTTCGCTATCAGATCAAGCATGGTGCTCAGCTGATCAAAGTGTGCTGCTCGGGCGGCGTCATGTCGTTGACCGGTGAAGCCGGCGCGCAACACTATTCGGACGAAGAACTGCGGGCCATCGTCGACGAGGCACACCGGCGCGGGCTGCGCGTGGCCGCACACACCCACGGCGCCGAGGCGGTCAAGCATGCGGTGGCCTGCGGCATCGACTGCATCGAGCACGGGTTCCTGATGGACGACGAAGCGATCGCGATGCTCGTCGAGAACGACCGCTTCCTGGTGACCACCCGACGCTTGGCCGAGGCGATGGACGTGTCCAAGGCGCCGCCCGAACTGCAGGCCAAGGCAGCCGAGATGTTCCCCAAGTCCCGCACCTCGATCAAGGCCGCCTACGAGGCCGGGGTCAAGATCGCCGTCGGCACCGACGCCCCGGCCATCCCGCACGGCCGCAACGCCGACGAACTGGTCACCCTGGTCGAATGGGGCCTCCCGCCGGCCGCGGTGCTCAAGGCGGCGACGGTGACCGCGGCCGAGCTGATCAACACCGACGACCGCGGCCGGCTGGCCGAGGGGCTACTCGCAGACATCATCGGAGTTCCGGGAGATCCGTTGTCCGACATCACCGTTACCCGCAATGTTGCGTTCGTCATGAAAGGCGGCAAGGTATATGTCAACAAGAACTGACGACCTGGTCGAGATCCAGCAGACGCTGGCCCGCTACGCGGTGACCATCACCCAGGGCGACATCGACGGGTTGGTGGCAGTGTTCACCCCCGACGGCACTTACAGCGCATTCGGCGAAACCTATTCACTGGACCGGTTTCCGGTGCTGGTCGATGCCGCGCCCAAGGGCCTGTTCATGACCGGCACCCCGGTCATCGAGTTGGACGGCGACACCGCGACCGGCACTCAGCCGCTGTGCTTCATCGACCACGCCAGCCACGACATGCGGATCGGCTACTACAACGACACCTACGTGCGCACCGCCGACGGCTGGCGGCTGCGGACCCGCAAGATGACGTTCATCCGGCGCAGTGGCACGCATGACGCGGGGCGCCCGCACGCCATCGGCAGGCCGACCGCCTGATGAATGTCGCTGCGTTCCAAGCTGATCTACGCGCTTGGCTCGACGAGAACGACCTGAGCCCCGGACCGGAGAACTCGCTCGAAGGACACCTCAAGCAGTTCGCCCGAGTCTCGGCCGCGCTCTACGAAGCGGACTGGATGCGGTACGGCTGGCCGGTCGAAGCCGGCGGCCTGGGCGGACCGGCCATGCTGCGCGCCATCGTGGGTGAGGAGGTGGTCGGGCGGCGCCTGGTCGAACCGGGCCCCTACTCCATGCTCGAGGTGCTGGCACCGACGATGATCGACTACGCGACCCCGGAGCTGGCCGCTGAGATGGTCCCGAAGTTGCTCAGCGGCAAGGAACAGTGGTGCCAGGGTTTTTCCGAGCCAGGATCTGGCAGCGACCTGGCATCACTGAGCACCCGCGCCGTCCCGCGGGGCGACCAGTGGGTGATCAACGGCCAGAAGGTCTGGACCAGCTTCGCCCAGTACTCGCAGCGCTGCATCCTGCTGACCCGCACCGGGGACGCCGATACGCCGAATCACCAGGCGATCACCGCCTTCTTCGTCGACACCGACACCCCCGGTGTCGATGTGCGCCCGCTGCGCACCATGCACGGCGTCGACGAGTTCTGCGAGGTCTACTTCGATGATGTCGTCGTCGACGGCTCACGGATGCTCGGCAAGCCCGGCGACGGCTGGCAGCTGGCCATGGACCTGCTGCCCTATGAGCGCTCCACCTGCTTCTGGCAACGCATCGCCTACCTGTACTCACGCTTCGATGCGCTGATCGCCGAGGCGAAGCGCCAAGGCGCCGCGGTCGACAACGACTTGGGCGCGGTGTACCTGGCGTTGCACACCTTGCGCTGCCGCTCCCGTGCCACCCAGCACCGGCTGGCCGACGGGCACCGGCTGGGCCCGGACACCTCGGTCGACAAGGTGTTGCTGGCCAGCGCCGAACAGTTGCTCTATGACACCGCCCGCGACCTGATGCCGGGTGTCATCGAGCTGGACGAGGGTGAGTGGCGCGCCGAGTACCTGTACTCCCGGGCGGCCACCATCTACGGCGGTACCGCCGAGGTTCAGCGCAACATCATCGCCCGCCGACTGCTCGATCTTCCCAAGGAGTGACGATGACCACCGGAATGGACACCGCCGCGCTCGTTCTGCTGGAAGAGACCCTGCGTAAGACCATGGCGTCGTCGTCCGGCGCTGCGCTCGACCAGGCCCTAGCCGAACTCGGTTGGGCGGAAATGCTTGCCGAAGAACCGGATATGGCAATCCCGCTGGTGTTCCGGTTGCTCGGCGAGACCGGGGCGCATGCCTCGGTACTCAACGACGTGATCCTGGAGACCATCGGCGGCCTGCCCGGCGGCACTCCCCCGATGCCCTATGCCGGTGGCCGATGGGTGATCTGGGAGCGCCGGGAAAGAGAAGGCCACCCCGCCGATCCCGTTCTTGGCGGGCTTCCATTGCGCGAGATACCCGGCGGAGAACTCATGCGCCTGGGTGAGGCCCGCCGCGCGTTGGGATGGTGGCTGGTCGGCTCGGCGCGGGCAATGTTGACGCTGGCCCGCCAGCACGCACTGGACCGGGTGCAGTTCGGCAAGTCGATCGCGTCCTTCCAGGCCGTTCGGCATCGACTGGCCGAGACCCTGGTCGCCATCGAGGGCGCCGAGGCCACCCTCACCGTGCCCATCATTGACAGCCCGGACCTGACGTCCATATTGGCCAAGGCCGCCGCGGGAAAGGCCGCACTGACCGCGGCCAAACACTGCCAGCAGGTGCTCGGCGGCGTCGGCTTCACCGAGGAACACGAACTGCACCGCCACGTCCAGCGGGTCCTGGTGCTCGACGGTCTGCTCGGCAACGCGCGCGAGTTGACCCGCCAGGTCGGCGGCGGTCTGCGGGCCCGCGGCTCGGCGCCCCGCATGGTCCAGCTCTGAGTCGCCGAATCGGCATTCCACGACGGGACACGCCGATCCAGAGTCGCCGGATTCCGTCTCGGCGGTGAGGGTCAGCCCCGCGGCAGGCCGAGCACCCGTTGCGCGATGATGTTGCGCTGGATCTCCGAGGTGCCCCCGGCAATGGTTCCCGAGAAACTGCGCAGATACCGGTCGAACCAGCTTCCAGAGGCGTGATCTTCGTTGAGCGGCATATAGGTACCGGAGCTGCCGGGGTGGATCAGGCCGGCCGCACCCACATTGTCGAGCGCGTGTTCCGCGGCGTTCTGCACGGCTTCTGAACCAAGCAGCTTGAGCACCGACAGAGCGGGCACGTCCTGCTCACCGCGCGCGGCCTGCGCCAGGGCCACCGAACCGAGCAGCCGCAGCGCCTCGTTGTCCATCAGCAGCGTGGCGAAGCGGTCACGGTCCAGCGCACCCACCGGACTGAAGTCATGAATCAGATCACGTAGCCGGTCGGCGAAGCTCATCCACAGCAGCGTGCGTTCGTGACCGAGTGAGCCGTTGGCCACTCCCCAGCCGCCGTTGAGCGGCCCCACCAAGTTCTCGGCAGGCACCCGGACGTCGGTGAAGAACACCTCATTGAAGTCGATGTCGTCGTGCGCACAGGCCGATGCAAAAGGCCGTCGCACAACGCCTTCGGTGTCGGTGGGGATCAGTAGCACACTGATGCCCTTGTGTTTCGGTGCATCCGGGTCGGTGCGTACGAACGTCAGCAGCACGTCGGCATCGTGGGCGCCGGAGGTCCAGACCTTCTGACCGTTGACCACGAAGTGGTCGCCGTTGAGCACCGCCCGGGTCTGCAGACCGGCCAGGTCCGATCCGGCGCCGGGCTCGCTCATCCCCAGAGATGCGGTGATCTCGGCCCGCAGAATCGGTACCGCCCAACGATGTTTCTGCTCCTCGGTGCCGAACGACAGCAGCGAGGCGGCGATGATGCCCACCCCTTGCGGGTTGAAGCTGGGGTAGATACGCCGGCGGGACAGTTCTTCTGAGTGCACGTACTGCTGAAGAATCGTGGCGTTGCGGCCGCCGAATTCGGGCGGATTCGCCGGCAGTAGCCAGCCGTTGTCGAACAACAGTCGCTGCCAGCGGCGGGCCCAATCCGGCACGTCCGAGCACGAATGCGACCGTTCCAGAGCGTCGGCATCGGAGGGCAGATGCTCGTCGAGGAACGCCGAGAACGCGGCCCGGAAGTTCTCGACTTCAGGATCAAAGGTCAGCTGCATGGGCGAACTCCTCGGCTCGGGCGCCGCGGGATACCCGATTCGAACGCGGCTGGCGATCTTGCTCGTCCGCTTCCCTAGACGCGGAGATGAGAATATCATTCTCGAATGGAGAAGTTACGATCTCTGAATCGTCGGCCCCACGCCGGTGTGCCGCACCACCGGCGCATTTGTGTCCAGTACAGTTGCGCCATGTCTCGGTCACCGCAGCGTCCGGAACGCCGGTGACCAATCCGAGCGAGGAACCCGCCTGGAAGCAGCGCGCGGTCGAACGCTCGATCAAGACGGCGAAGATCCGCGCGGCGCAACGCGTCCAGCGGTTTCTGGATGCCGCGCAGTCGATCATCATCGAAAAGGGCAGCACGGACTTCACCGTGCAGGAGGTCGTGGACCGCTCGCGCCAGTCGCTGCGCAGCTTCTACCTGCAGTTCGATGGCAAGCACGAGCTGCTGCTGGCGCTCTTCGAAGACGCCCTGAGTCGCGCTGCCGATCAGATCCGCGCCGCCACGGCCAATCACTCCGATCCACTGGAACGGCTCAAGGTCGCCGTCGAGTTGTTGTTCGAGTCGTCGCGCCCGGACCCGGCCGCCAAACGGCCGCTCTTCACCGACTTCGCCCCGACCCTGCTGCTGACCCACCCCGTCGAGGTCCGGGTCGCCCACACGCCACTGTTGGAGTTGCTCGCCGAGCTGACCGAACAAGCCGCCGACGCCGGTCGGCTGCGTACCGGCGCCAACCCCCGGCGGGTGGCTGCCATGATCATGCAGACGGTCATGTTCAACGCCCAATCCAGCCCCGCCTCAGCCGATCCGGCGGTCAACCCGCTGACCGCCGAGGAAGTCTGGGACTTCTGCGCGCACGGCTTCGAACGCAGCTGAGCTGATTGAGCCCCCTCCCCCGGGCGACGGGACGGATTAGACTGCGGCCATTGCCATGCGTAGGAAGCCCGACCCGCAACAACGGCGTCGACAGCTGTGCGATGCGGCGATCGAGCTGCTCGGCGCGGACGGCGCCCGCGGACTCAGCCACCCCAAGGTCGATCGCCGCGCCCGCATGCCCGCAGGGACGACATCGTTTTACTTCCGCACCCGCAAGGCCTTGATGCACGCGACGGCCTCCCGGGTGACCGAGCTCGACCTCGCCGATCTCAGCGCCATGTCGGAGCTGGCCGACGATGGCGACGGCCGTGCCTCGGGCACCATGGGGCTGGCGACGATGGTGGTGCTGGCCGGCGCCGCGCCGTGGGTGACGCGAACACGTGCGCGCTACGAACTGGCGATGGAGGCCGGTCGCGACCCCGAACTGGCCGAGATCATCCGGCAGAGCACAACTCAATTCCATGAGCTCGTCCGACGAGCGGTCTCCCAGTGGCAGACTCACGACTCCGAACCCGATCCGGCAATGCTGGACGAACAGACCTATGCGGTCCTGCGCTTCGTCAACGGCGTCATGGTGGAGTCCTGCCAGGGCCACGATGTTGATCGCAGTGCCGAACAGGTCGATCGGCTGATCCGGGCGATCATCGCCGGCGTGCGCGAACAACACGCCGCCGACTGAGCCACCACACGGCGACCACCGCCAACCCTAGACATCGGCTGGGGAACCACATACCCTCGTGCAAACGCAATTATCCGAATGCGAGAAGGGGATTATCCATGTCGGTGCAGACGGTGTTGGACGACATTCGCAAGGTCCCCGGCACCGGAGACGTGATTCCGATCATCGATCCGGCCACTGAAGAGCAGCTGACCGAATTCACCGACTGCGGACCCGAAGCGGTCAACGACGCCGTCGCCCGGGCCAAGGCCACCGCCGAGTCCGGGGTGTGGTCGCAGATGGCCGACTACGACCGGGCCAAGGTGCTGTGGAAGGTCGCCGACCTCATCGACGAGAACGCCGAGATCCTCGCCGAACTGGAGTCCGTCAACGCCGGCATTCCGGCCTCGCAGGCCGCGATCATCACCAAAGTGGGTTCGGAGTGGTTCCGCTACTACGCCGGCTGGTGTACCAAGATCGACGGCATCGCACGAGATGTGAACACCGGTGGCCTGACCGGCATCGAGTCACACCAGCACGTCTACACGCTGCGCGAGCCCTATGACGTGGTGGGCCTGATCTTCCCGTGGAACGGACCGGTCTTCAACTTCTGCGCCAAGCTGGCGCCGTCGCTGGCCGCCGGCTGCAGCAGTGTGGTCAAACCGGCCGAGGAAACCCCGCTGTCGGCGCTGGTCCTCGACCGCATCCTGAGCGAGGCCGGCGTTCCCGACGGCGTGGTCAACATGGTGCTGGGCTACGGCCACACCGCCGGTGCTGCGATCACCGCGCACCCGGACGTGGACAAAGTTGCGTTCACCGGGTCCACCGAAGTCGGTCGTGAGATCGTACGCTCCTCTGCCGCAAGCAATCTCAACAAGATCACCCTGGAACTCGGCGGCAAGTCGCCGGTGATGATCTTCGACGACGCCGACCTCGATATGGCCATCACCATGGCGGCGTTCGGCACCTTCGTGCACTCGGGCCAGGCCTGCGTCTGTGGTTCGCGTGTGTTCGTCCAGCGCGGTGTCTACGAGCGCGTGGTCGAGGGCTTGGCGAACATGGCCAACATGATGAAGCTCGGTGGTCCCAAGGAAGAGGGCGCCATGGCAGGTCCGCTGATCAGCCAGAAGCAGCTCACCCGGGTGCTCGGCTACCTCGAGCAGGGCAAAGCCGACGGCAACGAGTTCGTCACCGGCGGCCACCGCCTGGACCGCAAGGGCTACTTCGTGCACCCGACCGTGGTCACCAATGTCGACCCCGATTCCAGCCGGCTGTTCCAGGAGGAGATCTTCGGGCCGGTGGTGACGGTGCTGCCGTTCGACGACGAAGACGAGGCGATAGCCCTGGCCAACAACAGCAGCTACGGTCTGGCCGCCACTGCGTGGACCTCGAACCTGGGCCGGGCGCATCGACTGGCCAAGCGACTCAAGGCCGGAACGGTCGGACTGAACTGTCAGATGCAGTTCGACCACTCGATGCCGTTCGGCGGATACAAGCAGTCCGGCTGGGGTTACGAATCCGGCAAAGCGGGCATCGAAACCTACCTCCAGACGAAAATCGTCTGGGCGCAGATGTAGCCGGCGACTCCGAACAACGACATGGTTGACTCCCCCGCCTCCCCCTACCGGGTCGTCCAGTGGACGACCGGAAACGTCGGCAAGAGCTCCGTTCGGGCGATCGCCGGCAACCCGAATTACGACCTGGTCGGCCTCTTCGCATGGTCGGACGACAAGGTCGGTCGCGATGCCGGCGAGCTGGCCGGCATCGCCCCGATCGGCGTCGCCGCCACCAACGACGCCGCGGCGCTGCTGGCGCTCAAACCCGACTGCGTGGTCTACAACCCGATGTGGATCAACGTCGACGAACTGGTGCAGATCCTGTCGGCGGGCGTAAACGTCGTGACGTCAGCGTCTTTCATCACCGGGCACAACCTCGGCGACGACCGGGCCCGACTCGACGAGGCGTGCCGCAAGGGCGGTTCCACGCTGTTCGGATCCGGAGTCAGCCCGGGGTTTGCCGAACTGCTGGCGATCGTGGCGGCAACGGCCTGCGACCGGGTCGACAAGATCACCATCACCGAGACGGCCGACACCACCCTCTACGACTCTCCCGACACCGAACGGCCGGTGGGCTTCGGCGCCGCGATCGACGACCCGGACCTAGAACCCATGGCCGCCCGCGGCACGGCGGTCTTCGCCGAGGCGGTCCGGCTGGTCGCCGACGCCATGGGCGTCGAACTCGATGAGATCACCTGCTCGTGCGAATACGCCCAGACCACCGCGGATCTGCCGATGGCTTCGTGGACGATCCCGGCCGGGCATGTGGCCGGGGTCTTCGCCAGCTGGCAGGGAATCTCAGGCGGCCGATGCGTCATCGACATCAACGTGCGGTGGCGCAAAGGGCAAACGCTCGAGCCGGATTGGCAGCTCGACGGCGATGGCTGGAAGATCACCATCGACGGCCGGCCGACGGTGAACATGCAGGTCGGGTTCACCCCGCCGCCGGACCTGATCGCCTCGGCCAAGTCCCTCGACGACTTCTTCGAGCTCGGCCACATCATGACCGCGATGCCGCCGATCAACGCCATACCGGCCGTCGTCGCCGCCGAACCCGGGATCGCCACCTACAACGATCTGCCGCTGAACCTGCCCCGGTTCCCCGCTCAGAACAGGTAGATCACCAGTACGGCCGTGCACAGCACGGCCAGCCAGGTGTCGGTGGTGCGGCGCAACCAGATCGGTGCGGTGCGCACCTCCATGAAGTTGCGGATGATCAGCCGGGCTTTGACGGCCGACAGCGCGATCACCGTGACGGTAATCGGGATGCTCGGCTCGACGTGCCCGGAGGTGTGTCCCGGGGCCAGCCACCACGCCAGCACGGTGATGACCACCAGAACAAGCCAAGTTCCGGTGAGTAGCGGGTCGGCTGCGAAGCGGGATTGCTGCGGTGCGGTCACAGAGTTCACCTCATCACGTAGAGCAGGGCGAAGATGACGACCCAGAGCAGGTCGACCATGTGCCAATAGGTGGCGCCCTGTTCGACCATGCTGACCCGCGCCCGGCGTGGGTTGCGCAGTTCCCGGATCACGACGCCCAGAATCAGCAAGCCAAGGCCGACGTGGAACAGGTGCACGCCGGTAAGCACGTAATAGAAGCTGAAGAAGGCGCTGGAATTGGTGTGCCCCGCATGTATTTCCGCGGACCACTCATAAACCTTGAGCACCGCGAAGAGCGCTCCGCACAGTGCCCCAGCCCGCACCAGGTGCACGGCGCCGGTGCGATCGCCGGCCCGGGCGGACTGCACGCTTTGGGCCACCAGCCAGGAGCTGGTGATCAGCACGATGGTGTTGATCACGCCGATGGTGATGTTGAGGTGCTGCTGATCGGCCAGGAACTGCTCGGGTGCGCGCGTCCGGAAGACCAGGTAGGCGATGAAGTAGCTGCCGAAGATGAACAGGTCGCCGAGCACCATGAACCACATGTGGCCGTCGCCGGGCAGATGCGTACGGACGTTTGACGCTTTCAGGTCAGTCATCGGCGTGTCTCCGCAAGGGATTCGGGGGCTTCGCGTTTGCCGGTGACCCACATGATCGGGAAGATCAGCCCGATCCAGGCGGCGAAGATGACGACGGCGATGTAGAACGAGATGATGCCGTTCCAGGAGAAGGCGCCTGATTCGAACAGCCACATCTGGGTGGCGATCACTTCGGTGACGATCTGCCAGACGGTGATGTAGGCGAACCACTTTGGGAAGATGTTGTTCTTGTCGTAGAAGATCGCCAGCGCCAAACAGAAATAGGCGGCGGTGAAACAGCCCAGCGATCCGTTGTAGGACAGTGTCCCCAGGTCGTAGAAGAAGCGCACCAGCTCCGGGTCGCGATCTGGCCGGAACACCGCGAGCAGGTAACACAGCATCATCAGCTGAAATCCCGGGACCGCCCCGACCGCCATGGCACCGATGTAGCCGTAGGCCAGCACCGAACCCGAGCTCATCCGTTTCATGTGATAGCCGATGAGGCCGTTGGAGATCGCGGCGCCGCCGGTGATCACCAGCAGCATCACAAAGCCGATCTGAATCGTCCACGCGTGTTGGTGATACCAGGCCTGGATCTCGGGCATGCCGACATCGGGGCGCGGCGGCGGCGTCACCCGGCCCAGCAGGCAGACACCGAGACCCATCAGCAGATAGAACGCCACCGAGATCCAGAACACCACCCGCACATCGGGTTTGCCTCCGGCCGGCGGTGCCTCGTCGGCCCGGGGTCCGTAGAGCAGTGTCGCGATATTCACCGCGCCGGTCCTTCGATCAAGCCTTCGGCCACGCCTTGGCGATAGAGCGCATCGCGCAGCGCAAAGAACATCGCGATGACGAATACTGCGAACGCGCCGTTGCGAACCCAGAACGAGATGAGCCCGTCCCAGGCCAACGGTCCGGTGGTGAACACCGTCGCCGCGACCGAGGGCAACATTGCCAGGGCGGTGATCACCGAAAGGTGGGCCACCCAGCGCGGGAACACCGGATCGGGTCCGCGGTCGAAGTAGACGGCACAGGCGAGCATGGCGAACTGCGCCACGATCATGCCGACGGGAGCGATAAACGACAGCCACGCCATGTCGTTGAGCGCTTGAATCACCTCCGGGCTGCGGTTCGGGCGAAACGCCGCCACCCCGAAGTAGATGTTCGACAACGCGAACAGCGTCGCGCCGCTGACCACGGCAGCCAGGTAGGCGTAGGCGAAGGCGTGACTCTGGCCCGACATGCGCTTCATCTGCGCCACGATCAACACCAGAAACGGCACGATCATGATCCCGCACAGGTTGAACCCGACCATGCTTAATCGGATCCAGGACCGATGCTCGTCGTAGAACTGCGCCACCTGCCCGGCCGACATGGTTGGCGACATCGGCGGGAAGAAGCCCGGGAATGCCGCGAACATCGCGAGCAATACCGCGGCGACGACCGGACCCGACCACAGCAGCACCAGCTGCGCCCGGAATGCGGTGGCCTGCGGCGTCTCCTCCGCCTCAGCGATCATCTGCATGGCCTGGTCCCTTCGCTGCTCCCCCGGCGACACAAGTCGGGCGGGTGCGGGGACCGGATCACCCCCTAGCCGATCGACTACCCGAAGATAGCCGAGCGGCTATCCGGCGGTCAATGGCCGTCGAGAGGTTCGATGAATCGTTTGGTGAGCCGCAGCAATTGGGCGCGCAGCGTGTCATCGTCGACGTGACCCACCAGCGGATGCATCACCCCAACGGCGATGGCGCCGGACAACATCGCCGCCGACACCACGGCGTCATCCCCGGCGTCGCCGACGAGCACCCCGTAGAGCCGCGCGATGAACAGTTGAAAAGGCTGGTGCTCGGCCAGCAGCCGGACGATCACCGGATCGAACTGCAGGGTGCTGGCCGCACCCCGTCGACGCACCGCCATGTCGATGACGCCGTCGAGCAACACTTCTCGAGCCCGCGGTCGACTCTGCTCGGTTTCGGCAGCCTCCAGCGCCTCCTCCAACGCGCCCAGCTCCCGCTCGGTGAGTGCGACGACGATCTCTTCCTTGGTCTTGAACTGGTGGTAGACCGCCGCCTTGGTCACCCCGATCACGTCGGCGATCATCTGCAGCGACGTTCCGCCCACGCCGTGTTCGCCGATCAATTGCAGCGCAGCGTCGAGTATGCGCGTCTGCGCCGCGCTGCGGGGAATGAAGCGGAACTGGGTAGCGGCCGGAGTGGAAGCCATGCGATGAGAGTAGCCAGTCGGCTAGTCAGATAACAGCCGCTCCGCCGCTGAGTAGGGATCGTCGGTTCCGTCGACAACCAGTTCGGTGAGCCGGTCCAGCGCGGGATGGGTGCGCAGCCGGGTCTGAGCCAGTGACAGGATCTGCGCCCGCGCCCGGGCCAGCCGGCGCTCGCGACTGTCGGTGCGGTGATGGGCTTCGATCGTGTCTACCAGCTCGTCCAGACCCTCGCCGCGCGCGGCGATCAGGGTGAGAATCGGTGCGCCGGTGTGGTGCAACTCGATGCGCAGGTCGCGCACGGTCTGTTCGGCACCCTCGCGGTCGGCCTTGTTGACCACCACGATGTCGCCCACTTCCAGCAATCCGGCTTTGGCGGCCTGGACCGCATCGCCGGCGCCAGGATTGAGCACCACGATTGTCGGATCGGCGATCGCGGCGATCTCGATCTCGGACTGGCCCACCCCGACCGTCTCCAGCAGCAGCACGTCGAATCCGAGCGCGGCGAGCAGCTGGAGGGCTGCGGGCACCGCCTCGGCCAGTCCACCCAGGTGGCCGCGGGCCGCCACCGACCGGATGAGCACGTCCGGGTCGTTGATGTGGGCAGCCATCCGGATGCGATCACCCAGCAGTGCGCCGCCGCTGAACGGCGAGGACGGGTCGACGGCCAGCACCGCCACCCGCAGGCCCCGCTGTCGGTATGCCCCTACCAGAGCAGCGATCGTGGTGGACTTGCCGGCCCCCGGCGGTCCGGTCACTCCGATGACTCGCGTGGCCGCAGGCCCCACGGCGGACAGAACCTCGCCCCGCCGGCCGCTTTCGACCAGGCTGAGCAAGCGGCCGGTGGCGCGGACGGAGCCCCCGCGCGCCGCGGCCAGCAACTCGGCAATGGTCATCGGCACCGTCAGTTCTTGTTCGCGGTGAGCCGATCGATGATGGCCGCGAAGTCGTCGGTCTTGAAGGACTGATCTTCGGCCATGTTGGCGAAATCCAACGTGGCCAGTACCGCGCGCTCCAGGTGGATGTTGAGCAGCCGCTTGGTGCTCTCCACCGCCTGGCGGGGTAGCTCAGCGATTCGCTTGGCACACGAAATTGCTTCCGCCAGCGGGTCTTCCGCTACGTGGTTGGCCAACCCCAGCTCCACCGCCCGGGCCGCCGGAATACGCGCTCCGGTCAGGGCGTACTCCTTGGCCAGCAGCAGGCTCATCTGCAACGGCCAGGTGAGCGGGCCCCCGTCGGCAGCGACCAGACCCACCTGCACGTGCGGGTCGGCCAGGTAGGCCGACTCCGAGATGTAGACGATGTCGCTCAGCGCCACCAGACTGCAGCCCAGTCCGACGGCGGGCCCGTTCACCGCGGCGATCACCGGGGTACGGCAACGTGCCATGCCCAGCACGATATCGCGGCCGTGCGCAATCGTCTTGGCGCGCAGCTTCTCGTCGCGACGCAGTTCGTCGAGGTAGGCGAAATCGCCCCCGGCAGAGAACGCCCGACCGCTGCCGGTCAGCACCGCCGCCCGCGCCTCGTCGTCCTCCTCCAACCGGGGCCACAGTTTCGCCAGGCCGGTGTGCAGTGCGTCATTGACGGCGTTGAGCGCGTCGGGGCGGTTCAGCGTGATGATCCGCAGCGGGCCCTCGGCGCGCACATCGATCTCAGCAGGCATGTCGTACATGTCTTACGCTCCTTCCATAGTCGCGACCCGCTTCACCCGGACTTCGTCCGCGTTCGCGATCACGACGTCAATCCCAGGATTCGGCCGGCAATGATGTTCTTCTGGATCTGCGAGGTACCGCCCATCACGCTCTGGGCGCGGCTGTACAGGTAGGCGCTGAGCAGGTCCGGGTCGTCGACCCCGCCAACCGCCAGCGCAGCGTGGCCGACGGACTGCTCCACCCAGGTCATCAGCAGCTTGTCCAGTGAGCCCTCCGGCCCATGCGAGAGCCCGTCAAGCTGTTCGGAGAGCCGTCGGCGCACATGCAACCGCAGCATCTCGGTTTCCACTGCCGCCCAAGCTAATTCCTCCGGTACGTCACCGGCTACCCGCTTCGCCATCTGGCGCACCAGCTTGCCGTAGCGCGCCGAGTACCCCAGGGTCGACGGTTCGCGCTCATGACCAACCACCGTCATCGCCAGCGCCCAGCCCTCCCCCGGCGCACCGATCATCTGGCTTGCCGGCACCCTCGCGCCGTCGAACAGCACCTGGCCGAATTCCGTGGTGACACCGTTGATCATCTGCAGCGGTCGCTGCTCGATTCCGGGCTGGTGCATCGAGATGATGAACGCCGAGATGCCGCGGTGCCGGGGCGCGTCCTTATCGGTGCGGGCCAACAGCAGGCACCAGTCGGCGACATCGGAGTAACTGGTCCAGATCTTGTGGCCGTGTATGACGTAGTCGTCGCCTTCACGGGTCGCCGTGGTGGTCAGCGACGCCAGGTCTGAACCGGCCCCGGGCTCGGAGAACCCCTGGCACCAGCGCTGGGTGCCGTCGATCATGCCGGGCAGGAACCGTTGCTGCAGTTCTGCACTGGCGTGGCGACCCAGCCCGACGACCAGATACCCCAAACTCGGCCGCGGCGGGGCGCCGGCAGCGGCCAGCTCCTCGTCGACGATGACGTCATAGACCGGCGGCAGCTCCTGGCCGCCGTACTCGCGCGGCCAGGACGCCCCGAAGAACCCGCCTGCATACAGCGCCTGATGCCACTCACCCTGGCGCGCCCAGTACTCGTCGTCGCCGGCGGCGGGGAAGGTACCAGCCCGCTCGGTCAGCCAGGCCCGAAGCCTGCTGCGAAAGTCGGCTTCGGCGGGCGAATCACGAAAGTCCATCTGCGATCTCCCTTATCGTCACGGGCCACAGGCCGGTCGAAGTCAGCGCCCGCCGCAGATAGACGTGCGCCGCGCACTCCCAGGTGTTGCCGATTCCGCCGTGCACCTGGATCGCGGTCTCGCAGACCGTTCGCGCGGCGCGGGCGCAATAGATCTTGGCGATCCGGGCGGCATGTACCGCGTCGGCCGCGGGCGCTTCGTCGACCGCCCAGGCCGCGTGCCGCAGCACGCTCACCGACCCCTCGATCAGCGCCAGTCCCTCGGCGAGCAGGTGGGCGATGGCCTGATAGGACCCGATGGGTTTGCCGTACTGCTCACGGATCTTGGCGTAGTCGCACGCCAGACCGTGCGCGCCACGTGCGGTGCCGACCAGATCCGCGCACGTCGCCACCAACGCCAGTGCCTGCCAACGCAACGCGTCCTCGGCACCGAGCTCGCCGACCCGCTGCGCCGCATCGGCAAGGTCGGCGACGGGCCGGGTGAGGTCGGCTCCGGTGCGCAGCGCCCCGACGGGGGCGGTCAGCACCGCGCGCCCGTGCACCGTCACCGCCTGCGCTGCACCGCGCGCGTCGATGGCGGTGTCACCGACCGCAACGGTGGTCGGGTCCTCACCCAGGGCTACGTGGCGGTGCAGGTCGTCGGCAAGTGCCGGCCCGAGGAACGGCACGTCGACGAGGCCGCGACCGAACTCCTCGGCGACGATCGCCACCTCAACGCCCGATGCACCGTCGGAACGTAAAGCGCGCCAGCCGGTCTGGGCAACAGCACGTTCCAGGCGCGCTATCCGGCTCGCGTCGTCGAGCTCGGCCACCGAGCCGGGTCCCAGATCATCGGCGAGCTTGGCCGCGGCATCTCGCAGTTGGCGCTGCTCGGCATTCAGCCGGACATCCATAGGCGCTCCTTCAGTAGTCGGCGCAACAGTTTTCCGGAAGGCAACCGGGGGATCTCGGGCACGAACACCACCCGGCGCAGCCGCTTGTAGGACGCGAGGCGATCGCTGACCAGGGCGCACAGTTCGTCGTCGCTGACCGGCGCGCACAGTGCGACCGCGGCGACCACGGCCTCACCGTCACGCTCGTCGGGCACCCCGAACACGCCGCAGTCAGCGACCGCAGGGTGCTCGTGCAACACGGCTTCGATCTCGGCGGGGGCGACCTGAAAGCCGCGGACCTTGATCATCTCCTTGCAGCGATCGGTGATCCGCAACCAGCCGCCGGCGTCGAGGTATCCCACGTCGCCGGTGTGAAACCAGCCGGCGCGCACGACTTCTGCGGTCGCCGACGCGGGAAGGTAACCGGCCATCAGGGAATCGGACCGGACCAGGATCTCCCCGGGGACACCGGCCGAGAGCTGCTCACCGGTTTCGACATCGACTACCTGCAGCTGAACGCCGGCTACCGGCCGGCCCACGGTGTCCAGGCGCCCGGCGGCAGCGTGGCTGCAAGCAATCACCGGTAGCTCACTGGTGCCGTAGGCCGGCACAACGGGCACGCCGGTGCGTCGGGTGACGGTGTCGGCGACGGCTGCGGTCACCGGGGTGGCACCCCACATGATGAAACGCAGTGAGGACAGGTCGAACGATTCCAGGTCCGGATGCGCCGCAATGGCCAGGGCGATCGGCGCCACCGCCATTTCCACGGTGATCTTGTCCGAGCCGATCGATGTGAGCATGGTGTCGATGTCGAACCGCCGGTGCAACCGCACCCAGGCCCCGACCTTCAGCGCGGTCAAGATGTTGAGCAGCCCGAGGATGTGCGACGGCGGCGTCGCCACTTGGATTCGGTCGGCGGCGGTCAGCCCCAACGCATCCCGCCAGTGCCGTACCGCCGCGGCCAGCGAGGCGTGGGTGTGCCGGACAGCTTTGGGTAGCCCGGTGGTGCCGGAGCTGAACACCAGCAGTGCATCGGAGCCGGCCGGCGGCGGCTCACCGTCCCACCTGCCGGCCGGAATCTCGGCCATCACGTCGTCGAGGTGTCGCATCGGCATCAGCTCGGCGAGCACCGGGTGGTCGCCGAGTGCGCACCGGGGTTGCACCAGCGCGAGGGCGTGCGCCACCTCGTCGTGCTTCCAGGCGGGGCTGATCAGCGCGACGGTCGCCCCCAGGCGCCAGATGGCACGCACCGCGATAACGAACTCCGGCCGATTCGACGACATCAGCGCCACCCGGTCCCCGGCGCTCACACCGTCAGCCGCCAGGACGGCCGCCAGGTCGCCGGCCAGCGCGTCGAGCTCGGGCAGCCGCCACTGCCGATCCTCGAACGCAAGCACTGCTGTAGACGATCCTGACGACATTTGAGAAGATCCTATCGGTTTGAGAGAATAGTATTCTCTCAAGCGAAGAACGCAAACCAGAAGGGGTGGGCATGGCGGTCACTCATGTATTCCGGCGAGCGACCGTGACGCGCATCGTCAAGGAGACGGCCGACGCCTACACCTTCGTGCTGGCGCCGCATGAAACGCCGTTTTCCTACCGGGCCGGTCAGTACTCGACGTTCCAGGTGCGGGTCGACGGCGAGGAGCTGTACCGCTCTTACTCGATGTCGAGCGCGCCAGAGTCCGACACCGAGCTGATGACCACGGTCAAACGTGTTCCCGGCGGCAAGGTGTCGAACTGGTTGCTGGACAACCTGGCCGAAGGCGACGAGTTGGTGATGACCCGCGCGGCCGGGACCTTCTGCCTGCAGGAGTCGACGGCTCCGCTACTGGCGTTCTCCGGCGGCAGCGGAATCACGCCCATCCTGTCGCTGGCCAAGAGCGCTTTGGCGACCACCGACCGCGTCCTGCGACTGCTCTGCGCCGATCGGGACGCGTCCGCGGCGATCTTCGAGCGCGCACTGGACGAACTTGCCGCCCGCTACCCCGGCCGACTGTCCGTGCAACACCACCGCGACGCCGACGACGGCCTACTCGACGCCGCGGCGGTCACCGCATTCGTCGGTGCCGACACCGGCGCGGACTGCTACGTGTGTGGACCAGCCGGATTCATGGATGTGGTGCGCACGGCCTGGCCCGGCCCGGGCCGGCTGTTCATCGAGGACTTCGATGTGGCGACCAGCACGGCATCGGCCCCGTCTTCGGCGGCGCCCCCAACGCCCCGCACCGACGCCGAGGTGACCGGGACGGTGACGATCCACCTTGGGCGCCAGAAGGAATCGGTGCCACGGATCGCCCGCGAGACCCTGCTAGAAAGCGCCCGGCGGGCCGGACTGGCTCCCCCATTCTCCTGCGAGGCGGGTAACTGCGGCACCTGCATCGCGCACATCACCGAGGGCAGCGCGACCATGATCAACAACACGGTGCTCGACGATGACGAGGTCGCCGACGGCTACATCCTGACCTGCCAGGGCCTGCCCGAGGGTGGCTCAATCACTATCCACTACGAGTAGGGCGGCGCGGCGGCCCTCAGCCTGCCGCCCCGTAACCCAAAGTGCTCTTGGTCTCCAGGTATTCGTGGAATCCGGCGTCGCTCCATTCGCGGCCGTTGCCGCTGCGCTTGTAGCCGCCGAACGGTGCATTCAGGTCGAAGGCGTGGTTGATCGCCACCCACCCGGCCCGGATCCGGCGGGCGATTCCCCGCGCGGCGTCGATGTCGGCACCCGAGACGTAGCCGGCCAGACCGTACTCGGTGTCGTTGGCGATCTCGACGGCCTCGTCGATGTCGTCATAACCGAGGATGCACAGCACCGGCCCGAAGATCTCTTCGCGCGCGATCGTCATCTGGTTCGTCACCCGCGCGAAGACCGTCGGCCGGACGAAGTAACCGGTGTCGAGCCCATCCGGCCGGCCGGCGCCGCCGGCGGCGACCGTGGCACCCTCGGCAATGCCCTGCTCGATCAGGCCCTGCACCTTCGCGAACTGCGCCGCTGACGCCACCGGACCGATCGCTTTCGGATCGGCGGGGTCGCCGACCTTGACCTGGTCGGCGACCGCATGGGCGATCGCGATGGCCTCGTCCATGCGTGAGTTCGGCACCAACATCCGCGACGGGGCGTTACAGCTCTGCCCGGAGTTGACCATCATGGTCGACACCCCGGCGGTGACACTGTCGACGAACGCGTCGTCGTCGAGCACGATGTTGGCGCTCTTACCGCCCAGCTCCTGGGTCACCCGCTTCACGGTCGGGGCCGCGTTCTCGGCCACCGCTACGCCGGCGCGGGTGGAGCCAGTAAACGACACCATGTCGACGTCCGGGTGCCGCGACAGCGCCGAGCCGACTCCGGGCCCGTCGCCGTTGACCATGTTGTACACGCCGGCCGGGACGCCCGCGGCGTCCATGATCTCGGTGAAGATGTAGGCCGAGAACGGCGCGACCTCAGAGGGTTTGAGCACCATGGTGCAGCCGGTCGACAACGCCGGGTAGACCTTCACCGCGATCTGGTTCAGCGGCCAGTTCCACGGCGTGATGAGACCGCATACCCCGATCGGCTCGCGCTCCACCAGGGTGTCGCCGCGCTGCTCGCTGAACGAGAAGTTCTTGAGCGCGTCGATGGCCGTGACGAGGTGACCAGCCCCGAGATTGACCTGGACCCCGGCGGCCAGGCTGGGCGGCGCCCCCATCTCTTCACTCACCGCGTCGGCCAGGTCGCCGCTGCGCCGCTGATATTCGGCGAGGATCGCCTGCAGCAGATCCAGCCGCTCCGCGCGGCTGCTCTGCGACCAGCTGGTGAAGGCACGGCGGGCCGCGGCGACCGCGAGGTCGACGTCTGCCGCCGAGCCGAGTGCGATCTTCCCGCAGACCATTTCGGTGGCCGGGTTGTCGACGTCGAGCGTCTTCGGTTCGGCCGGGTCCACCCACCGGCCATCGATATAGAACTGGGTGTACTCGCGCATCACAACACTCCTTCGACTACTGGATTCCGTCGGCACTCGGCCGGGTTTGTTCGCTCTGGGCCACTCCGAAGCTGTACCGGATATGTGCGGCGTGCCCGTCGGGCGCCACCGGGAATATCACCGGTTCGGTGACGTCGCGGATCGCCTCGATCCGCGCGTCGACGTCCTCGATCGTCCAGGACGGTTGATACACGCCAGGGCTCTCGACCAGCGCGGCCCGGGCCACCCGCCCGGCCAGGGCGATCAGCACTTCGCCGGTGACCGAACAGGATTCGTGTGCGAGCCAGCCGACCACCGGCGCGACCAGTTCGGGTTCCATCGGCGGGTATGCCGAGGTGTCGATCCCCTGGGCCATCCGGGTCACCGCCGCCGGGACCACCACGTTGCAGCGGACACCGTGAGCTGCGCCCTCCAGCGCCGCGACGTTGCTCAGCCCGATCACGCCCGCCTTCGCGGCCGCATAGTTGGCCACGTCGGCGTTGCCGTAGATTCCGCCGATCGACGAGGTCAGCACTATGCGACCGTAGCCTGCGTCACACATGGCGCCGAAGGCCGCCCTCACCACATGGAACGCGCCACGCAGGTGCACGTCCAGGACCGCGTCGAACTCTTCCGAACTCATCTCGCGTAACGGGGCCCGGCGGACGTTTCCGGCATTGTGGATCAGGACGTCGACCCGCCCGTAGCGCTCCAGCGCGGCGCCGATGATGGCCTCACCGCCGTCGGGAGTGGCGACCGACGCGGTGCAGGCCACCGCGGCACCGCCCGCATCGCGGATCTCGGCGGCGACCCGCTCGGCCGGATCTTCGTGCATGCCGTCACCGGTGAGGTCGGCACCGGTGTCATTGACAACGACAACGGCTCCCCGCTGCGCCAGCAGCAGTGCGTAGGCGCGCCCCAGTCCCCGCCCGGCACCGGTCACGACGGCGACGCGGCCATCGAAGCGCAGCGGAGGTGGTGCGCTCAAGCGAACGGCTCCTCACCGGCTAGCTTGGTCCGCTGCAGCATCCGGCCCGAGTCGGGGGCATACGGCAACGCCCGGTGCATGGTTCCGGTGTTGTCCCACATCACCAGGTCCCCAACCGACCACTGGTGCCGGTAGACGAACTGCGGCCGGGTCGCCCAATCACGCAACCGGACCAACGTAGCGGCGCTGTCCCGGTGGTCCATGCCGACGATGTGGCTGGCGGTGCAGCCCAAGATCAACGATCTGCGGCCGGAGCGGTGCGTCCAGACCACCGGTAGCTCGCACTCCCCGATCGCCATCATCTGGCGCAGCGCCGCGAACTCGGGTTCGGGGTCGTAGTACAGCAGCGTGTTCCACGCCGAGTGCATCGCGCGAAGCGACGCGAGCTTGTCCTTGTCGTCCTCGCCGAGATCGTCGTAGGCCGCATAGGTGTTACAGAATTCGGTGTCGCCGCCGCCGCCGGCCGGCAACACCTTGCTGGACAACAGCGACGCCAAGATCGGCACCTCGTTCATGGTGCCGTCGAGATGCCAGTAGAACGACCCCTTGAGGTAGTCGGCCTGCTTGTTCACCGTGGTGTCGAGCGTGACGTCGTAGACCGCCTCGCCGTCGCGTTCGGGCGCCAGCGTGCCGAGGGTTTCGGTGAACGCGACCTGCTCGGCAGCGGTCAGCCCGATCTGCGGGAACACCAGAACGCCACGCCGCTCGAGCAGTTCGCGGATGGCACCGGCGTGCACGCCGGACAGCAACGCATCCTTGTCGGCCAGCACTTCGGTCCCGATGCGCTCAGTGAGATCTCGCGTCGCGAATGTCGTGGCTGTCACTGCAGATCCAGGCCTTTCAGATCGCCGGCCGCACGCCAGTCGCGCAGCAGGTCATCGAACGCGTAGAAGCCCGGTGAGTAGACCTCGCCCAGGAACGAGCGGCTGGCGTCGCCGAATCCGCGACCCTCGTTGTTGTAATAGCCTGGGGTGCAGGATAGGTCGAATGCCGAGTTGTCGAATGCCAACTCCCGGACGGTGTTCACCCAGCCGTCCTGGCCCTCCTGACTGGGCTCGACGACTGTCGCCTTCCGGTTGAGAGCCTCGGCGATGATGTAGGCGATGTGCTCGGCCTGCTGCTCGAACATCGCGGTGGTGTTGGCCGACACGCCGCCCTGGATGAAGCCGGTGTGGAACTGATTGGGGAACCCGCGGCTGGTCATCCCGTGCAGGGTTTGATACCCGTCGCGCCAATGGTCGAACAGTGATACCCCATCGCGGCCCTCGATGGCGTCGATCGCGTACCGGCGGCTGATCTCCGTGGATATCTCGAAACCACTGGCGAAGATGACGCAGTCAACCTCGTACTCGACGCCGCCCGCGACAATGCCTTTCTCCGTGAGCTTTTCGACACCCTTGGATTCGGCTACGTCGACCAGGGTGACATTGGGCCGATTGAACGCCGGCAGGTAGGTGTCGCTGGAGGTCGGACGCTTGCACATGAACCGGTAGTACGGCTTGAGCGCCTCTGCGGTCTGCGGATCGTCGACGATACCGTCGATGCGGCGGCGCAGCCGCTCCATGATCTTGTAGTCCTCCTCCTCCCGCATCGCCATGATCTCCTCGACGCCGAGAGCCATCGGGTCGGGGCTGGAACCGATGCGAGCGGTCAGGTTGCGGCCCAACTCGGTCCAGAAGTCGCACACCATATCGGGGGCGTCGAACACCACGCCTTCGAACGGTGACCAGCGGTGAAAATTCCGCTTGCGTTCGGCCTGCCAGCCCGGTTGCAGCGACGCGGCCCACTGCGGATCGGTGGGCTCGTTTCGGCGGAAGTCGACCGACGACGGGGTGCGCTGAAAAACGTAGAGCTGCTTGGCGTCCCGTCCCAGGTGCGGGACCAGCTGCACACCAGTCGCCCCGGTACCCACCAGAGCCACGCGCTTGTCCGCCAGCTTGTCCAGGCCACCGTTCGCGTCGCCGCCGGTGTAGTCATAATCCCAGCGGGCCGAATGGAAGACGTGGCCGCCCGCCTTCATGAAATCGTTGATGCCGGCGATGCCGGGCAGCTTGGGCCGGTTGTAGGAGCCCTGCGCCATCACCACGAAACGCGCCCGCAGGTCGTCGCCCCGGTTCGTCGTCAGCCGCCAGCGCTTGATCCCCTCGTCCCAGCGGGTGGTGCGCACCTGGGTCGAGAAGATCGCCCCGTCATAGAGACTGAAGTGCTTTCCGATGTTCTGGCAGTGCTGGAAGATCTCGGCACCGTCGGCGAACTTCTTGGACGGGATGAAGTCGAGCTCTTCGAGCAGCGGCACATAGCAGTACGCGTCGTTGTCACATTGGATTCCGGGGAACCGATTCCAGTACCAGACGCCGCCGAAGTCGCCAGCCATCTCGATAATCCGCACGTCGGCCACGCCGGCCTTCTTCAGGTAGGCGCCGGCGAGCAGTCCGGCGATGCCGCCGCCGAGGACCACCACCTCGATGTCGGCATCGATGGGGTCACGCGGAGTCACCGCGGTGTGTGGATCGACCTCGGCGAACTCCACGAAGTCATCCTTGAGTTCAAGGTACTGACTCGAGCCGTCGGAGCGAACGCGCTTGGCGCGCTCGGCGGCGTACTTGCGCCGGAGCGCTTCGATGTCGAAGTCGTCCGGAGTCTGGGTCGGCGGGCAGTCCGTCATCGATCGATTCCTGTCGGGATTTCTTGAGGCGCACCGGCGCTCATGTACTTCGACAACTGGTGGTGCAGATTGACGATGGCGCGCTCCCGGTAAGGGTTGGGCTTGGCGCCGGGATAGCCGAGGGATTTCATTCCCTGCTGCACCGCTGCCATGTTGGAGAAGTCCTGCGGGAGAACCGAGCGCCAGCCCGGGTCCCCCACCGGGGTGTACTCCCATTGGGTTTGCGGCTCTTCACCTTTGGGAAAGAGCTCGAACACTGAGACTTCGAAGATGCACTTGTCGGGGCTGTAGCTGGGGTGCGGCCGAGCGCTGTAGCACAGGGCACTGGTCAGTCCCTGACCGATCTGGAAGTTCGGGAAGATCTGCCAGGCGGTGCCCGCCTGCCCGAGCACGTCGGGAGGAATCGTCGGCCAGATGACCCCGCGGGCCGCGTCGTCGCGGCGCGCCGATGCGAGCCAGTGCTCGAGGACCTTGTCGGCCGGAGTGCCCTCGGGCAGCTCGTCGACCAGCCGCTTGGCGGCGTTCACCAACGTTGCAGTGGTGGTGGCGTTGGTCTCCTCCATGGTGTAGACCTGCATCTCCGCGGTCGACACCCGCGGATCGGCGCCGGTCCCCAGCCGGATCTTCGACTTTGTCGCCTCCAGATCGTCGGGAGCGTCGTAGCCGAGGTTGCTGTGCTTGCCCTGCACCCGCGCCCAGCCCTTGAACTCACCGAACTTGTTGAACTCCGGATGGGTTGTGTAGACGTGGTAGGTCTCGTTGAAGGCCTCCATGGCGACCTTCCAATTGCAGTCGAACTCCAGCCATTTGCGCCACTTGTAGCGCATGTTCTCCAGGCCGAACGGTTCGAGGATCTTCGCGGCCGGGAATAGGTAGTCGGCCAGCGATTCGCAGTCGGGGTCCATGTTGATCCAGAGCCAGCCGCCCCAGGTATCGACCTGCACGGAGCCCAGATGGGTGTTCGCGGGCGTCAGAGTGCCTTGCCAGTCATCCTGTTCGCGAATGTGAGTGCAGGCTCCGTCGAGCCCGTAAGTCCAGCCATGGAAACCGCAGACGAACGACTTGCGGGTGCGCGCGCAGGCGTTCTTCGCCCCGGCGGGGGTGTCGACCAGTCGGCGGCCACGGTGCATGCAGACGTTGTGGTGCGCCCGAAACTCGTCGGGTCCGCTGCGGACGACGATGATCGAGTCGTCGAGGATGTCGTAGGTGAGGTAACTGCCCACCTCCGGCAGATCTTCGACCCGCCCGACCTGCTGCCATACCTTGCGCCACAACTTGTCTCGCTCGGCGCGGGCGTAGTTGGGGCACGTGTAGGCCTCGACGCCGATCGTGACCGGGCGTGCGAGTTCGTCGTCGGAACCCTGGACCGGATCGGTCATCACATCCTCCTTATCGCAGCACGGAAGGTGTTGTCCTTGAGGAACAGCGAGGTGTTGTCGGCGTCGAGGTGACTCCATTTGAGGTTGAGCCCGCCGTCGACCAGCAAGGTCTGCCCGGTGATGTAGCTGGCCAGATCGGAGAGCAGAAACAGGATCGGACCGGCCTGTTCCTCGGGTTGCCCGCGGCGCCCCATGGCGATCGCCTGCAGGTCGCGATCGGGATCGGAGTCGGTGTAGGTGGCCGAGGCTGCTGTGTTGGTGACGCCCGGAGCCACCGCGTTGACCCGAATCCCGGCCGCTGCCAACTCGACTGCCATGGTGCGGGTCATCGCGACGATCGCCGCTTTCGCTGTGCCGTAAGCGATATGGAACGGCGCGGTGTTCATCCCGCTGATGGAGGAGATCGACACGATCGAGCCCGGCCGCTGCTGCGCCACCAGTGCGGCCGCGACCGCACGGCTCATGAAAAAGGCGGTCTCCAGGTTGTGCGTGAAGATCTTTCGCCAGTCGGCACGCACCACTCTGGTGGACGGCATCCAGGTCGCCGGCTCCGCACCACCGGCAACGTTGACAAGCCCGTAGAGCTGCCCGTCGGCACGCTGCGCGGCTTCGAGCACCGTGGCGACACCCTCGTCGGTGGACGCGTCGGCGGCCACGGGTATCACCGACAGACCCCGGTCGGCCAGCGGCGCGATGTGCTCGTGGAGGTTTTCCTGCGAGCGGCTCACCGCGACCACGGTGGCCCCAGCCTGCGCGGCCATCGCGGTGATCGTCGTGCCGATTCCGCCACCGCCGGCGCCCGACACCACCACGATCCGGCCGCGAAGGTCCAGGGGATTGAAGTCGCTCAACAGGCTGGGAGGAGTGCAGTGATCCGCCATGACCCGCTTTCACCTGGCACCGACCGCAATTCGGATGCCCGGCAGGCACCGAGATCGCGGAATTGTCCGGACAACATATGTCGTTCTTCGTTCTGAAGAACACTATTCCGCAGCGGCAAGCGCAGAGTCAAGAGCGGAACCCGGGTTCCGATGGCCTTATTGTCTGGACCAATGCGACGTGTGCAGCCGTCCCGGTTCGGCATCGCCGGCAGGCACTTCGCGGCGGGGCGAACGTTTGCTCGAAACGCCTTGCGTCATGATGGAACCCACGCCGAGCGTCGCCGAATTTGAGTACGCGCGTTGGCAGATCGAGCTGAGGGGAGATGCGAATTGTCTTCCAGTCAACGCCGGGGCCGCTGGTCCGGGGTCCCACTGGCAGAGCGCCAAGCCTTGCGCCGAGACGAATTCCTCGCCGTCGGCGTGCAGTTGCTCGGAGACGCACGCGGACCCACGCTGACTATCCGGTCGGTCTGTCGCGCGGCCGCGCTGACCGAGCGCTACTTCTACGAGAGCTTCGCCGATCGTGACGAGTTTGTCCGCGAGGTGTACGACGACGTGTGCACGCGGGCGCTGGCGGCGATGCTTTCGGCCCGCAATCCCCGCGAAGGCGTGGAATGCTTCATCACCCTGATGGTCGACGACCCGGCTCGCGGCCGGGTGCTGCTGCTGGCCCCGGAGCGGGAGCCGATCCTGGCCAGCGCCGGCGCCAAATGGATGCCGGACTTCATCGTGATGCTGCAACGCACCCTTACTCGCATCGGCGACGCGGCGGTCCAGCAGATGGTGGCGACCGGACTGATCGGCGCGATGACCACCCTGTTCGCTGCCTACCTGAACGGCAAACTCGAGGCCAGCCGCGCCCAATTCATCGACTTTTGCGTCGAGATGCTGCTCACTGCACAGATCGTGCGCTAGTCCAGGCCACAAGTTCACAGGCAAACACGCACCGCGAAAACTTGATGCTACCGACAGACACAGATATATTGCCTGCAACTAGTCGACACAGATATCTGGGGAGCTGCCATGGCACGGGAATGGACCGACCTGGAGTTGCTGCACGAACTCCAGCCCGTCGTAGAGAAACTCATCGACCGACACTTCACCATGGCCAAGGACTGGAACCCCCACGACTACATCCCCTGGTCCGAAGGCAAGAACTACTACGCGCTCGGCGGGCAGGACTGGCACCCCGAGCAGTCGAAGCTGTCCGAGGTCGCCCGGACCGCAATGGTGCAGAACCTGCTGACCGAGGACAACCTGCCCTCGTATCACCGCGAGATCGCGATGAACTTCACCATGGACGGCCCATGGGGCACCTGGGTCAACCGCTGGACCGCCGAGGAGAACCGCCACGGCATCGCGCTGCGCGACTACCTGGTGGTCACCCGCAACTGCGACCCCATCGAACTGGAAACGCTGCGGATGGAGACCGTCAACCGCGGTTTCAGCCCGGGCCAGAACCACCAGGTCTCCGGCGACCTGTTCGCTGAGAGCCTGTTCGACTCGGTCATCTATGTCAGCTTCCAGGAGCTGGCAACGCGGATCTCGCACCGCAACACCGGCCAGGCCTGCAACGACCCCATCGCCGACCAGCTGCTGGCGCGGATCTCGCACGACGAGAACCTGCACATGATCTTCTACCGCGACATCAGCGCTGTCGGTTTCGACATCGCGCCGGAACAGGCGATGGCCTCGCTGCACCGGGTGCTGGCCAACTTCCAGATGCCCGGGTTCGTCGTACCGGAGTTCCGCCGCAAAGCCGTGATCATCGCGGTCGGTGGCGTCTACGACCCGATGATCCACCGCGACGACGTGGTGATGCCGGTGCTGAAGAAGTGGGGCATCCTCGAGCGGAGTTTCAGCGGCGAAGCGGCCCGCTACCAGGAGGGGATCGCCAAGATCGTCGCCGAGCTGGACGAGACGTGCGAGAAGTTCGAGCTGGCCAAGCAACGCCGGCTCGAGCGGGAGGCCAAGATGGCCGAGAAGCGCGCCGCCAAGAAGGTGTTGGAGCCATCAGCGCCGTAGTCAGTGGCGGCGACCTGGTGCAGGCAAAGCCGGCGCTGCGGATCGGTTCGCTTCAGCTTGCCAGTCCCGTGGTGCTGGCCCCGATGGCCGGCGTCACCAACGTCGCATTCCGCACGCTCTGCCGCGAGCTCGAACAGTCTCGGGCCGGAACGGTCAGCGGGCTCTATGTCTGCGAGATGGTGACCGCACGCGCGCTCGTCGAACGGCACCCCGCCACCCTGCACATGACGACGTTTGGGCCGGAGGAGTCACCGCGCTCGCTGCAGCTCTACACCGTCGACCCCGACACCACTTACGCCGCGGCGAAGATGATCGCCGATGAAGGGCTCGCCGACCATATCGACATGAATTTCGGCTGCCCGGTGCCCAAGGTGACCCGCCTCGGCGGCGGGTCGGCGCTGCCGTACAAGCGCCGGCTCTTCGGCAACATCGTCGCCGCGGCGGTACGCGGCGCGGCCGGCACCGACATTCCGGTGACCGTGAAATTCCGGATCGGCATCGACGACGCCCACCACACCCACCTGGACGCCGGACGCATCGCCGAGGCCGAAGGGGCCGCAGCGGTGGCCCTGCACGCCCGGACCGCGTCACAGCGCTACTCCGGCACCGCCGACTGGGAGCAGATCGCGGCGCTCAAAGCGCAGGTCCGCTCCATTCCGGTACTGGGCAACGGCGACATCTTCGAAGCCGGCGACGCCCTGGCCATGATGGCGGCGACTGGTTGCGACGGGGTGGTGATCGGCCGCGGTTGCCTGGGTCGCCCATGGTTGTTCGGCGAGCTCTCGGCGGCTTTCGCGGGCCGACCCACACCGACCCCACCCACGTTGGGCGAAGTCGCCGACATCATCCGCCGCCACGGCGAACTGCTGGCCCAGCACTTCGGCGAGGACAAGGGCATGCGCGAGATCCGCAAGCATGTCGCCTGGTACCTGCACGGATTCCCCGCCGGTTCCGAGCTGCGGCGCGAGCTGGCGATGGTGACCACGCTGTCCGAGCTCGACGAACTGCTCAAGCAGCTGGACGGATCGGTCCCCTTCCCCGCGGCCGCTACCGGCCCCCGCGGGAGACAGGGCTCACCGGCCAAGGTCACCCTGCCCGAAGGATGGTTGGACGACCCCGATGACTGTGCGGTGCCGGCCGGGGCGGACATTATGCACTCGGGTGGCTGAAATGAGACTTTGTCGACATCGCGTGTCTGGCAAGTTCTCAGTAGAATAAGTACCTTATTGCTCCAGGCAGGGTTACCCCTGCGGGTGCAGACGAAGGTGCGGAGACCAATGCCGATCATCCGTACCGCACTGGCCTGCGATCCACGCGCGCCGGTACCAAGGACTCGGAGGCCCCTGAGGACATGAGTGACGGCGACAACGCCACTCCTGGCCGCTGGGCGCCGGAGGGCCACGATGACGGCGACCATCAGCTGATGACGATGACACCGCCTGGACCCGCACCTTGGGAACGCTGGCAGAACTCGTCTGAGGAAACCCCCGTCCCGCACCGGCGAAACGCGTCCCGGCGTCGCAACGGGTCGGTGAGCGTCGCCGACCTGATCGCCAGGGTCAACGCCGAGCCTCCGCCTTCGGGTGGACGCAGCCAACGCCGAGCCACCTCAGCCCCGCCCGAGCCGGAAGTGGCCGAGTTCGTCGAGCACGTGGAGCCGGCGGAGCCCGCCAGCGTATCCGAGGTATCCGAGCCCGAAGCCGAGTACACCGCGCTCGAAATCGCCGATGTACCGGCCCCGATGCCCGACATCACCGAAGTGGCCTACCCGTCGGAAGTGCCCGACCTCGACCGTATTCACGGCACGTCACTCGAGCCGGCCGGTGCCCCCGACTGGGACGAGTTGGCGCCTGCCACCGAGGCGCCGGGCCTATACGGCGGTCCCGAGATGCAGCGGGGCCTATACGGCGGTCCCAGCTTCGCCTCTCCTCCGTCGAGCCTCGCTGAACCGCCGGGTGTCGAGCCTGAGATGCCGCCGGTGCGGATCGACCCGCCTCGCCGCACACCGCCGGCGGACGCCGAACCGGCCCCGCACGGGCCCCACCACCGGGCAAAGCTCGCGGGCCGGGCGGTCGCGGCCATGATGGCAATCCTCGCCCTGGTGCTCACCGGGTCGGCATGGCAGTGGAGTTCGTCGAAGAACCGCAGCCTCAACCACGTCAGCGCGTTGGACCCCGACTCGCACGACATTCTCGATGCGGCCGGCCAGTACGGCGACGAGAACTTCCTGATCGTCGGCGCGGACACCCGCGCCGGCGCCAACAGCGACGTCGGCGCCGGCAGCACCGACGACGCCGAGGGAGCTCGCTCCGACACGATCATGCTGGTCAACATCCCGGCGAACCGTAAACGCGTGGTGGTGGTGTCGTTCCCCCGCGACCTGGCGATCACCCCGATCCAGTGCGAGGTCTGGAACTCCGCGACCGGCGCCTACGGACCGATCTACGACGAGGACACCGGAACCTACAGCGACGACGTCGTCTACACCGAGACGAAGCTGAACTCGACCTACGCCTTCGGCGGGCCCAAGTGTCTGGTCAAGGAGATCCAGAAGCTGTCCGGACTGGCGATCAACCGGTTCATGGCCGTCGACTTCGTCGGATTCGGCAAGATGGTCGACGCGCTGGGCGGCGTCGAGGTGTGCACCCCCAGCCCGCTCTACGACCTGGTGCTGGGCAGCGTCCTCGAAGACACCGGACGCCAGCGAGTCAACGGCGGCACCGCGTTGAACTACGTGCGGGCTCGGCACGTCACCACCGAGGACAACGGCGACTACGGCCGCATCAAACGCCAGCAGCTGTTCTTGTCGTCGCTGCTGCGTTCGTTGATCTCCACCAACACCTTCTTCTCGCCGACCAAGCTCAACAATGTGGTCAACATGTTCATCGGCGACAGCTCGGTGGACAACGTCACCACCAAGGACCTGGTGAACCTCGGCCAGTCGTTGCAGAAGGTCGCCGCCGGTCACATCACCTTCGTCACGGTGCCGACCAGTGAGACCGATGAGAACGGCGACGAGGTCCCCCGGATGGATGACGTGCGGGCACTGTTCGACGCCATCATCAACGACGACCCCCTACCCGGCGAGAACGACCACAACGCCACCTCGGTCCCCACCACGGCGGCGGCCAGCCCCACCACCCCGTCCACCTCCCTGCCCGGCTCACCGGCCACCCCGGTAATCAGGCCGCTCAGCGAGCAGGTGCACGCGGTCACGACCTCGCCCGCCGATGTCACGGTGCGGGTGTCTAACGCCACCGAGCAGTCCGGCCTGGCCGGCGCCACCTCCGAGGGCCTGCAACAGTGGGGCTTCAACGTCGACAATGCCGACGACTACCCCGGCACCGTCAAGGCCACCAAGGTGCTCTACTCCCCCGGAAACGAGCAGGCCGCCGCCACGGTGTCCTCGGCGCTGTCGGGAGCGCCGATCGAGCGGGTCAGCGGGCTGGGCAGCATCGTCCGTGTTGTCCTGGGTTCAGACTTCCGTACGGTGACCAAGCCGGTGGCCAGCGGCTCGCAGGTCAGCGTGCAACTCAACCGCGGAGCCAGCGTCGAACCGACCGAACTGCCCGACGACCTGACCGTCACCAACGCCGCCGACACCACCTGCGAGTAGCGCCCACTCCCCGCCCAACCCGCGCGAATCGCGGTCCACGGTTAGTCTTGAGGGCATGCGAACCGCGTACCACGAGCAACTCTCGGATCTGGCCGAACAGCTCGGCACGATGTGCGGCTTGGCCGGGGCAGCAATGGAACGCGCCACACAGGCGCTGCTGCAAGCCGACTTGATGCTGGCCGAACAGGTGATCACCGATCACGAGCAGATCGCCGCGATGAGTACCCGCGCCGAGGAAAGCTCCTTCGTGCTGTTGGCGTTGCAGGCCCCGGTCGCCGGGGATCTGCGCGCCATCGTCAGTTCCATTCAGATGGTGGCCGACATCGACCGGATGGGCGCGTTGGCCCTGCACGTCGCCAAGATCACCCGCCGGCGCCACCCGCAACACGCGCTGCCCGAAGAGGTCAACGGGTACTTCGCCGAAATGGGCAGGCTTGCAGTCGAATTGGGCAACAGTGCCCAAGAGGTGCTGTTGTCGCGCGACCCGGAGAAGGCCGCCCGGATCCGCGAAGAAGACGACGCGATGGACGACCTGCACCGGCATCTGTTCTCGGTGCTGATGGACAAGGAGTGGCGACACGGAGTGGCCGCCGCCGTCGACGTGACGCTACTTGGGCGGTTCTACGAGCGGTTCGCCGACCATGCCGTCGAGGTCGCTCGTCGGGTGATCTTCCAGGCGACCGGTAAGTTCCCCGACGAGCACACCCTGCCATCAAGCGAGTAGCGCGTCGATCGCCCGGTAGATGCGCTGTTCGCTGACTGGGCGCGGGGTACCGAGCTGCTGAGCCCACAGACTCACCCGTAGCTCTTGGATCTGCCGCGCGATGTCACGTACGTCGCTGTCGCGATGGCGCGCCGTAGGCAAGGTCGCCAACAGGTCCCGGTAGGCATCTTGCACCGCGTGCACACGTGCCATCTTTTCCCGGTCGGCCTGCAACGCGCGGGGCAGCTGCTCCACCCGACGACGGACGGCGGTCAGGTAGCGGACGAGATCCCCTAGGTGCGCGCGACCGGTAGCGGTGACAAAACCGGGCGCCAGCAGCGCACCCAGCTGATCGACGATGTCGGCGATCGCCTCGGCCTGGCCGGGCGGCGGCTGCGCCGGCAGCACCACTTGGGTGTCCCGGGCCGCGGCCAGCACCTGCGCAACTCGGGTAACCACGTCAACGGTGGTCGGCACCAGCGCGGCGGCCACCCGGTTGCGCAACGCGATGTACTCGTCTCTGGTCCACACCGGTGCCTGCGTCAACGCGTCGGTCGCGGCGTCGGCGCAGTCGTCGATGAGCGCCGCCAACGTCCCGTTCGGATTCGCCTTGAGCATTAGCCGTGTCCGCGAATCCAGCTCACGCTCGACCGCTTTGACCGGCAACGGAACATCGCAGCGCAGCAATCGACGGATACCGGGGCCGAGCGCGGACCGCTGCTGCGCCTCTGTGGAGAACACCCGTAGCTGTGCGGTGTCGCCGGCATCGACAAAAGCCGGGAAGCCACGAACAGCGCGCCCAGCCACCACCCTCTGCACGGCCCGAGGCAGCGTGTCCAAATCGTCCGGCCAGCCGCGCAGGCCGCTGCGTTCCAGCTCCGCGCCGACCGCATCGGCGACCGCCTCGCGGGCTGAGGACGCCAGTCGATCCTGCAAGACGCCGAGGTCCTTGCCGCGAGCCACCTCGGTGCCGTCTGCGGCCTCCACGGCGAAGGTGACCCTCAAGTGCGCGGGAAGCTTGGTCAGGTCGAAGGCATCGATCGGGACCAACACACCGGTGCGGCGACGAAGCTCATGTATCAGCGACTCCAGCAGCGGCTCGCCCGGCCCGATCGCCGAGAGCACCGCGCGGGCCGTGTCGGGGGCGGGAACGAAGTTGCGTCGCAGGTCCTTTGGCAGGGATCGGATCAGTGCGGTGATCAGCTCTTCGCGCAGCGCCGGTACCTGCCAGGCGAACTCGTCGCCGCCGAGGCGTGCCAGCACATCGATCGGTACGTGGACGGTGACCCCGTCGTCGGCAGCGCCCGGCTCGAAGCGATAGGTCAGCGGCAACGCGAGATCCGCGGTCGCCCAACTGTCCGGCCGGTCAGCGCCGAGTGTCTCGTCGGCCCGCAGCAACTCGTCGCGAGTAAAGGTCAGCAGCTCGGGTGTGGCCTTCTGCTGCTTTTTCCACCAGCCGTCGAAGTGCCGTGCCGAGACCACCTCAGCGGGAATCCTTGTGTCGTAGAGGTCATACACGGTGTCGTCATCGACGATCAGATCGCGACGACGAACTCTGTCCTCCAGCTCCTGCAGTTGGGTGCGCAGCGCGGCATTGTCGGCGAGGAATCGGTGCCGGGCCACCCAGTCGCCCTCCACCAGCGCGTGCCGGATGAACAGCTCACGAGCCACCGCCGGCTCCACCCGGGCGTAGCCGACCCGGCGGCGCGCCACCAGCGGCAGCCCGTAAAGCGTCACCTTTTCGAAGGCCATCACCTCGCCGCGCTTGGCGTCCCAATGCGGTTCGCTGTAACTGCGCTGCACCAGATCTGCCGCCACCCGCTCGACGGTTTCCGGCTGGATGCGCGCGGCGGTCCGCCCGAACAGCCGGCTGGTCTCCACCAGCTCGGCCACCATCGTCCAGCGCGGTGGTCGTTTCGCCAGCACCGAACCGGGCGCCAGCACGAATTTCGAGTTGCGTGCGCCGGCGAACTCCCGACCGTCGTCGCGCCGCATCCCGACGTGCGAGAGCAACCCGGCCAGCAACGCAGCGTGGACGGCTGCCGGCTGAGCGGGCTCACCGGATTCACGGATGCCGATATCGGCTGCGATGCTGCGCAGCTGCCCCACCAGGTCCTGCCACTCCCGGATCCGCAGGTAGTGCAGGAACTCATTGCGGCACATCCGGCGAAACGCACTGCCGCTCAGAGATTTCCGCTGCTCTGACAGATACGACCACAGGTTGAGATAAGCGGTGAAGTCGGAATCGTCGTCGACGAACCGGGCATGCTTGGCCCGGGCCGCCTCCTCTCGATCAACTGGCCGCTCCCGGGGATCGGGAATGGTCAGGGCGGCGGCGAGCACGAGCATCTCTCGGACACAGCCCTCGGTCTCAGCGGCCAGGATCATCCGGCCCAAACGCGGGTCCACCGGCAGCCGGGCCAGCCGGCGGCCGACATCGGTGATCGCTCCCTGCGCGGTGAACGCGCCGAGCTCGACCAGCAGCGCGACCCCGTCGCGGATGCTGCGCGAATCAGGCGGGTCGAGGAAGCCGAAGTCTTCCACCGCACCCAGCCGCAGCGACGCCATCCGCAACAGCACTGCGGCCAGGTTCGTGCGCAGCACCTCGGGGTCGGTGTAGCGCGGTCGAGTGTCGAAGTCGACTTCGCTGTAGAGCCGGATGCATACCCCGGGGGCAGTTCGGCCACATCGGCCGCTGCGCTGCGCAGCCGACGCCTGCGAAATGGGTTCGATCGGTAGCCGCTGAACCTTCAGCCGGCGACTGTAGCGCGAAATTCGCGCATTGCCCGGATCGATCACGTAGCGGATGCCCGGTACCGTCAGCGATGTCTCAGCCACGTTGGTGGCCAGCACAATCCGCCGACCTGCGCGCGCCGGGGCGAATACCTTCTGCTGTTCGGCAGTCGACAGCCGCGCATACAGCGGCAGAATCTCGGTATTGGTCAGACCGCCGAGAGCCTCTGCGGTGTCGCGGATCTCGCGCTCACCAGAGAGGAACACCAGAATGTCGCCGGGTGGTTCGGCGGACAGTTCGTGCACCGCATCGACGATCGCCTCGATCTCGTCGCGGGTTTCGGTCCGGATGATCTCCTGATCCGGGTCATCCGGGTCATCACCGGCCTCCGAGCTGACCGGCAGCTCCAGTGGGCGATACCGGATTTCCACCGGGTAGCTGCGGCCGGACACCTCGACGATCGGCGCTGGGCCACCGCCGCGCCCATCATCGAAATGCGCTGCGAAACGCTGAGGTTCGATGGTGGCCGAGGTGATGATCACCTTCAGGTCTGGGCGACGCGGCAACAACTCGCGCAGGTAGCCGAGCAAAAAGTCGATGTTGAGGCTGCGCTCATGTGCCTCGTCGATGATCAGCGTGTCGTAGCGAAGCAACCGCCGGTCCCGTTCGAGCTCGGCGAGCAGGATGCCGTCGGTCATCAGTTTGATCAGGGTCCGATCGGACACCCGGTCGGTGAACCGGACCGCGTACCCGACGACATCGCCTAGCGGGCTGGACAATTCGTCAGCGATACGCTGAGCGACGGTGCGGGCGGCCAGCCGCCGCGGTTGGGTATGGCCGATGGTGCCCCGAATGCCGCGGCCGAGCTCCAGGCAGATCTTGGGCAACTGGGTGGTTTTGCCTGAGCCGGTCTCGCCGGCCACCACCACGACCTGGTGGTCCCTGATCGCCGCGGCGATCTCGTCGCGGCGGCCGCTGACCGGCAGATCGGGATAGCGGACGTCCGGTACCGCCGCACGCCGAGCGGCAACCAGCGCTTGCGCCTCGCCCATCCGCTCGGCCAGCTTTCGCACCTGCTCGGGCTTTCCGCCACGCAGGTCCTTCAGTCGCCGTCCGAAGTAGGCCGCGTCTCGCAGGGTCAGCTCATCGAGGAGCGTGCGCAACTGCGCGACGGACGGTTCGACCACTTCGCGAAGCTTACGGGCCGGGGTCGACCTACCTGTCATCTGGCATTTAGCCAGTCCATATCAGCGTCATCTGAATTCCACCAGAATTCCACCGTTAGATCATGGCTGTTCACCCTACCGTAACCTTCGTTCGCCGCATTAAATGGAGAAGTGACCCGGAGCGCAGGTGATTGTTGCGAATTGTCGGCCGGGTTGATCCGGTGATGCCGCACAAGCGGTCATCACCCCTAATTTGTCTGCGAAAGGGCAATGTGAAACTGAACGGAATTGGCGCGACGCTGGGCATTATGGCGACCGGCGCGTTGGTGTTATCCGGGTGCGGCAGCGACAAGAACACCGACACCGGTGAGAAGACAACCTCGAGCTCGGCGGCCGCCAGCGGAAACTGCGGAGGCACGGACACGCTCAAGGCCAGCGGATCGACCGCACAGCAGAACGCTATGGCCCGGTTCGTCAAGGCGTTCAACGACGAGTGTCCGGACCACAACGTCAACTACACCGCCAACGGATCGGGCGCCGGTATCCGGGAGTTCGTCGGCGGCCAGACCGACTTCGCCGGTTCCGACGTCCCACTGGGCACCGACGACTATGCGCAGGCGCAGCAGCGCTGCGAATCGCCGGCATGGAACCTGCCGGTGGTGTTCGGCCCGATCGCCATCACCTACAACGTCCCCGGCGTCGACACACTGATCCTCGACGGCCCGACCGCCGCGAAGATCTTCAACGGAGCCATCACCAGCTGGGATGACGCGGCGATCAAGGCGCTTAACCCGACGGCCACGCTGCCGGCCCAGCCGATCCATGTGGTGTTCCGCAGTGACGAGTCCGGGACCACCGACAACTTCCAGCAGTACCTGGATGCCGCCTCCGGCGGGGCCTGGGGCAAGGGCGCCGGCAAGGCCTTCAACGGTGGCGTCGGCGAAGGCGCCAAGGGCAACGACGGCACGGCCGGAGCCATCTCGTCCACCGAGGGCGCGATCACCTACAACGAGTGGTCCTTCGCCCAGGCCAAGAATCTGCACACCGCCCAGATCGTCACCTCAGCCGGCCCCGAGCCGGTCACGATCAGCACCGAGTCGGTCGGCAAGACCATCGCCGGCGCCACCATCAAGGGGCAGGGCAACGACCTGGTGCTCGACACGGCGTCGTTCTACCAGCCGACTCAGACGGGCTCCTACCCGATCGTGCTCGCCACCTACGAGGTGGTGTGCTCGAAGTACCCGGAGGCTGATGTCGGCACGGCGGTGCGGTTGTTCCTGAAGTCCACCATCGGCGCGGGCCAGAGCGGCCTGGCCGACAACGGCTACGTTCCGATCCCCGAGGCTTTCAAGGCTCGCCTGGCGTCCGCGGTCGACGCCATCTCGTGACACCCGGGAACCCATCGACGCCGTTGATGGACAGCCGCTCGCCGAGAGGCGAGCGGCTGTTCCGGGCGGCCGCGGTCTCGGCCGGATCGACAGTGGTGGTGGTGATCGCGCTGATCGCGATCTTCCTGCTGGTGCGTGCTGTCCCGTCGTTGCTCGCCAACGACGCGAACTTCTTCACCAGCCCGGAGTTCCGCACCACCGATCCCGACGACCTGTCGTTCGGCATCCGGGACCTGCTGATGGTCACGGTGTTGAGCTCGGTATTCGCGTTGACGCTGGCGGTGCCTATTTCGGTGGGCATCGCGGTCTTCCTCACCCAGTACGCGCCCCGGCGGCTGACCCGACCCTTTGCCGTGGTGATCGACCTGCTGGCGGCGGTGCCGTCCATCATCTTCGGCCTCTGGGGGATCTTCGTGCTGGCGCCGATGCTGGTGCCGTTGATGAGATTCCTCAGAAGCCACTTGGGCTGGTCGTTCCTGTTCCATAAGGGCAACGTGTCACTGGCCGGCGGCGGCACGATCTTCACCGCGGGCATCGTGCTGGCGGTGATGATCCTGCCGATCATCACGTCGGTCTCGCGGGAGGTGTTCCGCCAGACCCCCTTCGCTCACATCGAAGCCGCCCAGGCCCTGGGCGCCACGCGGTGGGAGGTGGTCCGCATGGCGGTGCTGCCCTACGGTCGCAGCGGCGTGATCGCCGCCGCGATGTTGGGCCTGGGGCGGGCGCTGGGCGAGACGGTCGCGATGCTGATCATCCTGCGGGCCGCGGCAAAGCCTGGAAATTGGTCGCTGTTCGACGGCGGCTACACGTTCGCATCCAAAATCGCGTCGGCGGCCGCGGAGTTCAGCGCTCCGCTGCCGACCGGCGCCTACATCGCCGCGGGGTTCGCATTGTTCGCACTTACGTTCTTCGTCAACGCCGCCGCTCGTGCGGTGGCCGGCGGCAAGGTCAACGGATGACGGCCCAACTGCTCGACGCACCGGTCAAGCCGTCGGTACCAACACATCGCCATCACCTCAGCATGCGGCGCCGGTTGACGGACAAGCTGGCCACCGCGGCGTTCGTGTCCTCGTTCGCCGTCGCGGCGATCCCGTTGGTCTGGCTGCTCTGGGTGGTGGTGGCCCGCGGTTGGCACGCGATCACCAATCTCAGCTGGTGGACGCATTCGCTACGCGGCGTACTGCCCGAAGAATTCGCCGGCGGGGTGTACCACGCGCTGTACGGCACCCTGGTGCAGGCCGGGGTGGCCGCGGTGCTGGCGGTACCGCTGGGTCTGATGACGGCGATCTACCTGATCGAGTACGGCGGCGGCCGGTGGGCGCGGTTGACCACTTTTATGGTCGACGTGCTCGCCGGGGTGCCCTCGATCGTGGCGTCACTGTTCGTCTTCAGCCTGTGGATCGCCACCCTGCGATTCGAGCAGAGCGCATTCGCCGTATCGCTGGCCCTGGCTTTGCTGATGTTGCCGATCGTGGTGCGCTCCACCGAGGAGATGTTGCGTCTGGTCCCCGACGAACTGCGGGAGGCCAGCTACGCGCTGGGGGTGCCGCGGTGGAAGACGATCCTGCGCATCGTCATACCCACCGCTCTCTCGGGAATTCTGTCGGGCATCTTTTTGTCGATCGCCCGGATCATCGGTGAGACCGCTCCCGTATTGGTGCTGGTGGGCTACAGCCGTTCGATCAACTACGACATCTTTCACGACAACATGGCCTCGCTGCCGCTGCTGATCTACTCCGAGCTGGGGAACCCGCAGGCGGCCGGGGCCGCCCGAGTCTGGGGTGCGGCGCTGACGCTGATCATCCTGGTCGCGGTCAGCGCGATCGTGGCAGCCGTGGCTACTCGGCTCACCTCGGTCCACGACCGCTGAGCCGAAGCTGTAGCCGGCGCATCAACCCGGCGGTTCAGCGAGGCTCGACGAAGGAGAGCCGAAGCTGGAACCGGCGCATCAACCCCGCGGTTCCGTGCCGCCGACCAGTTTCACCACCCGGTTATTGCCCCGGTCGGCGACATAGAGGGCACCGTCCGCGCCGACCACGACCTGCAGTGGAGTGTTCAGCCCGGTGAACGGCAGCTTCGTCTGGGTATTGGCCCCGGCGGTCAGCTTCACCACGGTATGACTGTCGTGGTTGGTGACGAAGACGTTGCCGGCCCCGTCAACGGTGACGCCCCACGGGGCATCGAGACCGGTGAATGGCAGCACGCTCTGGGTATTGGATCCCGCGGCGAGCCGCACCACCCGATCATTGTCGGTGTCGGTGACGTAGACGTTGCCCGAGGAGTCGACGGCCACATCGTCGGGGTTGTGCAGCCCGGCGAACGGCAGCACCACCTGGGCGTCGGCCCCGGCCGGCAACTTGACCACCCGGTTGTTACCCCGGTCGGCGACGTAGACGCTGCCGTCCTTGTCCACCACCAAACCCTCCGGATAGTTCAGCCCGGTGAACGGCAGCTCGGACTGGGCGTGGGAATCCGGGTCCAGCTTCACCACCCGATTGTTGAAGTCGGTGACGTACACCGCGCCGGCCCGATCGACGGCTACCCCTTGCGGCTCGTAGAGCCCGGTGAACGGCAGCATCACCGGGGTGTTCGATCCCGGCTCCAGCTTCACCACGCGGCCGTACATGCTCTGGTTGGTGACGTAGACGTTTCCACTACTGTCCAGCGCCAAGCCCCCCGGCGAGAGCCGGAAGCTCAGGCCCTCCAAGGGCAGCACACTCTGCCCGTTCGCCGACGCCGACGCCGACGCCCCGGGAGATGTCTCCGAACGGTGGGTGACCGCGTAACCGCCCACGCCGACTGCGACCAGCAGCGCCGCGGCGGCCGCGGCTGGCACCAGCCATCGGCGATCTCCGCGGTTCTTTGACTCGGCGGCAAACGCCGGTGCGGCGGCCGGGGGCTGCTGCGCCGGCCGGTCCCGCCAACCGGTGAGCGCGGGCCGTATCTGGGTCTGCTCGTGCGGCTGGTCATAGGAGTTCGCTTCATAGGCGCGGTGTTCGTAGTTGACCGGCTGTTGGCGGTAACCGTTGGCAGGAGAGCTCCCGCCGCCGTTGGTGGAGGCACCGACGGCGCTGGCCATTCGGGTGGCCACACCGCCCTGCTGGACGATCATTGCGGCCTGATGCTGCTCTGCGGTGGTCAGCGCGTCGTGCGCGGCACGTGCCAGGTCACCGGCGCTGCTGTATCGCTCCCGCGGATTCTTCGCCATCCCCCTGGCGATCACCTGGTCCAAACCGACCGGCACCACGCCCGGCCGCAGTTGGCTGGGCCGCGGGGCGGGCTCCATCAGATGGGAGGCGATCAGCCGTTCGATGGTCTCGGTCCGGTACGGCTGTTGACCGCTCAGACACTCGCTCAGCACACAGGCGAGCGAATAGATGTCGGCACGGTAGTCGACCTCGCCCCCACTGAACCGCTCTGGCGCCATGTAGTTGTAGGTGCCCAGCGCCATCCCGGTCTGCGTCAGGCCGGGATCCGCCGCAGCGCGGGCGATACCGAAATCCACCAGATAGGCGAAATCATCCCGGGTGAGCAGGATGTTCGCCGGCTTGATGTCGCGATGGGTGATTCCACCGGCGTGCGCGGCGTCCAGGGCAGCTGCCACCTGTTCGATCACCGCCACCGCTCGCGCGGGGGGAAGCGGGCCGGAGCGCTGCAACTCCATGCCAAGGTCATTGCCGTCGATCAGCCGCATCTCGACGAACATCTGACCGTCGATCTCGCCGTAGTCGTGGATGGGCACCACGTGCGGCTCGGTCAGCCGGCCTGCGGCGTCGGCCTCGCGCTGCATCCGGGTTCGGAATGCCGGATTGCCCGACAACACCGGGGCGATCAGCTTCAGTGCGACCGATCGGTGCTTGCGGGTGTCCTCGGCCTCATAGACCTCACCCATGCCACCTCGCCCCAGCAGCCGAAGCAGCCGGTAAGGACCGAATTGGGAGCCCACCTGGGAAGCCGGTCCGTTATTGTTCACGACGCTCCATTCGCCCGGTCAGGATTGGCATCAAGCAATCAACTGTTGCGGTGAACAGAAGATTAACCAAAGGTTACCAGCGAAAATGGATCCCCGCAGATCTCGACGATCAGGAAATAGCGTCGACCGCCGTCTTCAATTTCGACGTAAATTCCGGAGGTAGCGGAATATATCCGTACTGGTCCAGATCCTGCTGTCCGTCGCCGATCGCCGCCTGCATAAACGCCTTGACCGCTTGCGCCGTCGCCGAGTCGGGATATTTGGAGCAGACGATCTCGTAGGTCACCAGCACGATCGGGTAGGCACCCGCCACGGTCGGTTTGTAGAACGACGAGGTGTCCACCACCAGATCGTTTCCGGCACCGCTGAACTTGGCCCCGGCGATGGTCTTGTCCACCGAGTCGACAGAGATGGTCACCGGTTGCGGGCCCGCCGACGTGACGATCTGGGCCATGTTGAGCTCACGCCCCACCGCATAGGACCACTCGTTGTAGGTAATCGAGCCCTCGGTGCTTCGCAACATCGCCGACGTGCCGTCGTTGCCGGCCGCGCCGACACCGGTACCACCATTGAAGGCCTTGCCCACCCCGCGCCCCCAGGATCCGTCGGAGGCGGTGTCGAGGTACTTCTGGAAGTTGTCGGTGGTTCCGGAGTCGTCGCTGCGGAACACCACGTGGATCGGCTCGGCGGGCAACGCCGCGTCCTTGTTGAGAGCCTTCAGCGCGGGGTCATCCCACTTGGTGATGGTGCCGTTGAAGATCTTGGCCATCGTGGGCCCGTCCAGGTCGAGTTCGTTGACGCCGCCGATGTTGTAGGTCACGGCAATCGGACCGAAGACGGTCGGCAGGTGCCAGGGCGTCGAGCCGCACCGCGCCGCCACCCGCTGCGGCTCACCGTTGGAAGGATCGAGCGGCGAGTCAGATCCGGCCAATTCGGTTTGCCCACTGGCGAATTCAGCAATGCCGTTGCCAGATCCGTTGGCCCGATAGTCCAGGGTGTAGTCCGGGCAGGCCCGGATGTAGGCGTAGACGAACTGTTCGATCGCGTGCGCCTGGGCCGTCGAACCGCTTGCAGTCAGCTTCTGCTTGCCGCCGCACTGCACCGCGGAGGATCCCGACCCCGAGGCCGACGACGATTCGCTACCACCGCAGGCCACGACCATCAGCAGTACAGCCGCCAGCAGACTCGAGACGATACCGAATCGGTTGATCCTCAACGGCGCTCCTTCGGCAGTCAGCGGGGAAACCACACGGTAGCCGAATCCGGTAATAAGTCAGCCAAAGCGACCCGAGATGTAATCCTCGGTTTCCTTAAGTCTCGGATTAGAGAAAATCTTCTCGGTCCCGTCAATCTCGACCAATCGGCCGGGCTTCCCGACGGCCTCCAGGTTGAAGAACGCCGTCTGATCACTCACCCGCGCCGCCTGCTGCATGTTGTGAGTGACGATCACGATGGTGTAGTCCTGCTTGAGCTGGGAGATCAGCTCTTCGATAGCCATCGTCGAGATCGGATCCAACGCCGAACAGGGCTCATCCATCAACAGTACGTCGGGTTGCACCGCGATAGCCCGCGCGATACACAACCGCTGCTGCTGACCACCGGAAAGCCCGCCGCCAGGCTTATCCAGCCGGTCCTTGACCTCGTTCCACAAGTTCGCCCCGCGCAGCGACTGCTCGACGGTCTCGTCGAGCAACTTGCGATTGCGCACCCCTTGCAGCGTCAGCCCGGCGACCACATTGTCGCGGATCGACATGGTGGGAAACGGGTTTGGGCGCTGAAACACCATCCCGATCGCCTTACGGACCCCCACCGGGTCGATGCCCGCCTGGTAGATGTCCTCACCGTCGAGCAACACCGAGCCCTCAACTCGCGCGCCCTGGATGACCTCGTGCATCCGGTTGAGCGTGCGCAGCACCGTCGACTTGCCGCAGCCCGATGGCCCGATGAACGCGGTGACGCTGCGTGGCGGCACCGACAACGTCACATCGGCCACCGCGTGAAACGACCCGTAATAGATGTTGACGTCGCTCAGGTCCAACCTTTTGGCCACTGGCAGCCTTCTCCTCACTCGACTCAACCTGTCCCGGCCCGAATGTTCGGCGGCCCAGACCTTCTTGGAGCAACGATCTGCGCGCCAGCCTAGCCACGATCTTGAGTCCCGCAATTTGGACAACGGCATCGACGCCGCCCGCCTATACCTCGAAGCGCCACGGTCCGATGGCGGCGGCGGCGACAATCACCGCCAGATCCGGGTGACGTACCAGCAACTCACGCCGCGCAGGCCCGTGAGCTGATACCCGAAATACGTTACGCCCCAGGCGGTTAAGCCGCCGATCGTGACGCCTGCGCTCGCGATCGCCTAGCCGAATCGACCGGAGATGTAGTCCTCGGTCTCTTTGAAACTCGGGTTGGAGAAGATCTTCTCGGTCCCGTCGATCTCGATCAGCCGGCCGGGCTTGCCGACATCGGCCAGGTTGAAGAACGCCGTCTGATCACTCACCCGCGCCGCCTGCTGCATGTTGTGAGTGACGATGACGATGGTGTAGTCCTGCTTGAGCTGGGAGATCAGCTCTTCGATAGCCATCGTCGAGATCGGATCCAACGCCGAACAGGGCTCATCCATCAACAGTACGTCGGGTTGCACCGCGATAGCCCGCGCGATACACAACCGCTGCTGCTGACCACCGGAAAGCCCGCCGCCAGGCTTATCCAGCCGGTCCTTGACCTCGTTCCACAAGTTCGCCCCGCGCAGGGAGAACTCCGCGGTTTCGTCGAGCGCCCGGCGGTTACGGATTCCCTGCAGTTTGAGGCCGGCCACCACGTTGTCACGAATGGACATGGTGGGGAAGGGATTCGGGCGCTGAAACACCATTCCGACGGCTTGGCGAACCCCCACCGGGTCGATTCCGGGGCGGTAGATGTTCTCGCCGTCGAGCAACACCGAGCCCTCGATGCGGGCACCCGGAGTGGTCTCGTGCATCCGGTTGAGCGTGCGCAGCACCGTCGACTTGCCGCATCCGGACGGACCGATGAACGCGGTGACACTGCGCGGCGCGACCGACAGCGACACGTCGGCCACCGCGTGAAACGACCCGTAAAAGATGTTGAGGTCGGTGAGGTCCAACCTTTTAGCCACCGTGCAGCTCTCCTTGTTCGCCCATCGCTACGCGCTGGTTGTCGAGACCGGTCTAGAACTTCTTGGGAGCGAAGATGCGTGCCCCGAACCTGGCCGCCACGTTGAGTAGCGCGATCAGCAGGATGAGCGTCAGCGCAGCGCCCCAGAGGCGATCCGTGGGCACCGCGCTGGCGCCCGCCCCGGCCGATGTCTGGTCATACATCATTCCCGGCAGCGACCCCATGAAGCCGTGGAACATATCGAAATTGATCGCCTGCGAGTAGCCGACCAGGATCAACAGCGGCGCGGTCTCGCCCATCACCCGGGCCAGCGCCAACAGTATTCCGGTGACGATGCCGGACAGCGCCGTCGGAATCACGATGCTGGTGATGGTCTTCCACTTGGGTGCGCCCAACGCGTAGCTGGCTTCGCGCAGGTCCATCGGAATGATCCGCAGCATCTCCTCGGTGGCTCGCACGATCACCGGCACCATCAGCAGCACCAATGACAGCGACACCGCGAAACCGGAGCGGTGAAATCCCAAGGTGGCCACCCACAACGCGTAGACAAACAGCGCGGCAACGATCGACGGCACCCCGGTGAGGATGTCGACCATGAACGTCGCCAGCTTGCCCAATCGGGTACCGGCACCGTATTCGACGAGATAGATCGCGACGAAGATTCCGATCGGGATTGAGATGGCCGCGCACAGCAGTCCTTGCAGCAGGGTCCCGATGATCGCATGGTAGGCACCGCCGCCGGCCACGAACGCCGTCATGCCGGCCTGCGAGTGGGTCCACCAGGAACTGGTGCTGACGGCACCGAAACCGAAGTCGAACACCGAGTACATCACCCACACCAGGGGCACCAACGCCAAGGCCATCGCGGCGGTGACCAGCACCGTCGCAATCGAATTGGCCACGCGGCGGCGCAGGCCGACCCCCGCAAACGTGCGCAGTTTGACGGGCCGGTCTAGCAACGCGGTCATGAATGCACCTTCTGGGTGATCGCGGCGCGCGCCAGCGCGTTGACGACAAGCGTCAGCACGAACAACACCAGACCGGCTGCGATGTAGGCGCCCGCCTTGTACTGATCGTTGAATTCCGATGCGGTGGCGGCGATCTTGGTGGCGAAAGTGGAACCGCCGTCGAACAGCGACCAGTTGAACGCCTTCTGGGTGGAACGCAGGATGATCAGCAACGCGACCGTCTCACCGAGCGCGCGACCCAAGCCCAGCATCGCAGCGCTGATGTAGCCGGAGCGACCGAACGGCAGCATCACCATCTTGACCACCTCCCAGCGCGTCGCGCCCAGCGCCAGGGCGGCCTCGACCTGGCCGCGGGGCGTCTGAGCCAGCACCTCGCGGGTGACCGCGGTGATGATCGGCAGGATCATCACCGCCAGCACGATTCCGCCGGTGAAGATGGTGCCGCCGCCCGCCACCGAGGCGTTGCCGTCGGCGAACAGGAAGAACCCGCCGAGGTGTTCGTTGAGCCATAACGCGGTGCCGCGCAACTGCGGGGCCAGCACATACAGGCCCCAGGCTCCGTAGATGATCGACGGCACGGCGGCCAGCAGTTCGACCATGTACCCCAAGAGCCCGACGAGCCGCCGGGGCGCGTACTCGGCGAGATAGATCGCGACGCCCAGCGCGACCGGCATTGCCAGCAACAGCGCGAACAGCGAGACGAACACCGTCACCTGCAGCATCTCTGCGATGCCGAAGTGCATCGCAGAGGTGTTGGTGGTGACCCAACTGCCGCCGTAGGTGAAGAAGTTCTCCCGGTTGCGCTGCAGCGCCGGTATCGCCCGCAGCAGCAGGAAGCCTCCGACGGCGCTGATCAACACGATGATCAGCACCCCGGAGCCTTCTGCGACTAGGCGGAACAGCCGGTCTTGCAGGCGGCTGCCGGTGGAACGCAGCGCCGTCGGGGTCACCGACGACGTCGATGCAGGCGCGGACACAGACGAGTCGGCGATGCCTGACACCCCCTCATCGCTTGCGGCACGGCGGCTACTGGATCGCGTCGATGGCGGCACTCAAGCGCCGTTTCAACTGGTCCGGCAGCCGGACGTAACCGGCGGACGACAGTTCGTCCTGGCCGCTGGTGGAGGCCGTCCTCAGGAAGGACTTCACGGCCGCCGACGTGTCGGGGTCGTAGCCCTTGGAGCAGACGATCTCATAGGTCACCAAGACTAGCGGGTACGCAGCGGCCTGCTTGGTGCCGTAAAGCGACCTCAGGTCCAACCGCATGTCGTTGGTGTCCGGGGAAACGAATCCGGCCGACTGAATCGCGACACCGGCCGATTCGTCGGTGGCCGCGACCACTCCAGAGCCGGAGTCGATCATCGCCGACCGAAGGTTGGCCTGGTCGGCGAAGCCCTTCTCGACGTAGCCGACGGCACCGGGCGTGCTCTGCACCGCCTGCACGACCCCGGCCGACTTCTGCGCGCCCTCGCCGACGCCGCCCTGGAATTCGCTGCCTTCACCCTTGGTCCAGGTCTGCGGTGCTGCAGCGCTGAGGTACTTCTGGAAGTTGTCGGTGGTGCCCGACGAGTCCGAGCGGTAGATCGGCGTGATGGCGATCGGCGGGAGTTCCACGCCCGGGTTGAGGGCCACCAGCGCGGGGTCGTTCCAGCTGGTGATGGCTCCGCTGAAGATCCGGGCAAGCACGTCACCGTTGAGGACCAGGTTCTCCACCCCGTCGAGGTGGTAGGCGATGCTGACCGGCCCGAACACCAGCGGCAGATGCCATGCCGGGTTCTGACCGCAGCGGTCGGCCGCCTCGGCGACCTGCGCTTCGCTCAGCGGCGAGTCCGAACCGGCGAAGTCGACGTGCCCGGCGATGAACTGCTCGCGGCCGGCGCCCGACCCGGTCGGGTTGTACGACAGGTTCTTGCCCGAGCACTCTTTGCCCCACACCTGGTTGAACACCGCTATCGCGTTCTGCTGAGCAGTCGATCCCTCAGCGGTCAGCGTGTTCTTGCCGGCGCACTCGGCGGAGTCGGCTTTGCCGGAGGTGGTGCCGGTGCCGGACGGGCTTGCGGTGTTGTCATCGCTGCCGCAGCCACTGAGCGCCAGACCGGTCATCGCGGCCGCTACCAGCGCAAGACCCGCCTTTGTGCGTTTCATCAGTTCTCGCTTTCTCGCTTCCGGTTCAAATCTCTCCGGGAACGTATGCGGCACTTATGGATGGCAGCCACATGGCAGATGAACGGGCGGTGAATAGATTCCAGAGCCGCATCAAGGCTGATCCAGCGCGGCGTAAGCGGTGTCGACACTGTGCACCACAAAGCCCAACTGCTCGTAGGTGCGCAACGCCGCGGTGTTGTCCGCCTCGACGTAAAGCAGCACGATCGGCGCCTCGACATCGGCAAGCCGGTCCGCCAGGTAGACCAGGCCGATCTCGGTCAGCACCCGGCCCAGACCGCGGCCCTGGGCGGCCGGATCGACTCCCACCACGTAGACCTCGCCGGCGCGTTCGGCGCCCGGTTTGCCGGAGTGAATCTTGGTCCAGTGAAACCCCAGCAGCACGGGTCCGTCGAACGCCAGAAACAGTCCGGCCGGATCGAACCACGCCTCGGCGCGCCGCTGCGCCAGATCCTCGGCCGTCCAGCCGCCCTGCTCGGGATGCCAGGAGAACGCGGCGTTGTTGACGCGCAGCAGTTCGGCGTCGTCGCTCGTACCCGCATAGGTGCGAATCGTCACCCCGGACGGAACCGTCGTGTTGATGCGGAGGTCGTGCAGCGATCGGCGCATCTGCAGCAGCTCACGGACCGCGGCCAGCCCCAGCGCCTCGGCCGTGGATCGGGCGGCGGGCAGGGTGCCGTGCGCCCAGAACCGGGTGCCACCGTCCGTTTTGGCCAGTGCGGCGCGGGCCATCGTCGCCCCGATACCGCGCCGCCGGGCCTGCGGCGCCACCACCAGCTCCGCCATCGGCACGGCATCCTCGGAGCCCGCGGCCAGGTTCAGATAGCCCAGCACCGCCCCGCCGTCGGCGGCGACCAGATGTTCGGTGCGCGAAGCGGCGAGCTCCCGCACTACCTGCTCCCCTACCGGGGCGACGCCGTCATGGTGGCCGGCAGCGGTGATCAGCTCGCGGATCTGCCGCTGCTGGTCATCGGTCAGTGCGGCATGCCATTGCGGGGCGGTCACTGACTGGTCAGCGGCTCGGGCGCACCGCCGTCGGCGCCGTCGAGGTCCTCGACCATGTCGTCCTCGCCCTCGTCGCCGGATGCGGCCGCGGAGTGGCCCCGCACCGGCCGGACCGCTTTGTATCCGACGTTGCGGACCGTGCCGATCAGCGACTCGTACTCCGGCCCGAGCTTGGCGCGCAACCGCCGGACGTGCACGTCGACGGTGCGCGTACCGCCGAAGAAGTCGTAGCCCCAGACCTCCTGCAACAACTGCGCCCGGGTGAAGACCCGGCCGACGTGTTGGGTGAGGTACTTCAGCAGCTCGAACTCCTTGTAGGTCAGGTCCAGCGGACGGCCCCGCAACCTTGCGGTGTAGGTGCCCTCGTCGATCACCAGCTCGCCGAGCTTGGTCTGTCCCGAGGCCTGCTCGGCGGCCGGCGCGCCATGGCGTCCGGTCAGCAGCCGCAGCCGGGCGTCGGTCTCGGCGGGTCCGGTACCCGGAAGCAGAATTTCGTCGATACCCCACTCGGCATTGACCGCCACCAGTCCGCCCTCGGTCACGATCGCGACCACCGGGACCGATCCCGCAGTGGCGCTCAGCAGCCGGCACAGTCCGCGTGCCGCGGCCAGATCGGTGCGCGCGTCGACCAGAACCACCTCGGCCGAACCGGCCTCAAGCAGCGCAGAAACCTCGGGCGCCGCTGTCCGCACGGTGTGTGCAAGCAGGGACAGTGACGGCAACACCCCGTCGGGGTGTAGGTCAGCGGTCAACAGCAGTAGCTCCAATAGAGGCCCTCCAGCGTCCCAGGTGATCTAACGATAGCGTGCGACCTGCCAGAATGACCGAGTGCGCAGGGTGCTTATCGGTATGTCGGCCGCGATCGCGGCCCTGGTCTTGGTGGCCGTCGGGGTCGATTTCGGCGCAAGCGTCTACGCCGAGTACCAGTTGTCACGGGCGGTACGGCGGGCCACGGACCTGCGTGCGGACCCGTTCGTGGCGATCCTGGGCTTCCCGTTTCTGCCGCAGGCGCGCCGCGATCACTACACCGAGGTGGAGATCAAGGCCCCGGCCGTCGAGCAGCCGATGATCGGTAAGTCGATGCTGGAGGCCACCATGCACTCGGTCGACTTGACCGAAGCCACTTGGCACTTCCGGCCGGACGCCCCGATCCCGGTGGCCAGGCTGGAGAGCCGGATCATCATCGGCTCGGTGCATTTGGGCCGCTACCTGGGCATCCGTGACCTGATGGTGGAGGCGCCGCCGGCCGAGACCAATGACAACACCGGCGGCACCACGGAGTCCGGAATCTCCAGCAGCCACGGGCTGGTATTCACCGGCACGCCAGCGGGTTTCGGCAAGCGGGTGAGCGTGGCCGTGGATCTGTCGATCGGTGGGGAAGATCACAGCACACTGGTGATCACCCCGACCGGCGTCCTAACCGGCCCAGACACCGCCGACCAGGCTGTGCCCGAGGAGCAGCGCGCCGCGGTGCTCACCGCATTCCGCGGCAGTCTGCCCCAGCAGCGGCTGCCGTTCGGGTTGATCCCGACCAGTCAGGGCGCCCGCGGCTCCGATGTGATCATCGAGGGCATCGCCGACGGAATGACGGTCACCCTTCCGGAGTTCCGTCAGAGATGAGCATCGTCGCGATCTTCGCCGCCCTGGTCTTCGCTGGAGCGATCGGATGGTGGCTGAACCGACGGGCCGGTGTGTTGCGACAGCTGCCCGACTCCGGGACTGGCGACGACGCCGCCGCCGCGTCCGATGCCGCGTTCTTGGGGCTGGAACCGGGACGCCCGGCAGTGGTGCATTTCTCGGCGCCGTGGTGCGGACCGTGCGCCGGTGTGCGCCGGGTGGTGGAGAAGGTCTGCGATGACCTCGGGGGTGTCGCCCACCATGAAATCGACATCGATGCCAACCCCGATGCGGCGCGCAGGTTCTCGGTGCTGTCGCTGCCGACCACCGTGATCTTCGACGCCGACGGGCGCCAGCGCTACCGTGCCGCCGGCGTCCCGACGTCGGCGGACCTGCGTTCTGCGCTGGAACCTCTGTTGGCTTGACGGCCCCTACGTTGGGTAGTCTGAACGTCGTGTTCGCCCGCCTTGAGCTTGTGCTCACCAAGCGCCGCACAGTCGACCTGTGCCGCACCGCGGGCTGCTGTTGTTGTCGTTGTCGCTGAGACGCGCGTTTTCGCGTCGCTATCGGAGCCGCCCGGGAAGCCGTGGCATGCATCCACCAGCCACTCGCCACGACAACAACAGGGAGCATTTATGTCGAACACCTACACCACCCAAACCCAACAGGTAGACGTCCGGGGCCCCCGGTTCGCCGCCTGGATCACCACCGCCGTACTGGTGGCCGTCCTTCTCATCGCCGGGTTCAGCCCGGTCGGTGCGGCCACCTTGCTGGCCGCCCAAGCCGTCGTCTTCGCTATCGGCGCAACCTTGGGCCCCCGCCGCCACCCCTACGGATTGCTGTTCGCGCGGCTGGTGGCACCGCGGCTGGGGCCGGTCACCGAGCGTGAGCCGGTGGCGCCGCTGCGCTTCGCCCAGCTCGTCGGCCTGGTGTTCGCCGTGATCGGGGTCGCCGGGTTCGCTTTGGCCCCGGCAGTCGGCCTGATCGCGACGGCCTTTGCACTGGCGGCGGCCTTCCTCAACGCCGCCTTCGGCATCTGTCTGGGCTGCCAGCTCTACCCGCTCGTCGTACGCCTGCGGCCGAACACCGCGTAACCCACAGCATTCCCCTGGAAGTCACCGGAAAGGATTCCCACCATGGCACGCTCTGACGTCCTGGTCTCCACCGACTGGGCTGAGAGCAATCTCGACGCGCCCAACACGGTGTTCATCGAAGTCGACGAAGACACCAGCGTCTACGACATCAATCACATCCCGGGCGCAATCCGGCTGGACTGGCGCAAGGACCTGCAGGACCCGGTACGCCGCGACGTCATCGACGAGGCCGCGTTCTCCAAGCTGCTCTCCGAACGCGGTGTCGCCAACGACGACACCGTGATCCTCTATGGGGGCAACAACAACTGGTTCGCCGCCTTCGCCTACTGGTACTTCAAGCTCTACGGACACCAGTCCGTCAAGCTGCTCGACGGCGGCCGCAAGAAGTGGGAGCTCGGCGGGCGTCCGCTGTCGAGCGAAACCGTCACTCGACCCGCCACGTCCTACACCGCCAAGCCGCTGGACGAATCCTTGCGGGCCCGCCGCGACGAGGTGGTCGCGGCGATCAACACCAAGAACCTCGTCGACGTGCGCTCCCCCGAGGAGTTCTCCGGCAAGATCCTGGCTCCGGCGCACCTGCCTCAGGAGCAGAGCCAGCAGCGCGGCCACGTCCCGAGTGCGATCAACGTGCCGTGGAGTCGTGCCGCCAACGAGGACGGCACCTTCAAGTCCGATGAGGAGCTGGCCAAGCTGTACGCCGACGCCGGCCTGGATGGTCAGAAGGAGACCATCGCCTATTGCCGTATCGGTGAGCGCTCGTCGCACACCTGGTTCGTGCTGCGTGAGCTGCTCGGACATCGCAACGTCAAGAACTACGACGGTAGTTGGATGGAATACGGCTCCCTGGTGGGCGCCCCGATCGAATTGGGAAGCTGATATGTGCTCTGGACCCAAGCAAGGGCTCGCCCTGCCTGCCAACGTCGACCTGGAGAAGGAGACGGTGATCACCGGCCGCGTGGTGGACAGCTCCGGTGCGTCCGTCGGCGGTGCCTTCGTCCGACTGCTGGACTCCTCGGACGAGTTCACCGCTGAGGTCGTGGCCTCGGCCACCGGTGACTTCCGGTTCTTCGCCGCGCCCGGCGCCTGGAGGGTGCGCGCCCTGTCCTCGGCCGGTAACGGCGACGCCGTGGTGACCCCCTCCGGGGCGGGCATCCACGAGGTCGACATCAAAGTCGCCTGACGACTCGCGATAGACTCCCCCCGTGGTGTTGTTCTTCGAGTTGATGCTGGTGGCGGCTACTGGCCTGATCACCTGGTTTGCGCTGTACACGCTGTATCGGCTGATTACCGACGAGATGTGACTGCCTCCGACGGGGGTACGCCGGATGCCGGCGAGCGCCAGGTCGACCGGGGTTCCGGCGACCGCGCGGTAGCTGCCGCCGCTGAGCGTGCCAAGCAGACGGCGGCACGCAACATTCCGGTCTTTGACGACCTGCCGTTCACCGATACCGCCAACCTGCGTGAAGGTGCGAACCTGCACGACGCCCTGTTGGCGCTGCTGCCGTTGGTCGGGGTATGGCGTGGTGAAGGCGTGGGCCACGGTACGCAGGGCGACTACCGGTTCGGTCAGCAGATCGTGGTGTCCCACGACGGCGGCGACTACCTGAACTGGGAAGCGCGGTCCTGGCGGCTGTCCGACGACGAGTCCAGCCAACCGGCCCTACGCGAAACCGGCTTCTGGCGGTTCGTGGACGATCCGGACGACCCCGACGAGTCGCAGGCCATCGAACTGTTGCTGGCGCACTCCACCGGCTATGTGGAGCTGTTCTACGGGCGCCCGCACGGCCCGGCCTCCTGGGAGCTGGTCACCGATGCGCTGGCCCGCAGCAAATCGGGGGCCCTGATCGGCGGGGCCAAGCGGCTGTACGGGATCGTCGAGGACGGCGATCTGGCCTACGTCGAAGAGCGGGTGAACGCCGACGGCGAACTGGTGCCGCACCTGTCGGCGCGGTTGTCCCGCTTCATCGGCTGATCTTCTTGCGTTGACTCTGCCGCAGGGTCATTCCCTTCAGTGGCCGATTGCGGTGTCGACCAGTCCAGCGAATTCCTGCTCGGACACCCGCGGTTGCAGCGCCCGGCCGTCCAAGGTGTGCACCCGCGCAGCCAAGGTGATGCTGGACACCAGCCAGAGATCTTGCGCCGCAGCGAGATCCGCCGGCCGCAGCGGGGCGTATTCGCATTCGTAGCCCGCGGCGCGAGCCACGTCGAACAGTGCCTCCTGGGTGGTACCGCGCAAGATCGGGTGCGACAGCGGCGGGGTAATGAGGCGTCCGGGTTCCACCAGCACCACCGTCGAGCGCGGCCCCTCCAAGACGTAGCCGTCGGAACTGATGAAGATGACGTCGTCGGCGCCCTGTTTCGCGGCGTACCGCAGCGCCGCCATGTTCACCGCATAGGACAGCGTCTTGGCGCCGGCCAGCAGCCACGGCAGCTCCAGCCCCTGCGCCGACAGACCACGGTCCAAGGTGATCACCGCCACGCCCTCACGGCGGGCCGCCGCGATGCGTTCCGGCAGCGGGGTCAACATCACGTAAGCGGTTGGTGCCGAACCGGTTTCTCGGCCCCGGCTGTAGATCATTCGCAGCGCGCCCTCGCCCGTTCCGGCCCACTGCTGCACCGCCTCGTCGACGGCGCGGCGCCAGTCGTCCAGGTTAGGGGCCGGCAGGTCCATCAGCTCGGCGGAGCGCGCCAGCCGCGCCAGGTGAGCATCGAGCAGGCAGGCGGCGCCGTCGCGCACCAGCAGCGTCTCGAAAACCCCATCTCCGCGCAGCGCCGCCAGATCGTCGGCGTGCAATAGCGGCGAGCCGGCTGCGGCAAGCCCACTGCCCACGGTGACGATCGTCACGACGCTGTCTTCCACATCGGCCTCCGGTGCCATGGACCGTGAGCGTAGCGGCTCCGTAGAGTTGACCCGTGTCCGCCGTCCCCGCACCTGATTCCGGCCCCGACGCGGGCGCCATCTGGCATTACGGCGACCCGTTCGGCGAACAGCGCAGCGCTGAAACCGCGGCCGTGTTGGTCGATCGCTCCCACCGGGCGGTGCTCGCGCTGAGCGGCGCGGACCGCAAGACGTGGCTGCACAGCCTGTCCACCCAGCACGTCGCCGATCTTCCTGACGGCGCCAGCACCGAGAACCTGACCTTGGACGCCAAGGGCCACATCCAGAATCACTGGATCCAGACCGAACACAGCGAACGGACCTTCCTCGACACCGAGCCGTGGCGGGGCGCGCCCCTGATCGAACACCTGCGCAAGATGGTGTTCTGGGCCGACGTTGCCATCGAGCCGGCGGACTTTGCGGTGCTGTCGCTGCTGGGTCCCGGCGGGGATGCCCCGGCCGTCCTCGAGGCGTTGGGGTTGGCCGCACCGCTCGGGGCGACGGCGGTGCCGGTCGGAGATGCCGGGGGTTTCGTCCGGCGAACGCCCGGCCGCGACGCGCTGGAACTGCTGGTGCCGCGCGCCGAGAAGAGCGAGTGGCAGCGCCGGCTGACCGGGGCCGGGGTGCGGCCCGCGGGAATATGGGCCTACGAAGCCGACCGGGTGGCCACGCGGCGCCCACGGTTGGGCGTGGACACCGACGAGCGCACCATCCCGCACGAGCTGAACTGGATCGGTGGCCCCGGCATCGGCGCGGTGCACCTGGACAAGGGCTGCTATAGCGGGCAGGAGACCGTAGCTCGGGTGCATAACCTGGGCAAACCGCCGCGGATGCTGGTGCTGCTGCACCTGGATGGCTCGGTGGACCGGCCCTCAACCGGAGATCCGGTGACCTCAGGCGGGCGCTCGGTGGGCCGGCTGGGCACGGTGGTGGACCATTTCGAACTGGGCCCGATCGCGCTGGCGCTGCTCAAACGCGGGCTCCCGGCCGACACCCCGCTGCTGACCGGTGCCGACTCCGAGGTCAGCGCGGTGATCGACCCCGAATCGATGCCGGCGCCGGATGTGCGTGGCGCGGGGCGGCTTGCGGTTGACCGGCTACGGGGCCGACTTTGATAGTGGTCACACCGGCACAGGGCAGGTCGGCAGCTCTGCGATCGGCACGGTAAGCTGTCGGCAGGACAATAAACACATTCAGATCGGAGCCGCCTGCACGTGGGGCCGCTCCGTTATTGCGCGAGGGGGTCCCCCATGGGCCGCGGCCGGGCTAAGGCGAAACAGACCAAGGTTGCTCGGGATCTGAAATACAGCTCACCGTCGACCGATTTCAGTCGGCTTCAGCGGGAGCTGGCCGGGTCTGAGGTCAACGACTCCGAGGGCGACGACTCCTGGAACGGCGACGACGACTGGCGCCGCTGAGCGCCAGGCGTAACCGCTGGCCCTGATTAGGGCTGGACTGATCTGACAGGGCTGGGCAGACCCGCGAGGGCCTAGAACCTCGGGTGTTCCCCGACCAGCTTGGCCCCGTCTCCCGGTTCGGCGTTCTTCCCCGGCTTGGCAACTGTGCCGAGCGGCCAGCAGTCGACGTGGCGGGCAGTCAGGATTGCCAGCGCGCGGTCGGTGTCCTCCGGCGCGACGACGGCAACCATTCCGACACCCAGGTTGAACGTCTTCTCCATCTCCGCGCGGCTCACCCGTCCACGCTGGGCGATCATCGCGAACACCGGAGCGGGAGTCCAGGTACCACGGTCCACCTCGGCGATCAGCCCATCTGGGATGACCCGCGCCAGGTTGCCGCCCAAGCCGCCACCGGTCACGTGGCAGAACGTCCGCACCTGAGTCTCGGCGGCCAGCGCCAGGCAGTCCTTGGCGTAGATGCGAGTCGGTTCCAGCAGTTCCTCACCGAGGGTGCGGCCGAATTCCTCGACGTGGCCGGCCAGGTTCATCCGGTCGATGTCCAGCAGCACCGCCCGCGCCAACGAGTAGCCGTTGGAGTGCAGGCCCGAGGAGCCCATCGCGATCAGCACGTCACCGGGGCGGACCCGGTCGGGGCCCAGCACGTCGTCGGCCTCAACCACGCCGACACCGGTCGCGGAGATGTCGTAGTGATCGGGTTCCATCAGGCCGGGGTGCTCGGCGGTCTCCCCGCCCAGCAGCGCGCAGCCGGCCTGCACACACCCCTCGGCGATGCCGGAGACGATCGCAGCGACGCGTTCGGGCACGGTGCGGCCGACGGCGATGTAGTCCTGCAGGAACAGCGGCTCGGCGCCGCAGACCACCAGGTCGTCGACGACCATGGCCACCAGATCGATGCCGACGGTGTCGTGCTTGTCCAGCGCCTGGGCGATCGCCAGCTTGGTGCCCACACCGTCGGTGGAGGACGCCAACAGCGGCTCACGGTAGTCGTTGCGCAGGGCGAACAGGCCGGCGAAGCCGCCGAGGCCACCCCGCACCTCCGGCCTGGTGGCCTTGGCGGCCAACGGTTTGAACAATTCGACGGCCCGGTCACCGGCGTCGATGTCCACTCCGGCCGATGCGTAGGTAACGCCCTGGGAGCTTGATTCTGCTGAGGTCATCGCGGTAAAGGCTACCGGTCGCCGGCTGCGGACGGTATCGCGCTCGACGTTACGGGCTCAGAGCCGGTTATGGCGGACCTGATTGAACGGCACGCCGCGGTCGGCGGCGTACTCGCGAGGCAGGCCCAGAACGCGTTCGGCGATGACGTTGCGCGCCATCTCGTCGCTGCCACCACCTAGGCCCACGGTCTGCCGGGACAGATACCGCCGGCCCGCTCTGAGCAGGTGCGCCTCGTCGTCCACCACAGCCAACGGACCCGCGACCGCCATAGCGGTGTCGACTTCCAGGTAGGTCACATCGGAATGGAACAGCCGGATGATCGAGGCCGCGGCCGGCGGAAGTTCACCGCTGCGCATGCCACGCCCGGCGTAGTCGATGAGCTTGTCGCGAACCATGCGCCGGGCCAGCACCCGGCCGATCTGGTCCTGGGTCAGCGGGTCGTCCGCGGTTCCGGCGTCGTGCGCCAGGGTCAAGAAGTCGCCGGCGGCCATCTCGGTGCGCTCGGGGCCACGCCCACTGGCGAACTCCGAACCCTGCCCTACGGCCCGACGCTCGTGGTAAAGCAGCCGCGACGCGACGTCCCAGCCCTTGTTGACCTCGCCGACCACCGTGTCGGGCCCGAGCCGCAACCCGTCGAAGAACTCTTCGCAGAACTCGTTGGAGCCGTCGACCTGCTCGATGCGGCGCAGCGTGACGCCGGGCGCGTCGATCGGCACCAGGAACATGGTCAGCCCGTCGTGCTTGGGCACCGTCGAATCGGTGCGGGCCAGCAGCAGCCCGAAGTCGGCGGCAAACGCACTGGTGCTCCAGGTCTTGGCCCCACTGACCACCCAGTCGTCGCCGTCGCGCTCGGCGCGGGTGATCAGGCCGGCCAGATCGGATCCGCCGCTGGGCTCCGAGAGCAGCTGCACCAGTACCTCGTCGCCGCGCAGCGCGGCGCTGATGTGGCGGCGCTTCTGTTCCTCACTGCCGGTGTCGAGCAGGGTGGCACAGCAGATGGTGAAGGTGGGGACGTTGAGGATCAGCGGCATCTCGTAGCCGGCTGACACGGCGTCGAAGGCCTTCTGGTAGCTCAGGTCCAGGCCGAGTCCGCCGTACTCGCGGGGGAAGCAGATCCCGGCGAAGCCGCCGTCATGCAGCCGTCGTTGCAGTTCGCGTGCGCGCTGCCAGGCGCCGTCGTCGTCGCGACCGTTGCGCGGGGGGCGCTGCGGGTCCAGGCGCGGCATGTTGGCGGCCAGCCAGTCGCGCGCCGATGCGGCGAAGGCCTCAACGGTGATGTCGTTCATGCGGCGGGCTCCGTGCTGCTGGCGGCCGCGTAGATGGCCTGGTGGTGTTCGGCGGGCGTGCCGAGCAGATTCCGGTACAGGGTGGCCCGGCGCAGATACAGGTGCAGGTCGTGTTCCCAGGTGACGCCGATCCCGCCGTGCAGTTGGACGCACTCCTGAATCAGCCGGCCGGCATGTTCACCGAGATAGGACTTGGCCGCGCCGGCCCACATGGCGGCGTCGGGATCACGCGCGGCCACCTTGTCCACGGCGCCGGCGGTGATCGCGCGGCAGGCGTGCAGCCACATGGTCATGTCGGCGAGTCGGTGTTTGATCGCCTGGTAGGACGCCAGCGGCCGGCCGAAGCTGTAGCGGTCGCGGGCCCACGCGACTGTCATGGCCATGACGGCGTCCAAGATCCCGGCCGTTTCGGCGCACACCAGCGCGATCGCGACCTGGGTCTGGCGGTCGATGAGCGCACCGGTCTGTGTCGCGGTGCCGACCACCGCGGATGGGTCGATTTCGGTATCACTGAATTCGATGCGCGCGTACTGCTTCACCAGATCGATGCCGGGCTGCGGTGTCACCCGCACTCCGGCGCTGTCGGTGCGGACCAGGAACTGGCGCAACGCGCCGTCGTCGGTGCGCGCGCCGATCAGCACCAGGTCTGCCCGGTCTCCGGCCTCCACCCGATCCTTGACCCCGTTGAGCCGGTAGCCGCCGGCGATGCTGGTTGCGGTCAGGCCCGGCTGGTGCGGACGAAAGCCCCGACCGGGTTCGTCGGCTGCCCAGGTCGCCACCATCTCCCCCGAGATCAACGCCGCGATGCTCTGCGCATGCGCGTCCCGGTTGTCGGCGTCGAGCAGACCGGCCAGGACCACGCTCACCGGGTACAGCGGCCCGGGCGCCACAGTGCGCCCGATCTCGGTGGCGATCGCGGCCAGATCGCGCAGGCCGCAGCCCGACACACTGCCGCCGCCGAACTCCTCGGGCACCAGTAGGCCGGCCCAGCCTAGATCGGCGGCCTGCCGCCACCACGCCGCATCGTAGGAGCCGCCCCGCGCATGCAGGTCGCGGTAATCGCGCAGCGCCGCCGTCTTGTCCAGGAATGCGCGCGCCGTGGCGACGAAAAGCTCGCTCTCCGTTGACACATCGGTCATGTCATCTCCTCCGAAAACGGCAGTCACCGGATGGGCTCGTCACCGAGCACCGTGGTGCGCAGCATTTCCCGGGGAGAATCCGGGTCATAGGGGGCGGCCCGATGCAGGACGCCACGGTTGTCCCAGATGACGGTGTCACCCACCGACCAGCGGTGACGATAGACCCGATCGGCCACGGTGGCGCGCTGCAGCAGTTCGTCCAGCAGGGCGCGCCCCTCGCCCAGATCCATGCCGACGACATAGTCGGCGGAGGCACCGAGCACCAGTGATCGGCGACCGTTGCGGTGCGTCCACACCAGTGGATGTTCGTGGGTGGGCCGGGCCCGCCACCGGGCCAGCTCTTCCGGCGACGGGTCGGGGGTGACCCGCCGCTGGGAAGCCTCCAGTGAGTGGACGACGCGCAGTGCGCCATAGCTCCGCTTCTCGTCGTCGGTGAGTAGGTCGTAGGCGGCGTACGAGCTGGCGAATTCGGTCTCGCCGCCGCGCTCGGCTACCTGCACCGCCGAGAGCACGGTGGCTTTCTGCGGGTATTCGTCGCCGGTCGGCGTGCACCCGTCGATGTGCCAGTCGAAGGTGGCACGCAGGTAGCTGGCCGAGGAGTTCTTGGACCGGTTCAGCGTGACGGGGTAGATGCCCGCGACCTCGTGATGGCCGTCGGCGGAGTAGTCGACACTGCCCAGCCGGCCGCAGAACGCGACCTGGGCACGGGGGTCGATGCGCAAGCCCCGGAAGACCAGAACGCCGTTGTCTTCCAACGCCTCGAGCACCGCGGCGCCCAGACTCGCCTGATCCTCCGCGGCAGCTAGCTGCCGCGGGTCAATGCCGAGGACCTCGGCACCGACCGAGGATGTCAGCTTGTTGATGGTGAGCAGACTCATCGACCTGTCCTTTCTGACAAGGTATTTCGCGCTGGTGACCGCTAAGGGATGGGCCAGCCGGTGCGGATCATGACGGCGTCGGCGGCATCGACCGGGGCGGGTTGCTGCATGATCTCCACCGCCATCGCCACCATCACCAGTGAATAGATCAAGTGCAGCAGGTGCAGGGCGTCCTCGGGAAGTTCGTCCAGGGCGAACTTGTCGCAGTAGTCGATCGCTTCTTCCAAGCGTGGAAAGAACGCGTCGTAGAACTGCCGCAGTTCGCCGATGGTGCTGGCCAGCCGCTGATTGAAGCGTTCGGTTTCGGTTGGCAAACACCAGGTTTCGGCGAAGCATTCGAGCTCGGCGAAGGCGCTGGGCAACCGTTTGGCGGTCATCGCGGAGCTCCTACGCCGGCGTGCGCGCGCCGGTAGTCGTCCACCCAGTCGACGACCACCTTGTGCAGGTGCCGCACCAGGATCTCCTGATCGCCCAGCGGGAAATCGTCGATCACGCCGTACTCCAGCGCGGCCTGGGTGCCGCCGAGCATGCCGGCGTCTTGCAGCGCGAACTCTTTGAGCACCACCGACGCCACCTCGTGCTCGATGCGCTCGCGCACGGTGCGGGCCGGATGGAAGTAGGTGTGGGCCTCGAATCGGTGGGTGTTGTGCGAGGTGGGCCAGTACCGGTAGAGCAGGTACCAGCCGCCGTAGATGAGGATCTCGGTGTTGGGGAAGATCTGGAAGTTGCTGATCCCCCACGGTTCGATTCCACCCGGGTTCAGCCCGGCCGGCAGTTCACCGATGTCGGGCGTCTCCCAGGGACCGACCAGCCCGCTGCGGGTGGCCCGCTCGATCGGGTACATGTACTCCGGGGGCAGCAGCCATCGCCGCCGGCCGGCGGTGGAGACCAATCGGTGCGGCCCGTCGAGTTGGAAATGGCCGCAGGTGAATCCGGCGCCGGGTACCCGAACTTGGGCCGGCACTTGCTGGGAATGCAGCGCCGGGACGTGGTAGTACTCCTGGAACGCGTCAGCGAAGATCTTCCAGTTGCTGTTGTTGTGGGCCACCCAGTCGTAGCGCTCGGTCAGCTTCTCGAACGGGTAGCCGTCGAGGCCGGTGAGCATAGGCCCGAGGAAGTCCCGCAGGGTCTGACGCGGCGCGGTGTCGAGGTTGACGAAGATGAAGCCGTTCCAGATGTCGCAGTGCAGCGGCATCAGGGCTGCGGTGTCGGCCCCGTCGAATTCGTGCGTGCGACGGCATCGCTTGCAGGTGATCTCCTCGACCTGCCCGGCGGTCTCGCGGTCGGGATATTCATGCCAGACGAGCTTGGTTCCGCAGCGCGGGCAGACGTTGTGGAAGGCGCGGATTCCCCGGTCGGTGTGGACGAGAAGCACCGACGCCTGGGCGGCTTCGATCTCTTTGGTGGCATAACTGCCGTGTTCGGGAAGTTCCTCGATGCGCCCGATGTTGAGCCAGGCACGTTTGAACACCGCCTCGCGCTCCAGTTCGAAGAACTCCGGCGATGTGGAGTCGGCGAAAGAGATCGGGCCGGTGCCCAATTCCGGGTAGTGCTCGGTCCACGAGCCCTCGGGAGTCCGGCCGGATCGCACCGAAGGTTGTTCTGTCACAACACTGCTCCTCCGTTGACGCCGAGTACTTGACCGGTGATGAAACCGGCTTCCTCCGAGCACAAGAACCCGACCGCCGCGGCGATGTCCGCGCCGGTGCCCAGCCGGCCCATCGGGATATTGGCCGCGATCTGCTCGTTCGGTGGCAGGTATCCGGCCGCTTGGCCTTGGTGCTGCATGGGCGTCTCGATACCCGACGGCGGGATGTTGTTGACCGTGATGCCTTGGGCGGCGTATTCGCGGGCCAGCGATTTGGTCAGGGTGATGACCGCCCCCTTGGACGCGGCGTAGTGCGCGGCGAACGGCGATCCGCGCTGTGCGCTGGACGAGGAGATCATCACGATGCGCCCCCACCCGGCGGCGACCATGTCCGGCAGTGCGACCTGACAGCAGTGAAAGGTCCCGGTCAGGTTGACATCGATGATCCGCGCCCAGGCCTGCGGCGTGATGTCGGCGAAGGCCGAGTATCCGAAGAGGCCGGCGCTGGTGACCAGCGCGGCGACCGGGCCGAGTTCGCTGCGCACTTTGGCGAATGCCTCATCGACGGCGGCCCGATCGGTGACGTCAGCCTCGATGCCCAACGCGGTCCCGCCCTGGCCCCGAACATCGTCGGCAACCCGCTGCGCGGCTTGACCATCGACGTCGAGAACGGCGACGCGATAACCGCGCCGGCCCAGTTCGTGGCAGGTGGCCTCGCCCATGCCCGAGCCGCCACCGGTGACCACGGCGACCCGCTGCGGCACCTCTGTGGTCATTGCATCCCCTTCGGCGTCGATCGGTGAATCGCGACCCTGGACGTCCTCGCCGGGGAATGTTATCAAGTACTTGTTATTGATCTCAAGTGTTGGACGTTCGGACCTGCCGGACGGCGTCAGGGCAGCTTGATCATCGAGACGTACATCGCCACCACCGGCCGGTAGAGGTCGATCCCGTCGAGTTCGCTGGCCAGCACGGCGGAGTCGCTGGTGGCGACGAGAACCTGCGCCAGGTTGAGAGCCGGGATCAACAGAGTTCCCCCGAGCCGTTCGACGCCTTCGACGATGAAGGTCGCCAGCTGCTCGACGACCTCGGCCCGCTTGGCGGCGACGCGATCCCGAGCTTCGGGATTGCGCAGCAGGTACAGCGTGAATTCGTACCCGAGTGCGGCATGCTCAGCCCCTCGGTCCCGACTCAGCCGCTGCCAGCGCTCGGCGATGTCGTCGAGCTCGCGCACTCCTACCTGAGTCGCGTTCGCCATCACTTCGGCGAAGTTCTCGAAGTACCGGCGCCAGTAGCGATCGCTGACCGCCAGGAAGAGCTCATCCTTGGCCGCAAAGTGCTTGTAGATGGCGCCCTTGGTATAGCCCGCAGCCTGGGCAATGTCGTCGAGAGTCGCGGTGGTGAAGCCCTTTTCGGCGAAGACTTCCTCGGCGGCGTCCAGCAGCAGCGACCGCGTGCGCTCGAGCCGGCGCTCACGAGTCCACTGCTCAACCATGGGCCAAATTGTCCCACAGAATCTGCGATACCTCTTGGCATCACAGATACCGATGAGTATATTTTGCACCGTCCCGGCCCATCCCGGAAGGAGACCGCGCTATGAGTAGCGGCTTGTCGAGTCAGGTCGAGTCCGTTCCGACTGGGCCGGAGCCAAGCGGCCATGCCAGCGGCGGGCCCGTCAAGGTATGGGCGACGGTCGGCGCAGCACTGCTGACGCTGCAGCTGTACGTGTGGACCCGGTGGATCACCGGGCCGTTCTTCGAGCGCGTCCCCGGCGGGCCGAACGATCCGCCCATGTACATGAAGGTGCCCCTGATGGCCAACGCCATCGTGCTCTGGGTCGGCCTGCCCGTCGCCGTGTGGTGGTTCTTCGTCCGTCCATGGCGCCGCGAACGCCGAATCACGTTGGACGGCTTGCTGTTTGTCTCAATGGGCCTGATGTTCTTCCTGGATCCGCTGCTCAACTACTTCAACACCTGGTGCACCTACAACACCTGGCTGTTCAACCGAGGTTCGTGGACATCGCATATCCCGGGCTGGGTGTCGCCCGAGGAGCCCGGCCGCCAGGTGGCCGAGCCGCTGCTGACGAATATTCCCGGCTATGCCTATGGCGTGCTGATGATCACCATTGCCGGGTGCTGGATCATGGGAAAGATCAAGGCGCGCTGGCCCTCCATCAACAACTTGCGCCTTATTGCAATCACCTACGCAATCTCGTTCATCTTCGATTTCGTCATGGAGGGCTTGGTCCTGCTGCCGATCGGTTTCTACACCTACCCCGGCGCCATCCGGTCGGTGTCGATTCATGCCGACACCTACTACCAATGGCCCATCTATGAAGGCCTGATGTGGGGCGCGGTCCAGGCGGCGCTGTGTTCGCTGCGCTTCTTCACCGACGAGCGCGGGCGTACCGTCGTCGAGCGCGGTCTCGACCAGGTGCGAGGAGGCTTGGCCCGCCAGCAGTTCACCCGATTCTTGGCGGTCTTCGCCGGGGTCAGCGCATGCTTCTTCGTGCTCTACATGGTTCCTGCGCAATGGATCGCCCTGCACTCCGACCCGTGGCCGGCCGACCACCAGAAGCGGTCCTACTTCACCGGCGGGATCTGCGGTGATGGCACCGACCGGCCCTGCCCGAATCCTGTTCTGCCACTGCCCACCAACCGTTCCGGCTACATCGACGTCGATGGTCGCTTGGTGCTGCCCGAGGGCATCGGCATACCACCCGTAGTGCCGTTAGAGCGCGGCGAGTGACGATCGCCGTGGCCGCCACCACCGCTCCGGACGTGTACTACGACCCCTGGGATGTCGGCCTCAACGCCGATCCCTATCCGATGTTCACCCGGCTGCGGGCCGAAGCGCCGCTGTACTACAACGAAGTTCACGACTTCTATGCCGTGAGCCGATTCCAAGACGTCAATGCGGCCCTGATCGACCACAAGACTTTCAGCTCAGCCCGCGGGGTGGTGCTGGAGATACTCAAGGCCGACATCGAGATCCCTTCGGGGATGCTGATCTTCGAGGATCCGCCGATCCATGACATCCATCGCAGCCTGTTGGCCCGGGCATTCACTCCGCGCAAGATCAATGCACTCGAGGGCGCCATCCGCGAATTCACCTCCCGGTGCCTGGACCCGTTGATCGGCGCGGAGCGAATCGATTTCGTCAAAGACCTCGGCGCGGTGATGCCGCTGCGCGTGGTGGGCATGCTGTTCGGCATCCCCGAGGATTACCAGCGGCGCGTTCAAGAAGACGGCGACAAGCATGTGCGCACCCAGCGCGGCGGGCAGCTGACCGACAATCCTGACGGCGCGCTCACCGACGGCCAGGTCTTCGCCGACTTCATCGACTGGCGCATCGACCATCCGGCCGACGACCTGACCACCGACCTGCTACAAGTCGAATTCACCGATGAGACCGGCAGCACGCGGCGACTACGCCGCGAGGAGCTGCTGATGTTCATGAACGTCGTCGCCGTGGCCGGCGCCGAGACCACCACCCGTCTGATCGGCTGGATGGGCAAGTTGCTGTCCCAGTACCCCGATCAACGCCGACTGCTGGCCGAGGACCGGTCTCTGTTGCCGAACGCTATTGAGGAGATCTTGCGCTATGAACCGCCGGCGCTGCAGGCCGCGCGCTACGTCACGCGCGACATCACGCTTCACGGCCGGATGATCCCCGAGGGGGCGGCGATCCTGACTCTGATCGGCGCGGCCAATCGCGACGAGCGCCGGTTCGGGGCGACTGCGGAGTCCTTCGACGTCACCCGGACACCGCGGCAACACCTGACCTTTGGGGTCGGCGCCCACTACTGCCTCGGCAACGCGCTCGCTCGTCTCGAAGGCCGGATCGCCCTCGATGAGATCCTCAATCGCTTCCCGGACTGGGAGGTCGATCTCGACGCTGCGCTCTTCTCGTCCTCCTCAGCCGTGCGCGGCTGGGACAGCATGCCCGCGCGGGTCTAGAACTGCTCGAGGCGTGCTCAGGGTTCCACGTGGTCGGCGAACAGGGTGTGGCCGGTGCCCTGCTCGACAACCCGGGCCAGGAGCGCGCGCAGCGTCTCCTGCTCCTGCGGGTTCAGCACGCTGAACACCTGATCGTGGGCGGTGATCGCATCGGTGACGACCGCTGAGGTCACCGCTCGCCCCTCATCGGTCAGGTAGGCCCGCAGGATTCGGCCGTGGTGGGGATCCTGCTTGCGCTCCACCAGTCCGCGGCGCTCGAGTGCACTCAGGGCCAGTTGCACGCCCTGCGGGGTGATCAGCAGGCGACGTGCCAGTTCGGCCCCGGACAGCCCCGGTTCTCCGGCGAGCTGGCGCAACAGACCGATCTGGGCGGTGCTCACCCCATGCTCGCTGATCGCCTCGTTCACGGTCGTCAGCGAGTAGTAGAAGGCCTGCTTGAGCAGCCACAGGATGTTGTTGGTGAGATCCATGTCCCGCTTCCCTGTCAGCTGCGCTTGCAGACCTGGCCGTCCTTCATGACGAATCGCACGTCTCCGGTGGTGCCGATGTCCCGGGTCGGGTCACCCGGTACGGCGATGATATCGGCGCAGTAGCCCGGGGCCAGTCTGCCCAGTTCATGCGCGGCGTCGATGAGTTCGGCACTGACCACGGTGGCTGCCCGCAGTGCCTGCACCGGTGTCATGCCGCGCTCCACCAGTGCGCACAATTCTTTGGCGTTCTGGCCATGCGGGATTGCCGGCGCATCGGTGCCACACGCAATGCGTACACCGGCTTCGATCGCGCGGGGCAACATGGCCTTGGCCCGCGGAAACACCTCGGCCGCCTTCTTGCGCAGCTCCGGAGCGATCCGGTCGACGGCCAAGGCATCCGTCAAGTAGGTGGTGGAGACCAGGAACGTGCCGTGGTCCACCATCATCGCCAGCGTCTCGTCGGTGGCCAGGAAGCCGTGCTCGATGCAGTCGATGCCGGCCCGGATACATGCCCGAATCGCGGTGTCGCCGATGGCATGTGCGGCAACCCGCACCCCGGCCCGATGCGCCTCGTCGGCGATTGCGGCCAATTCGGCGTCGGAGTATTGCTGAGCACCCGGAGCGGTGCTGTGTGACATCACCCCGCCGGAGGCCGACACCTTGATCAGCTTGGCGCCGTGGCGGATCTGGTAACGCACGCAGGCGATCACATCCGGTACACCATTGGCGATGCCCTCGGCGATCGACAGTGGCATGACGCCGGGCGCGAGCCGTTGGAAGACCGTCGGATCCAGGTGGCCGCCGTAGGGCGTGACGGCATGGCCGGCGGGGTAGATCCGAGGCCCCGCGTGCCAGCCCTGGTCGATGGCACGCTGCAGCGCGACGTCGAGTAGGTAACCGCCGGTCTTGACCATCAGCCCCAGGTTGCGGACTGTGGTGAAGCCGGCTTCCAGTGTGGTTCGTGCGTTGACCGCGGCGCGCAATGTGCGGTAGGCGGGATCGTCCTGCACGCCGTGCAGCGGGGTGGGAAGCCCCTCTGGACTGCCCGGTCCGCCGATGAGCAGGTTGAGCTCCATGTCCATCAGGCCGGGCAGTAGCGTGACGTCACCGAGGTCGATGTCGTCAGCCGAAACCGGAACGGGCGCCTCGGGATTGATGGCGGCGATCCGCCCGTCCTCGACCACCACGACGGCGGGTGACCGGACGACGCCGGCGTCGATGTCGAGCCATCGATCGGCCCGCAGCACGCATTTCTCACTCACCGGGCGGCTCACGGGAACGGCTCGACGATGCACTCGATGACGGCCGCGCCCGAGTCGGGAACGCGCGGCTGCTTCCAGGCTTCGGCCGGGAATGCCACCGTGATCATGGAATACAACAGGTGCATCAGGTTCAGCACATCCTCGGGCAGGTCGTCGAGGCTGAACTTGTCGCAGTAGGCGAGCGCATCTTCGGCGCGGGCCGTGATGGCGTCGTAGAACGCCTGCATGTCTGACATGGAACTGCTCAGGCGCTTGGCGTAGCGCTCTGGTTCAGATGGCAAGCACCACTGGTTGAACGGTTCGAGGTCGGCGAATTCCTTTGGCAGCATGGCAGTCACGATTCCTCAGACCTTGGCCGTGGTGCGCTCGTGTTCGGCGATCCACGCGGCGGTCTCGGCATGGAAGTGCCGGATCAGCACCTCTTGGTCGTTGAGCAGGAAGCGATCCACCACCCCGGTGCCGATCATCGTGTGGGTGGCCTCCAAGGTGCTGGCGTCCTGCAGCCCGTACTCCTTGAACGACACCGCCGCGAGTTCTTGGGCGACCCGCTCGCGGGGCGTCCGCGGTTGGGGAAAGTACAGCGTGCCTTCGAAAATGTGCGAGTCGTGTCCAGTCGGCCAGTAGTGGTAGGTCAGATACCAGCCCTGGCCCCAGAACAGGATCGTGAAGTTGGGGAAGATCTGAAACGAATCCAAGCCCCACGGATCGCATTTCGCGGGATTGAGACCGTCGGGCATCGGGCCGATATCCGGCGGGTCCCACGGGCCGAAAAGCCCGCTCTGGCAGATGTCCTCGATGGGCTTGCGCATCTCGGACGACATCTCCCAGGCCCTGACACCTGAGGTGCTCACCAGGCGGTGCGGGCCCTCGATCTGATAGTGCGGCGCCTCGAAACCGGCCTGTTCGGCCGCCACCCGAAAGGCCGTCGGTGTCTGGTTCCCGTGCAGCACCGGCGCGTGATAGAACTCCTGGAACGCGTCGAGGAAGAGCTTCCAGTTGGAGTTGACCGACGAGCGGTACTGCCATCGGGATGTCATCTGCCCGAATGGGTAGCCCTCCAAAGCCGTAACCATGGGCCCGAGGAATTCGCGCAGTGATTGCTCCGGGGTGGCGGCGAAGTTGACGAAGATGAATCCTTCCCAGACGTCACAGTGCACGGCGACCAAGCCGTAGCGACTCTTGTCCAGGTCGAAGAACTCTTCCTCCTGCTGAACGAAGGCCAGATTGCCATCCAAGTCGTAGCGCCAGGCGTGGTACTTGCAGGTGAACTGGCGGCAGTTTCCGCTCGTCTCCTCCAAGGGCATGTTGTCCCACACCAGCTTGTTGCCCCGGTGCCGGCAGACGTTGTGATAAGCCTTGACCTCGCCGGATCCGGTTCGCACCAGGATGATCGAGGTGTTGACCACCTTGAGTTCCCGAGTGAAATAACTGCCCTTCCGCGGAATCTGCTCTACCCGACCGACATTCAGCCAGGCGCGCCGGAAGATCGCCGCGCGTTCCTTCTCGTAGACATCGGGGCTGATGGAATCGCGGTACGACACCGGTTCGGTACCGAGCTCGGGGTAGTGCTGGGTCCAACTGCCCTCGGGCGGCTTGGGAAAACGCGCCACAACCACTCCTGTCCTCACGCCGGGTCACGAGTCTCGTCGGCGCCGACGCTATCGAGCGGCACGTCCAGTGTCAAGTAGTTGATACTTGTGCGCGGAGTCAGCTTCAGGAGTTCCTGAAGGACTGACTTCGGGTTAGGACTGGCTCAGCGCGGCGTCGTTGTCGGTCTCGGCTTTGCGCGCGGTGTTGCTCAGCATCTGCTCGACGACGTTCTTGCCCAGGGCACTGTCATCGGGCAGCTCGATCGGGTAGCTGCCGTCGAAACAGGCACAGCACAGCCGCGATTTGGGCTGCTCGGTGGCCGCAATCATGTCTTCTTGCCCGACATACCCGAGGCTGTCGGCGCCGATGGCGCGCCGCACCGCTTCGACCATCTCGGTCTCGTCCTCGACGGCGTTGGCGATCAGCTCGGCCGGCGAAGCGAAGTCGATGCCGTAGAAGCACGGCCACTTCACCGGCGGGGAGGCGATCCGCACGTGCACCTCGACTGCGCCGGCCTCGCGCAGCATCCGCACCAGGGCGCGCTGCGTGTTGCCCCGCACGATCGAGTCATCGACGACGATCAGCCGCTTGCCGCGGATGATCTCCCGCAGCGGGTTGAGCTTGAGCCGAATACCGAGCTGACGGATGGTCTGCGACGGCTGGATGAAGGTCCGCCCGACGTAGGCGTTCTTGGTCAGGCCCTGTCCGTAGTCGATCCCGGACTCCTGGGCGTAGCCCACCGCGGCGGGGATGCCGGATTCCGGCACGCCGATGACCAGGTCGGCCTCCACCGCGTGCTCGCGGGCCAGCCGCCGGCCGATCTCCACCCGGGTGGCGTGTACCGACCGACCGCCGATGGTGCTGTCGGGGCGGGCCAGGTAGACGTATTCGAAGACGCACCCCTTCGGGGTGGGGTTGGCGAACCGGGTGGAGCGCACGCCGTCGGCGTCGATCGCCAGCAGCTCTCCGGGCTCGATGTCGCGGACGAACGAGGCACCGACGATGTCGAGCGCCGCGGTCTCCGAGGCCACCACCCAGCCGCGGTCGAGCCGGCCCAGCGACAACGGCCGCACGCCCCACGGGTCGCGGGCGGCGTACAGGGTGTTCTCGTCCATGAAGGTCAGGCAGAACGCACCGCGCGCCGTCGGTAGCAGCTCCAGCGCCGCCTGCTCCAGGGAGGTGTCGGCGGCCCGGTGCGCCAGCAGCGCACCCAGGATGTCGGAGTCGGTGGTGGCCACGCCGGGACGGCGGGTGTCGATCAGCCCCAGTTCGCGGGCCCGACCGGCCAATTCGGCGGTGTTGACCAGGTTGCCGTTGTGACCCAGGGCCACGCCGGTACCGGCCGCGGTGTTGCGGAACACCGGCTGGGCGTTCTCCCAGGTGGTGTCGCCGGTGGTGGAGTAGCGACAGTGCCCGACCGCCACGTGCCCGGGCATGGCCAACAGCGTCTGCTCCTCGAACACCTGGCTGACCAAGCCCAAGTCTTTGAAGACCAGCACCTGCGAGCCATCGCCGACTGCGATCCCGGCGGCTTCCTGGCCACGGTGTTGCAGCGCATACAGGCCGTAATAAGTGAGCTTCGCTACTTCTTCACCGGGAGCCCAAACTCCGAATACGCCGCACTCTTCACGGGGTGCATTCTCTAGGTCTACTACCTGCTGGTCCGGCACGTTTCAGCTGCTCCAAGGGGACGGGCCACAGTGACGATGTTCAGTCTACGGTCAACAAGCGTCAAGTTTCACCAACGGCAACCAATCGGTGATCTCGGCGGCTCGCGAACCCGACAGTCGCAGCTTTCCGGCTGCGGCCGCGTTGCCGGTCTCCAGCAGTCCGGTGGCCAGCAGCAGCCAGCTGCGCGGATCGGTCTCGACGACGTTGGGCGGGGTGCCGCGAGTGTGTCGCGGACCGGCGATGCACTGCACCGCGACGAACGGCGGGATCCGCACCTCGACGCTGGCGCCGGGGGCCAGTTCGGCCAGGGTGCGCGCGGTCAGCCGGACGGCGGCCGCCAACTCGGCGCGGTCGGGTGCGGGCAGATTCTCGTCACGCAGCCACGCCGCGAGGGCCAGCACCGCTGCGCGGGTTTGTGCCGGGTCGGGCTGTGGACGTGAGCGGGCGGCGGACATGGGTCAGTCGATGGGGTGTGCGGCGAACCAGTCGAGCAACAGGTCGGCGAGCCGGTCCGGCTCAGTGTCGGGAATCCAGTGTGAGACGCCCGCCATGACCTCGAATCGGTAAGCCGCGTCCACGTAGCGGACGGTGTTGCGCGCCGCCTTGGGCTTCAGCGCGATGTCGTCGTCGCTCCAGACATACATCGTCGGCACCGAGATCTGCTGGTTGCTGTCGCGCAGATTCGACAGCGGCATGCCTCGGTACCAGTTGAGCCCGCCGGTCAGCGCGCCCGGTTCGATCATGGCCTGCGCATCCCGTTCGGCCGCGGCCGAAGTCTGCCCGCTTCGCCGCAGAGCCTTGGCGGCCACCGCGCCGTTCCCGCGCGTCAGCAACCATTCCGGGAGCCGCGGCAGCTGGAAAAACCCCATGTACCACGACGCCAGGCCCTGACGACTGGTGACAAACGACTTCAGGAAGGCCGCGGGGTGCGGTACCGACACCGGCGACACCGTGGCGAGCCGCTCGGGCAGTTCGGCCGCCACTCCCCACGCCACCGCGGCACCCCAGTCGTGGCCCACCAGGTGCACGCGCTGCGCGCCACTGGCGTCGATCAGTGCGCCGATGTCGGCGACGAGTTCGGACACCCGATAGTCGCGGCGCCGCGGTGGCCGAGCACCGGGTGAATAGCCGCGCTGGTTGGGCGCCAGGCATCGGTAGCCCGCGGCGGTGAGCCGGTCGATGACGGCGTTCCAGCTGTCGTTTCGCTGCGGGAAGCCGTGCAGCAGCACCACAACGGGGCCGTCGGGCGGCCCGGCGTCGCGAACGTCGAAGACCAGGCCGTCACGGGTGTAGCGCTGCATGGGTGCAGCATTCCGCACGACCCCGGCGGTTGCCTAGCCGCCCCGCAGGGCCGCGCGGACGCGCTCGGTATCGGCCGGCGTCCAGCCGTCGGGTGGCAGCACCGCCACCCAGCCGTCCAGGATCGTGTCGGCATAGTTGTGACCGTGGCCTGCGGGCATCTGCTCACCGTGGAACAGGTCGGCGCTGACCTGCCAGAACGTCACCACCGGGTACCAGCGCATGGATGCGGTGCGGTCCGGGCCGGGTGCTTCGGTCAGCCAGTCCGGCCGCGCGAACAGCAGGTCCGTCGACCACCACACCACCGGGTCGGAGGCATGCTGCAGGAACAACACCCGGGTGCCGTCCCACGGCGGCGCGGCGATCCGGGCGATCTCGGCCGGCACCGTGCCCTGCGAGAACCGCACCGTGCGGCCGTTGTCGTAGCGCGGCAACACGGCGGTGCTGCCGGGGTCGCGCCGCACCAGCAGCGCGTGCCAGAGCGGGCTGGCCTGCGGCGGCCCCACCCACAGCACGGACTCATAGCCCATGTCGGCGATATCGGGCAGCCAGTCGAACGCGGCCTGCCCGGCCATCGACCCCAGGCTCTCGCCGTAGAGCACCAGCTTGGGCCGCTGCCCTACTGGAAGGCCACGCCACCGCTCGGCGATGGTGCGCACCAGCAGCCGTCCCGAATCCATCGATTTGCGTTGGTCGGCCAGGAAGGAGATCCAACTCGGCAGGTAGGAGTACTGGACGCCGACGATCGCGGTGTCGCCGTTGTAGAGCATCTCCAGCGCATCGGCCGCGGCCGGATCCACCCACCCGGTGCCCGTGGTGGGCACCACCACCAACACCTGGCGATCGAAGGCGTGGGTGCGGTCCAATTCGTCGAGCAGCAGCTGCATTCGCCCCTGGTCGTCACCGGCGCTGTGCAGCCCGGCATACACCCTGATGGGTTCGCGGGCGGGCCGTCCGTTGATCCGGCTGAGCTCGGCGGCGTGCACTCCCCCGGCGACGAAGCTGCGGCCCTGACTGCCCAGGGTCGCCCAGGGCGCCAATGACTCGGGGCTGCCGGATCGCTCCGGCTGCAGCGGCTGGATCGTTCCGGCCACGGTGGCGCTGTCCTCGGGCTGGAACACCGCGCTGGCGCCGGCGAAGAAACCGCGGATCAGCACGCCGTTGATCAAGGTGGTCAGCAGCACGACGACGATCGCGCTGCCGATGAACATGGCGACTTCGCGGTGCAGGTGCCACCGCCGGATCAGGGCCCGCGCCAGCAGTCGACTGGCGTCGATCAGCACCCGCACCGTCGCCACCAGCGCGGCGGCGACCCCGATCGCCACGCCGAGGGTGCGCAGATAGCCCAGTGTTGCCGGGCCCTCGATGCCCAGCAGCTCGGAGACCTGACGCTGCCAGCCGGCGGCTGGGATCAGCATCAGAACGCACGCGGTCGGGGCCGTCACCACCACTGTTGCCTTGAGTGCGAGCAAGGCCGGACGCGGCGGCGGCCACCAGCTGGCGCCGCGCAGTAGGAAACGTTCCACCGTGGCGCCGATCAGCACGCCCAGCCCGTAGCCGAAGGCTGCGTTGATCCCGCCGATCAGTCCCTGGAACACCCAGTCGCGCGGCAGCAGCGACGGGGTCAGCGACAGGCAGAAGAACAGCGCACCGAACGCCACTCCGACGAACCCCAGGCGCAGCAGGCTCCAAGCCCACACCAGCAGCGGGTGTTTCGCCGGTGGCTCGGCCGCTCCCATGCCGCTGGGGCTTTACCCGAACAGTCCCGGCAGCACCGCTTCGGAGGTGCTGCGCAGTTCGGTCAGCGACACACTGAACTGGCCCTGGACCTCTATCTCCGGCGAGGCCTGGTCCACCACACCGACACGGGTGGCCGGCAGGCCGCGTGCCTCGCACATCGAGCGCAATCGGCTCTCCTCGGTGCGCGGCACCGCCACCAGCGCCCTGCCCGCCGACTCGGAGAACAGGAAGACGAACGGATCGGCATCTTCGGGAAGCAGGATGCGGCAACCGGTTTCACCGGCGATCGACGACTCGACGACGGCTTGGATCAGCCCGCCTTCGCTCAAGTCGTGGGCAGCCGAGATCAGGCCGTCGCGCGATGCCGCGCTCAGCACCTCGGCGAGCAGCTGCTCGCGTTCCAGATCGACCTTCGGCGGCAGCCCGCCCAGGTGATCGCCGGTCACCTGCGCCCAGATGGACCCGTCGAACTCGTCGCGGGTGTCGCCGAGCAGGATCAGCGTCTCGCCCGGTTCGACGCCGAACGCCGTCGGAATGCGGCGGCCGACGTCGTCGATGACCCCGAGCACCCCGACGACGGGGGTGGGGTGGATCGGCGTGGCGCCGGTCTGGTTGTAGAAGCTCACATTGCCGCCGGTCACCGGAATCCCCAGTGCCGCACAGCCATCGGCCAGACCGCGAACGGCCTCGGCGAACTGCCACATCACCCCGGGGTCTTCCGGAGAACCGAAGTTCAGGCAGTTGGTGACGGCGATCGGCGTGGCGCCGGTGACGGCCACGTTGCGGTACGCCTCGGCCAGTGCCAGCTGCGCCCCGGTGTAGGGGTCGAGCTTGGTGTAGCGGCCGGACGCGTCGGTGGAGATCGTGATCCCGCGCCCGGAGGCCTCATCGATACGCAGCATGCCGCCGTCGGCGTGCTCGGCCAGCACAGTGTTGCCGCGCACGTAGCGGTCGTACTGCTCGGTGATGAAAGCCCGGCTGCACAGGTGCGGGCTGCCCAGCAGCGCAAGCAGAGTCGCGCGCAGCTCCTCCCCCGTGGCCGGGCGCGGCAGCTTGTCCGAACGGTCGGCGTTCAGCGCATCCTGGGTGTCGGGGCGCGCCACCGGGCGCTGATAGATCGGGCCTTCGTGGGCCACGGTGCGCGGCGGCACGTCGACGACGGTCTCGCCGTGCCAGGTGATCTGCAGCCGGTCGCCTTCGGTCACCTCACCGATCACGGTGGCGAGCACGTCCCACTTGGCGCAGACCGCCATGAAGGCGTCCACGTTCTCCGGGGCGACCACGGCGCACATGCGTTCCTGCGACTCGCTGGACAGCACCTCGGCCGGACTCATGTTCGCCGCGCGCAGCGGCACCTTGTCCAGCTGAATCGCCATGCCACCGTCGCCGGCGGACGCCAACTCGGAAGTGGCACACGACAGTCCGGCACCACCGAGATCCTGAATGCCGACCACCAGCTTGGCGGCGTAGAGCTCCAGGCAGCACTCGATGAGCACCTTCTCGGTGAACGGGTCGCCGACCTGAACCGACGGCAGCTTCTTGCGGCCTTCACCGCTCTCATCCCCGCCGAAGGTGTCCGATGCCAGCACCGACACCCCACCGATGCCGTCCAGCCCGGTGCGCGCACCGAACAGGATGATCTTGTTTCCGGCGCCGGAGGCGAACGCCAGGTGCAGGTCTTCCTTCTTCAGCACACCGACACACAGGGCGTTGACCAACGGGTTGCCCGCGTAGCACGGGTCGAAGATGGTTTCGCCGCCGATGTTGGGCAGCCCCAGCGAGTTGCCGTAGCCGCCGATGCCGCGCACCACCCCGTCGAGCACCCGGCGGGTGTCGGGGGCGTCGGCGGCGCCGAAACGCAGCTGGTCCATCACCGCGACCGGGCGGGCGCCCATCGCCATGATGTCGCGCACGATGCCGCCCACCCCGGTGGCCGCGCCCTGGTACGGCTCGACATAGGACGGGTGGTTGTGCGACTCCACTTTGAAGGTGACCGCCCAGCCGTCGCCGATGTCGACGACGCCGGCGTTCTCGCCGATGCCGGCCAGCATGGCCTTGCGCATCTCGTCGGTGGTGGTCTCACCGAAGTAGCGCAGGTGCACCTTGGAGGACTTGTAGGAGCAGTGCTCGCTCCACATCACCGAGTACATAGCCAGCTCGGCGTCGGTGGGGCGGCGGCCCAGGATGTCGCGGATGCGCTGGTACTCGTCGTCCTTGAGACCCAACTCGGCGAACGGTTGCGGGTGCTCGGGCGTTGCGGCGGCGTGTTCGACGGTGTCCAGCGTGGTCGGGGGCGTCACGGGCACAGTCTATGGCACCGATTTCGGCTCAGTCCGGCGCCAGGAATGCCGTCAGGGCCGCCGCGTAGGAGGTCACGTCGCGTGCGCCCATCAATTCCCGTGCCGAATGCATGGCCAGCTGCGGAGCGCCCACGTCAACGGTGGGGATCCCGGTGCGTGCGGCGCTCATCGGTCCGATGGTCGATCCGCAGGGCAGATCGGCCCGATGCTCATAGCGCTGCAGCGCCACCCCGGCCTGGTCACAGGCCAACGCGAAGGTGGCGGCGGTGCGGCCGTCGGTGGCGTAGCGCAGGTTGGGCTGCACCTTGAGCACCGGGCCGGCGTTGACCGCGATCGGGTGGCCCGGTTCGTGACGCTCCGGGTAGTTCGGGTGGGTGGCGTGCGCCATGTCCGCCGAAGCCAGCGTGGAAGCGGTCAGCCGGCGCAGGAAGTCCTCACGGTCGCCGCCGGCGGCCAGCGTGATCCGCTCCAGCACGGTTAGCAACAGATCGGACTGGGCGCCGTGATCCGACGTCGATCCGACCTCCTCGTGGTCGAACAGCACCAGCACCGGCAGGTAGCGGCCGGGCCCGGCGGCGAGCAGAGCCTCCAGCCCGGCGTAGCAGCTGGCCTGGTTGTCCAGCCGCGGCGCGCTGACGAATTCGCGGCCCAGCCCGGTCACGGTCGACGGCGCCAGGTCGTGGGTCATCAGGTCGAACCCCAGCACGTCGCGCGGCTCGACGCCGGCGCACTGCGCCACGTAGCCGAGGAAGTCCGGGGACCGGCCATCTCCCCAGACCGCGTTGACGTGGCGCTGGGGATCCAGTTTGACCGCGGCGCGGTCGTCGGCCAGGTGGATGGCCAGCTGCGGCACCCGCAGGATCGGCTCGTCGATCCGGACCAGATGGTGGCTGATCCCAGAGCTTTCGGCGCCGCTGCGCACCGAGAGCCGGCCGCTGATCCCCAGGTCGCGGTCCAGCCAGGAGTTCAGCCAGGCGCCGCCGTAGGGCGCCAGGGCCACCAACTGCCAGCCGGCGACCTCGCGGGCGGGGTGCTGCTTGACCCGCAGGTTCGGGCTGTCGGTGTGCGCGCCGATGATCCGGAACGGGAGGTGGCCGCCGTGCTCCGGACTATTCCATGCAATCAGCGACCCGGCCCGGACGGTGAAATACCGCCCCGGCGTCTGCGGCCATCGGTCGGTTTCGGCCGCCTCGGTGTAGCCGGCGGCTCGGAGCCGTTCGGCCACCGTGTCGCAGGCGTGAAACGGCGACGGAGAGGCGTCGATGAACTCGCATAATCCGGTTGCGGTGGCCGCCATGGGGTTAAGTCTTTCGCATCCGGACGCCGATGGGGGCGTTAGGGTCGATAGCGTGCCGTCCGTTCAGCCCGTCACCGCTCCCCTGACCTGTTCGGCCATTTTCCTGGTGGCCACCATCAACGACGGCGGCGAGCAGGCCGTGCACGACGCATTGCCCGACCTGGCGGGTTTCGCCCGGGCGATCGGCTTTCGCGACCCGACCAAGCGATTGTCGGTGGTGACCTCGATCGGCTCGGAGGCGTGGGACCGGCTGTTCGCCGGGCCCCGGCCGGCCGAGCTGCATCCATTCGTCGAGCTGACCGGTCCCCGCCACACCGCCCCGGCCACGCCCGGGGATCTGCTTTTTCACGTCAAGGGCGAGACCTTGGACGTCTGCTTCGAGCTGGCGGGACGGATCGTCAAGGCGATGGCCGGTGCCATCACCGTGGTCGACGAGGTGCACGGCTTCCGGTTCTTCGATAATCGCGACCTGCTCGGTTTCGTCGACGGCACCGAGAACCCGGTCGACGACGAAGCGGTGGCGGCCACCGCGGTCGGTGACGAGGATCCCGACTTTGCCGGCGGCTCCTATGTGCACATCCAGAAGTACCTGCACGACATGGCCGCCTGGGAGGCGCTGCCGGTCACCGAGCAGGAACGCGTGATCGGCCGGACCAAGGCCGACGACATCGAGTTCGACGACGCGGTGAAACCGGCCAACTCGCACATCGCGCTCAATGTCATCACCGACGAAGAGGGCAACGAACTGGACATCGTGCGGCACAACATGCCGTTCGGCTCGGTGGGCTCCGGCGAGTCCGGCACCTACTACATCGCCTACGCGCGGACGCCCCAAGTCACCGAGCAGATGCTGCGCAACATGTTCTTCGGCGATCCGCCGGGCAACACCGACCGCATCCTGGACTTCTCCACCGCGGTCACCGGCGGAATGTTCTTCACCCCCACCGCCGACTTCCTCGACGATCCGCCGCCGCTCCCCGGAGCAGCGACACCCACCCCCTCCGAGCCCGTCGAGACCACCGGCGTTCAAGGCTCACTGAACATCGGCAGCCTGAAAGGAACCTCGCAATGAACAACCTGTATCGCGATCTGGCCCCAGTCACCGAAGCGGCCTGGGCCGACATCGAGCAGGAGGCCACCCGGACCTTCAAGCGGCACATCGCCGGACGCCGGGTGGTCGACGTCAGCGAGCCGGCCGGCCCGACGGCCGCCGCGGTGGGCACCGGTCGGCTGACCGGCATCGGCGCGCCGGCCGACGGCGTCGAAGCGCATCTGCGCGACAGCAAACCGCTGGTGCGCCTGCGGGTTCCGTTCACCCTGTCGCGTGACGAGATCGACGATGTGGAGCGGGGCTCGCAAGACCCTGACTGGGACCCGGTGAAGGCCGCGGCCAAGAAGCTGGCGTTCGCCGAGGACCGGATCATCTTCGGTGGCTACCCGGGCGCCGCGGTGGAGGGGATCCGCAGTGCGAGCTCGAACCCGGAGCTGACGCTGCCGGATGACCCGCGCGGCATCCCCGACGTGGTCAGCCAGGCGCTGTCGGCGCTACGGCTGGCCGGGGTGGACGGCCCGTACTCGGTGCTGTTGTCCGCGGACGCCTACACCAAGGTCGCCGAGACCTCCGATCACGGCTATCCGATCCTGGAGCACCTGCGCCGGCTGGTCACCGGCGACATCATCTGGGCGCCGGCGATCGATGGTGCGTTTGTGCTGACCACCCGGGGCGGCGATTTCGACCTGCGGCTGGGCACCGACGTGTCGATCGGCTACCTGTCGCACGATGCCGAGAACGTGGAGCTCTACCTGCAGGAGACGCTGACGTTCCTGTGCTACACCGCGGAGGCCGCGGTCGCGCTGACCTGCTAGAAGCTAGACCGACAGCACCGCGTCCAGCGCGGAATAGAACAACCCCAGCCCGTCATCGCTGGGCCCGGTCAGGGCCTCGATGGCGTGCTCGGGGTGCGGCATCAGCCCGACCACCCGGCCGTTGGCCGAGCTCACGCCGGCGATGTCGCGCAGCGAGCCGTTGATGTTGTCGAGGTAGCGGAACACCACCCGACCTTCGCCTTCGAGCTCGTCGAGCACCGCTTCGGAGGCCACGTAGCGGCCCTCGCCGGACTTCAGCGGCACCAGCAGGTCGGCGTCGGGGTCGAACCGGGAGGTCCAGGCCGTGTCGGTGGAGGCCACCCGCAGCCAGACGTCGCGGCAGACGAAGTGCAGGCCCGCGTTGCGGGTCAGGGCTCCGGGCAGCAGTCCGGCCTCGCACAGCACCTGGAAGCCGTTGCAGATGCCGAGTACCGGCATGCCTTGGCCGGCGGCCTTGATGACCTCGCCCATCACCGGGGCGAACCGGGCGATGGCACCGCAGCGCAGGTAGTCGCCGTAGGAGAAGCCGCCGGGCACCACCACGGCGTCAACGCCCTTGAGGTCGGCGTCGGCGTGCCACAGGCTGACGGGCTCGGCACCGACGAACCGGACCGCGCGGGCGGCGTCGACGTCGTCGAGGGTGCCGGGGAAGGTGATGACGCCGATCCGGGCGCTCACGAGGTCTCCCGGCTGACGGTGAAGTCCTCGATCACCGTGTTGGCCAGCAGCGATTCGGCGATCTCGGCCAGTGCGGCGTCGTCGATCGAATCGTCGACTTCGAGCTCGAAGCGCTTGCCCTGCCGCACATCCGACACTCCGGTGTGTCCGAGCCGAGAAAGCGCTCCGACGATCGCCTGTCCCTGCGGGTCAAGGATCTCGGCTTTGGGCATCACGTGCACAACCACCCGGGCCACGGGTGCTCCCTACTGTCGACGGGGGAATCGGTCGGGTCAACAATACCGATGCCCGTCGGTGGCGCCGGAGCGCACAATCTTTAGGTATGCAACTGACCCACTTCGGCCATTCCTGCCTGCTCGCCGATTTCGGCGGGACCACGGTGCTGTTCGACCCCGGCAACTTCTCGCACGGCTTCGAGGGCATCACCGGTCTGGCGGCCATTCTGGTCACTCATCAGCACCCTGATCACGCCGACGTAGCGCGGCTGCCGGCCCTGATCGACGCCAACCCGGGTGCCGCGCTCTACGCCGACCCGCAGACCGCGGCCCAGCTGGGGCCGCCCTGGCAGGCGGTGCACGTCGGGGATGCCTTCGACGTCGGGCCGCTGCGGGTGCGCGGGGTGGGCGGGCAGCACGCGGTGATCCATCCGGAGCTGCCGATGATCGACAACATCTCCTACCTGATCGGCGACGACGAGCATCCGGCCCGGTTGATGCATCCCGGCGACGCTTTGTTCGTACCCGGTGAACCGGTGGACGTGCTGGCTACCCCGGCGGCGGCGCCGTGGATGAAGATCTCCGAGGCCGTCGACTACCTACGTGCGGTGGCGCCGCGGGCCGCGGTGCCGATCCACCAGGGCATCATCGCCACCGACGCCCGCGGGATCTATCACGGCCGCCTGGCCGAGATGGGGCGCGCCGACTTCCAGGTGCTGCCGCAGGAGAGCGCCGTCACCTTCTGATCTAGGCGATATCGCTGGCGGCGCCCCGGCCGGCAGCCCGACCGGAGAAGATGCACCCGCCCAGGAAGGTGCCCTCCAGCGCCCGATAGCCGTGCACGCCGCCTCCGCCGAAGCCGGCCACCTCGCCGGCCGCGTACAGCCCGTCGATCGGCTTGCCGTCCGCGCCCAGCACCCGGGAGTCCAGGTCGGTTTCCAAGCCGCCCAAGGTCTTGCGGGTCAGGATGTGCAGCTTGACCGCGATCAGCGGGCCGGCGGAAGGATCGGTCAGCCGATGTGGGGCCACCACCCGGCCGATTCGGTCACCCAGGTAGGCCCGGGCGCCGCGGATCGCGGTGATCTGGCCGTCCTTGCTGAATCGGTTCGCCAGTTCACGGTCGCGCGCGGTGACCTCGGCCTCGACCGTCGCGTAGTCCAACGGCACCACGTCGGGCAGGTCGTTCATCGCGGCGACCAGGTCACGCAGCGATGAGGCGTGCACGAAGTCCACCCCGCGGTCGATGAACGCCTGCACCGGCGGGGGCGGCCCGGACCGGGCCCGTGACGCGGCCAGCTGACGCAGACTCCGGCTGGTCAGGTCGGGATTCTGCTCCTGGCCCGACAGCGCGAATTCCTTCTCGATGATCCGCCGGTTGAGCAGGAACCAGGTGTAGTCCTGACCGGAGCGCGCGATGTGCTCGAGCGTGCCCAGGGTGTCGAAGCCGGGATACAGCGGCCCGGGCAGCCGCGCGCCGGCGGCGTCGAGCCACAGCGGTGACGGGCCGGGGATGATGCGGATGCCGTGACCGGGCCAGATCGAGTCGTAATTGGTGATGCCCTCGGTGTAGTGCCACATCCGGTCCCGGTTGATCACCCGGCCGCCGGCGGCCTCGGTGATCCCGATCATCCGGCCGTCGACGTGGGCGGGCACCCCGGCCAACAGTTGCGCAGGGACCCGGCCCATCCGCTCCGGCCAGTTCTGTCGCACCAGATCGAGGTTGCCGCCGATGCCGCCGCTGGTGACCAGCACCGCCGGAGCACGGAATTCGAACTGCCCCACAGTGTTCCGCGATGACGCCACGCCGCGTTCGGCGGCTGAGGGTTCCAGCACACTGCCCCGAACCCCGGTCACCCGGCCACCCTCGACGATCAGCTCGTCGACCTGGTGCCGGAAGGCGTAGCGGACCCTGGAGCGGCCCCGCAGCCGGCCCGCGAAGATCTCCACCAACGCCGGTCCGGTTCCCCAGGTGATGTGAAATCGGGGCACCGAGTTGCCGTGCCCGATGGCGCCGTAACCGCCGCGCTCGGCCCAGCCCACCAGCGGAAACACTTTCAGTCCGCGGGCCCGCAGCCAGCTGCGCTTCTCACCCGAGGCGAAGTCCACGTAGGCATGCGCCCATTGCCGCGGCCAGTGGTCCTCGGCCCGGTCGAAGCCTGCGGTGCCCAACCAGTCCTGTAGCGCCAGTTCGTAGCTGTCGCGGACGCCCAGCCTTCGCTGCTCGGGGCTGTCGACGAAGAACAGTCCGCCGAAGGACCAGAATGCCTGTCCGCCCAGGTTGGCGCTGTTCTCCTGGTCGACGATCAGGACACGCTGGCCACGGTCCACCAGTTCGCAGGCCGCCACCAGTCCCGCGAGACCCGCCCCGACGACGATCGCGTCAGCGTCCGCCTTACCGCTCATGGCGTCCCAGGGTAACGACTCAGGCGCTCAGCTCCGACGTCACATCGACCGGCGGGAGCGGCCAGCGGTAACGCTCCGGGCGGCAACCGTGGCCCAACGCGGTATCCACCGCCTCCAGCATGGCCTCGGTCACGCCCGGCTTGCTCAGTTGCCGCGCACCTACCGACAGTCGCACCACGCCGTCGCGACGGGCGATGCGTTCGCTGGTGGCCACCACCATCCGGCACCACCAGGGCGCGCTGAGAAAGCCGGCCCCCACGCCGATCACCCTGGCCCGCGAGGTGTGGTCCAGCACCAGGTCGGTGACGCCGTGCAAACCGGCCAGAAGCCGGAAGCCGTTGCGCGGCAATGCCATGACGGTGCCCGGCGACACGGTCCAGCCGGGCGCGGCGAACAACCGGGTGCGCAGTCCCAGATGTTCCATCACCCGGTCGGCGCCGAGCAGTCGCAGATTGGCCTCGTGGGCGGGCAGCGTGGCGAACTCGCCGCGACGCTTCTTGGTGGCGGCCTCGTCGAAGCCGTGCAGCACGATCGCCGCGCCGTCGGCGCGCCGCTGCGTCAGCCACTCGACGGTGCCCGGGTCGCGGTCGAGCCGGTAGTCGGCACCCAGCCGCGGCGCCACCAGCAGCGATACACCGACGCCGCGGGCATCCAGTTGCGCGCAGAAGTCCTCGGCATCGGCCTGGGTGTGCGCCCCGATCCCGGAGACGGAGACGATCAGTTGTCCGGTCACAACATCAGTGTGACCAGCGCAAGTGTCCAGGCGGTGACGTCGAGGAAGACGTCAGATAGCGCTACGGGGTCGCCCGCCGGCGGCTGTGGTCGGCCGGATCGGTGGTGTCGGCGGCGATCGCCTTGAGCCGGGCCAGATCACGGGGATGCAGATCCGGCGCCATCTCCAGCGATTCCAGAAGCAGGTCGGTCTGTTCTCGCAGGGCGGGCAGGTGCTCGGGCCGGCCGTATTCCTTGACGTGAGCGACCAGCATCCGCAGTACCCGCAGGATCGCCGCCGCCACCATGGGCTGACTGGGCGCAACCTGGCGAAGTTGATCGAAACCGTGCCCGATGTATTCCTTGGGGTCGAGATCCCAGGGCCGCAACAGTATTCGCCCGTCCGGTCCGGCCACCGCCCGCGGTCGCGGCGGTACCGTCAGCACGCGGCGCAGCAGGCTACCCACCCGCAGCGTGGCCTCCACTGCGGTGGTCGGGTCGTTGATCGCCGAGCTGAGCGCACGCAGCCCTATATCGACCAGCTGACGGAAGGCGAAGTCGACGTCTTCCTGCATGGTGCGACTGTCACTGACGACGACGGCCCGGGACAGCTTGTCCCGCACCCGATCCGGATTGGCCGGCACCGGCCAGATGGTGACCAGTGGCTGGCCCAGGTGGATGTAGGCACCGACGCGGGTGTCCAACCGGATTGTGGTGCCGGCCGGGATGGCAGCCAGCAGCCGCTGGGGGTTGACCTGACTGACCCAGCCATTGCCGGGCGAGGTCAGTCGCAATGCATCCGGGGGAACGTCCATGTCCGCCTCGTGGGCGGGTCGCTCGTGAGCGGCGGCGGCCGCGACGGCGTCGATCACCATCGAGCCCTCGGCCGCGATCTCCCGCACCACCTGCCCGACCTCCAGCCGGTGGGCCAGGTGGTCGACGTGGGCGATGATCGTGATGACAGTGGCGATCGTCAGCACGACCGCGACCGTCACCGTCAGCGGCGGCGCGGGGACGGGCGACGATCCATCGAGATCAGGCAGGCTCAGCACGCAGTACACGAACGACGCGACCAGCAGGCCGATGACAACCTGGCTGAGCCGGTCCCGGATGAACCACCGCATCACGCGGGGTGAGAGCTGCGAACTCGCCAGCTGCAGGCTGACGATGGTCAGCGAGAAGATGACTCCCGCAGTGGTGATGGTCGCGCCGGCGATGGTGGACAGCAGCGTGGTCGCCACGCCGCTGTCCATCTTCAGCAGGAAGCGCGGCGACGGGCCGATGTTGCGATCCGCCACCCGGGTGATGACGGCGAGCGCCATCCCGCCGAACACGATCACCAACGGCAGCGCGAACAGGCTCTCCCGGAACCGGTAGGCCAGCGCCGCCGCCCGCACGCTGGGGAAGCGTTCCGACCGGGTATGCATCAGCCAGGCAGGACGGCTTCGATGGCGGCGATCACCTCAGGTGCGTCCGGCACCGTAGTGGGCCGGAAGCGGTTGACGACAGTGGCCCCTGGGGCGAGCAGGAACTTCTCGAAATTCCACTGCACGTCACCGGCGGCGCCCTCGGCGTCGGCGGTCTGGGTCAGCTCGGCATACAGCGGGTGGCGGTCCGCACCGTTGACGTCGGTCTTGGCCAGCAACGGGAAGGTCACCCCGTAGGTGGTCGAGCAGAAGGTCGCGATCTCCTCGGCCGTTCCGGGCTCCTGGCCCATGAACTGGTTGCAGGGCACGCCCAGCACGGTCAGGCCGCGATCGCCGTAGTCCTGCGCGAGCTTCTCCAGCGCGCCGTACTGCGGGGTGAGTCCGCATTTGGACGCGACATTGACCACGAGCACCGCGCGGTCGGCGTAATCGGCCAGCGAGGTGGAACGGCCGTCAAGGGTGGTCAGCGGGATTTCGGCGAGGCTCATGGCCGCGACGTTACCCGCAGCCGACAACCGCCAGCAGCCAGGCGTAGGAGAAGGCGATCTCTTTCCAGCGTTCGTAGCGCCCGGAGATCCCGCCGTGGCCGGCGTTCATCTCGGTTTTCAGCAACACCGGGTTGGCGTCGGTCTTGGTGTGCCGCAGCGCCGCGACCCACTTCGCCGGCTCGACGTAGTACACCCGGGTGTCGTTCAGGGAGGTCATCGCCAGGATCGGCGGGTATTCCCGGCGGGCGATGTTCTCGTATGGCGAGTAGGACTTCATGTAGAAGTAGACGTCCTTGTCGTCCAACGGGTTTCCCCACTCGTCCCATTCGATGACGGTCAGCGGCAGCGACGGGTCCAAGATGGTGGTCAGCGGGTCGACGAACGGCACCTGCGCCACCACCCCGGCGAACAGGTCCGGCGCCAGGTTCGTCACCGCCCCCATCAGCAGGCCGCCGGCGCTGCCGCCCATCGCCACCAGATGTCCGGGTCGGCAGACCCCCGCATCGATCAGGTGACGTCCCACGGCGACGAAGTCGGTGAAGCTGTTCTTCTTCTCCAGCAGCTTGCCGCGCTCGTACCACAGCCGGCCCATCTCGCCGCCGCCGCGAACGTGGGCTACGGCGAACACCATCCCCCGGTCCAGCAGCGACAACCGTGCGATCGAGAACTGCGGGTCTTCGCACGCCTCGTAGGCCCCGTAGCCGTAAAGCAGTGTGGGAGCCGGGAGTTCGATACCGGCCCGGTGCACGATCGACACCGGGATCCGGGTGCCGTCCTCGGCGTAGGCCCAGTCGCGGTATTCGACGTAGTCGGTGCTGCGGTATTCGCCCAGCACCGGTTGTTCGCGCAGCAGTGTGCGTTCACCGGTCGCAAGGTCGATGTCGTAGACCCGCACCGGGGTGATGAACGACGTCGCACCGACCCGCAGTTTCGGGGCGTCCCAGTTCGGGTTGGTGGCCAGACCCGACGACGTCAGCTCGGTGTCGAAGGTGATCTCCTGCGGCGATTGGAGTTCACCGTCGGGGCCGATCGGCCACAGCTGGATGCGGGGCAGACCCTCGGCGCGGTACCCGACCACCAGATGGTGGGCGAAGGCATCCACCCCGTCGAGCCGCACGTCGTCGCGTCCGGCGATCAGGGTTTGCTGCGCGGCCGGATCGCCCGCCTTGGCTACCGGCACTTGCACCAACGTGAAGTTGACCGCACCGTCGTTGTGCAGCATCAGGAATTGGTCCTGGCCGCCGATGATCGCGTGCTCTACGGCGTACTCGACGCCTTCGCGGCGAGGCAGCACCACGGTGAACTCAGCGTGCGAGTCGGCCGCGTCGGCGTAGCGCACCTCGGTGGTGATCGACGAGCCGGCCGCGATCAACACGTAGGCGTCACTGCGGGTGCGTCCCACCGACAACCAGAATCGTTCGTCGGCCTCGTGGTAGACCTGCTCGGAAGACTCTGCCGACACCCCGATTCGGTGGCGCCACACGGTATCCGGTCGCCAGGCCTCGTCGACGGTCGTGTAGTAGACAGTCTGATTGTCGGTCGCCCAGGTCACCCCGGCGCCGATCCCGGCGATCTCGTCGGGAAGCAGCTCACTGGTGCGAAGATCCTTGAACCGCAGGGTGTACCGCTCGTCGCCGACGACGTCGACGGAGTAGGCCAGGATGTGACTGTCCGGGCTGACGCTGGCGGCACCGAGCGCGAAGAAGTCGTGCCCTTCGGCCTCGGCGTTCTGGTCGAGCAGCACCTGCTCGCTGGGGATCTCGGTGGTCTCGTCGAGCTGCGGTGGATCCCAGTCATCGGGACCGTTGATCGGGCAACGGCAGTGGACGCCGTACTGCTTTCCTTCGAAGGTGCGCGCGTAGTACCACCAGTCGCCGCGACGCGCGGGTACCGACAGGTCGGTCTCCTTGGTGCGGGCCTTGATCTCGTCGAAAATGGCCTGACGCAAGGGTTCCAGGTGCGCCGTGGCGGCGTCGGTGTAGGCGTTCTCGGCTTCCAAGTGAGCGATGACAGCGGGATCGGACTTGTCACGCAGCCACTCATAGGAGTCGACGAAGACATCCCCGTGATGAGTGCGGGTGCTGTCTACTCGCTTGGCTGAGGGTGGTCCTGGAGGGGTCAGTGACACGTCGGTCATGCTCCGGGGCCGACCCAGTCGTCAAAGGACAGACCTGAAATGCGTTCGTAGGCCTCGATGTAACGGGCGCGAGTCGCGGCGATGATGTCGTCCGGCAGCGCCGGGGGCGGCTGATCTCCAGAGCGGTCCCAACCGGATTCCGGGCCGGTGAGCCAGTTGCGGACGTACTGCTTGTCGAAGCTGTCCTGCACGACCCCGGCCCGGTAGTGGTCGGCCGGCCAGTACCGCGACGAGTCGGGAGTGAAGACCTCGTCGGCCAGCACCAGGTTGTCATGTTCGTCGACGCCGAACTCGAACTTGGTGTCGGCGATGATGATTCCCTTGGTCAGCGCGTGGTCGGCCGCCTGCACATAGGTCGCCAGGGTGCGGTCGCGCAGCTGGCCGGCGCGTACCGGCCCTACCAGGTCGATCACCTGCGCGAACGAGATGTTCTCGTCGTGCTCACCGATGTCGGCCTTGGTCGCCGGAGTGAACAGCGGGTTGAGGAACTTGCTGGCTTCCACCAATCCGGGCGGCAAGGGGATGCCACAGACGGCACCATTGCTCTGGTAGTCCAGCAGGCCCGAGCCGGTCAGGTAGCCGCGCGCCACACACTCCACCGGCATCATCTTCAGCTGGCGCACCACCAGCGCGCGGCCGAGCACCTCGTCGGGGATGCGCGGGTCGTCGGGCGGCCCGGCCAGGTGATTGGGGGCATCGACGAGGTCGAAGAAGAAGACACTCATCGCGGTCAGGATGCGGCCCTTGTCCGGGATCTCGCTGTCGAGGATGTAGTCGAACGCCGAGATCCGGTCGGTAGCGACGAACAGCAGATGCTGCTCATCGATCCGGTAGAGTTCGCGGACTTTGCCGCTGGCCAGGTGCTGGTAATCGGAGAGCGCGGGTCGCGACATTCGGCCAGCTTAGCGGTAGGCACTGTGCTGGGATCGGATGATGACCTCCCGGTTGCTGCCCTACGCCACCTCCCCCGGCCGCCTACTGGCCCAACTGTTCAGCGACCTCGTCGTCGCGGCGTGGACCTTCTTGTGGGTACTCGTCGCGCTCGCCGTCCATGGCGCGGTCACCACCATCGCCGGTGTCGGGCAGCAGTTCGAGCGCGGCGCCAACGGTGTGGCCGACAGTTTGACGTCGGCAGGCAAGAGCGCGGACCGTATCCCGCTGGTCGGCGACGCCGTGAGCAAGCCGCTCACCGCGGCGGGCCATGCCGCCGTCGACATCGCCGGGGCCGGCCACAATCTGAACACCACGGCCGGCTGGCTGGCCTACCTGCTCGCGTTCGCGGTCGCGGCCCCGCCGATTCTGGCGGTGGCGATGCCGTGGCTGGCCTTGCGACTGCGGTTCTTCTTGCGCAAACGAGCGGTGCTGGGGCTGTACGCCACCATGGCCGGGCAGCAACTTCTGGCGCTGCGCGCGCTGACCAATCGTCCTTTGGGGAAGCTGACCGCGATCAGTCCCGACCCCGCCGGGGCCTGGCGCCACGCAGACCCCGCGGTGATCGGCGGCCTGGCCGCCCTGGAACTGCACTCCGCGGGCGTGGCCCGGCGATCTCGGCGCGGTCCGGCTCGCTGAGCGGGGGAAATCGCACGGAACCCGGGCCGGTCGGGCCACGTCCGACCTATGTGGACAACTATCTACGGCGTCACGACGGTGTGATCACCCGCTCGCAGGCCTTGGAGTGCGGCCTCTCCCGCTCCGCCATCGGCCGCCGACTCCAATCTGGACGCTGGCGGCGCTGCGGGCCCGGCGTGTACTTTGCCGACGATCGTCCGTTCACCACCGCCGCGCGCATCCGGGCAGCGGTGTGGAGCTACGGAATTGACGCCGTCGCCAGCGGATTGGCGGCGGCCTGGTGGCACCAGCTGACCACCGCCGCACCGAATCTGGTCGAGGTTACCGTTCCTCGCAATTCACATGGGCGGGCTCATCGAGGCACCCGGCTCAGGCGCCGAGACCTCTTTCCCGCGGATGTGGTCGAGCGCAGGGGGCTGCTGGTTACCGGGCTCGCCCTGACGACGGTCGAGGCCGCTGCCCGTCGTGGCGGGGGCCCCAAGGTGATGGATACCGCCCTGCAGCGCCACACCGAACTACCCCACCTGTGGCGGGCCCAGCTGCGAAACGCGGGCCGGCAGGGTTCCCCGGCGGCCCGTCGGATGCTGCAGGCGGCAGAGAGCGGCGCGCGTTCACAGGCCGAGCGAATGCTGGTCCAACTGTTGCGCGATGCCGGCGTCACTGGATGGGTGGCGAACTATCGACTGGGCGGCTACAAGATTGACGTTGCCTTTCCAGAAATCGCCGTTGCGATCGAAGTTGACGGCTGGGCGTATCACAGCGGCCCGGATGAATTCGAAGGTGACCGGGTGCGGCAGAACCAGATCGTGCTGCGGGGGTGGACCGTGCTCCGGTTCACCTGGCTGGACTTAGTCACTGCCCCGGATCGGGTCATCACCGAGATCCGGTGGGCGATTTCGGCGCGATAGTGCCCGCTGAGCGGGTAAAACCGCGCCGAAATCGCAGGGGATCTAGGGCCGCAGTTCCACCATCATGTGCCGCATCCCGGTGTGCCGGTTGCTGCGCGTCCACTCCACCGGCTCCACGACCGCCAATTCGCCGAACCGGCTCAGCAGCTCCTCGTAGAGCACCCGCAGTTCCAGTCGGGCCAAGTGGGCCCCCAAGCAGAAGTGGGCGCCGTGGCCGAACCCGATGTGTGGGTTGGGTTTACGGGTGATGTCGAACTGATCGGCCCGCTCGAACACCGCCGGGTCGCGGTTGGCCGAGCCCTCCCACACCAGCACCTTCTGGCCGGCGTCGATGGTCTGCCCGCCCAGCACAGCGCGCCGGCTGGCGGTGCGCCGCTTCGACGGAGCCGGCGAGGTCCAGCGCAGGATCTCTTCGATGGCGGTGGGCAGCAGATCGAAATCGCTACGCAGCAAACGGTATTGGTCGGGGTAAGCAGACAGTGCCAGCAGCCCGCCGGCGATGGCGTTGCGGGTGGTCTCGGCGCCGGCACTGAACAGCAACTGGAAGAACAGATACACCTCGAGATCGCTGAGCTCGGGGTCGGTCGAGTTGGCCACCACCGAGAGCATGTCGTCGGCGGGCTCGGCGCGCTTGGCCGCGATCAACTCCCGTCCGAAGGTGTAGACCCGGTTGCCGGCGTCCTCGATGGACAGTCGCGACACCACTGCCTTGCGTGAGCCGCGGAAGTCGAAGCTGGGCTCAATCGCCTCGAACAGCCAGTGCCGGTCGGCTTCGGGAACACCCAACAGGATGCAGATCATCTGCATCGGAACCTCGGCGGCGATGTCGACCAGGAAGTCGAAGGGAACCCCGGGCTCGACGGCGTCGAGCAAGGCCCGCGCCCGGCGCCGCAGATCGGTCTCGACGCGGCGGATCATCCGCGGAGTCAGTCCGGAGCTGACCAGCCGACGGACCTGCGCGTGCCGCGGGTCGTCCATCATGTTCAGCAGCTGCCCGGCGATCGGGAGGTCCTGCAGCACGGTGCCGCCGAACGGCCGGTCCCCGCCGGTGACCGACGAATAGGTCTGCGCGTCGCGCAGCACTTCCAGCGTCTCGGCGTGCGTGGCCACCGACCAGAAGCCGTCGCCGTCCGGAGTGTGGGCGGTGGGTTCGTGCCAGTACACCGGCGCCACCCGGCGATGCAGCGCGAACAGCTCGTGCGGGAAGCCGTCGGCAAAGTTGTCCAGATCGGTGAAGTCGATGCTCGCGAGCTCCTGGACCTCCATGACAGCTACAGGATCGCGCCCGGGCTGTAGGCAGCCCCGGCCGGATACCGCTCGACGAGTTCGGCCACCTCGGCCGCCACCCGGTCGACCTGGTCGGCGGCCGCGCCGGTGAATGCCTGGCGGTCGGCGACGGCCGCATCCAGCGCGGCCCGGTCCAGTGGCAGCCGGTCGTCGGCGGCCAGCCGGTCCAGCAGGTCGGGTTCGGCACCGCGCTCGCGCATCGCCAGCGCGACGGCCACCGCGTGTTCCTTGATCACCTCGTGGGCGGCTTCGCGTCCCACCCCGGCACGCACCGCGGCGATCAATACCTTGGTGGTGGCCAGGAAGGGCAGGTAGCGGTCCAGTTCGCGGGTGATCACCGCCGGGTAGGCCCCGAATTCGTCGAGCACGGTCAAGAAGGTCTCGGTCTGCCCGTCGACGGCGAAAAAGGCGTCGGGCAGTGCGACGCGACGCACCACCGAGCAGAAGACGTCGCCCTCGTTCCACTGCGCGCCAGCCAGTTCGGCAGCCATCGAGGCATAGCCGCGCAACACCACCTGCAGCCCGTTGACCCGCTCGCAGCTGCGGGTGTTCATCTTGTGCGGCATCGCCGACGAGCCCACCTGGCCGGGTGCGAATCCTTCGGTGACCAGTTCGTGGCCGGCCATCAGGCGGATGGTCTGCGCCAGCGAGGAGGGGCCGGCACCCAATTGCACCAGCGCCGAGACCACGTCATGGTCCAGCGAGCGCGGATAGACCTGCCCGACGCTGGTGAGCACCGCCGAGAACCCCAAGAATTCGGCGACCCGACGTTCCAGCTCGCTGAGTTTGGCGGTGTCGCCGTCGAACAGGTCCAGCATGTCCTGCGCGGTGCCCATCGGGCCCTTGATGCCGCGCAGCGGGTAGCGGTCGATCAGCTCACGCACTCGGCGCAGCGCGAGCAGGGTCTCCTCGGCAGCCGAGGCGAACCGCTTACCCAACGTGGTGGCCTGCGCGGCGACATTGTGGCTGCGCCCGGCCATCACCAGGTCGCGGTAGGCCGCCGCGTGGCTGACCAGGCGCGCGGCGACCGCGACCCCGTGGTCGTGGACCAGTTGCAGGGACTGGCGAATCTGCAACTGCTCGACGTTTTCGGTCAGGTCCCGGCTGGTCATGCCCTTGTGAATTTGCTCGTGACCGGCGAGGGCGTTGAACTCCTCGATACGGGCCTTGACGTCGTGGCGGGTCACCCGCTCACGGGCCGCGATCGACGCCAGGTCGACGTCACCGAGGACAGCCTCGTAGTCGGCGATCGCCCGTGCGGGCACCGGCACGCCCAGCTCGGACTGGGCGCGCAGCACCGCCAGCCACAGCCGACGCTCGGCAACGATCTTGGCCTGCGGCGACCAGATGTCTGTCATGGCGGTACTGGCGTAACGGGTGGCCAGCACATTGGGAATGCTCACGAGCAGCTAGCTTACGGTCGTGCGCTCCGGTGGAGTCGGACTGGCCTGGGCAGCGGGCACGGCTTCCACGATGACCGGGCCTCGGCCTTCGGACAGCGATATCGCCGCATCGATGAGGTAGTCCCCGACGACCTGGACGGCACGCCACGGGGGCACCGGTTCGCAGATAAAGGCGGGGTTGGTTCGGGTGGCCCGGCGCATCACGTTCTGACATCCCTGCGCGAACTGCACCCGCTGCACTGTCACGTCGTCAGCCCGGCTGGTCAGCGGGTAGGGATTCTGGGTGTAGCGAATGCACGCGCCGTTTCGGTCGATGCCGTAGCCGGCCGGCAGGCCGCCATAGGCGTCGATGGTGAGCGGCCAGAAGGGCGGCGCAAGGTCGAAAGAGCGCACTATCTCGCGCCGCGGCCCGACGGAGACGTGGCGGGTGAGGGACCGGGTGCGGCAGCGGGTGGCGATGTCGTAGGGGCGGACCCGCTTGTTGCGCATGAACTCCAGGAAAACCTCGACCGCGATCCGGGCTGCCGGCGGCAACTCACCATGCTCGAACGCGGCATTACTCTCGTTGGCTCGGCCAACGGTCAACATGACGACTCCACATGTCGAGAAAAACGGACAGGCTCGTAGTCTGACACAGACTGCCGGTCGGTGAGTACGCTTTGGCCAATGGGGAACGGGAGGCCGACCCGGCGGGACATGCACGCTGGGCTCACGCGGACCGCGGTGCTCGACGCTGCCCGGATTCTTTTCGTTGCCAAGGGCTTCGAAGCGACCTCCGTCGATGAGATCGCGCAGGCATCGCACTCCAGCAAGGGTGCCGTCTACCACCACTTTCGCGACAAGCAGGCGATCTTCGCCGAGGTGTTCAGGCTCAGCCAGGCCGACGTCATGCAGGCCGTACTACCGGGCGCCCTGGAATCCATGCCCGACGGCGCCAGCCCGTGGGAACAGGCGCTGTTGGCGATCAGCGCGGTACTGCGCTGCTACGTCCACAATCACGACGCCCGGGTGTTGCTGCGGGAATCGGCCAGCGCACTGGGTTGGGACCGCAAGCAGACCGTCGACGAGGAACTGGCACTTCCGTTGCTGCGCGGCGTGCTCGGCGAGCTGATCGAGACCGGCCAAATCGTGGCCGTACCGGTCGGCGTCACCGCCGAATTGCTCTACGCCCTACTCAGCAAGACCGGGCCCATCATCGCCGCCGCCGACGATCCCGCACAGGCGGTCAACGAGATCGAGCCGGTGCTGTTCGCATTGTTGAACGGCCTGCGTCGCGAGCCGTCGCAGCCGGCCGGCGAAGCCAAACGCTTGGGTTTCGCCCGGCCGCAGACGCCCTGAGTAAGGGCGCCGCGACACTGGCCGCGCCGGTGACGCGCCCTTACAGCGCGTGCAGGATGTCTTCGACCCGGTCCTTGGCGTCACCGAACAACATGGCGGAGTTCTGCCGGAAGAACAGCGGGTTCTGCACGCCCGCGTAGCCAGAAGCCATGGAGCGCTTGAAGACGATCACGTTGTCGGCGTCCCACACGGTCAGCACCGGCATGCCCGCGATCGGGCTGGACGGGTCTTCGGCGGCGGCCGGGTTGACGGTGTCGTTGGCGCCGATCACCAGGACCACCGACGTGTCACCGAAGTCGTCGTTGATCTCGTCCATCTCCAGCACGATGTCGTAGGGCACCTTGGCCTCGGCCAGCAGCACGTTCATGTGGCCGGGCAGTCGGCCGGCGACCGGGTGGATGCCGAAGCGCACGTTGACGCCGCGGTCGCGCAGCTTGCGGGTCAGTTCGGCGACCCCGTACTGGGCTTGCGCGACGGCCATGCCGTAGCCCGGGGTGATGATCACCGAGTCGGCGCCGCCCAGCAGCTCGGCGACCCCTTCGGCGGTGATCTCGCGGTGCTCGCCGTAGTCCTTGTCCTCGGCGGGGCCGGCTTCGATCCCGAAGCCACCGGCGATCACCGAGATGAACGAGCGGTTCATCGCCTTGCACATGATGTAGGACAGGTAGGCACCCGAGGAGCCGACCAGCGCGCCGGTGATGATCAGCAGGTCGTTGGAGAGCAGGAAGCCTGAGGCGGCCGCCGCCCAGCCGGAGTAGCTGTTGAGCATCGAGACGACCACCGGCATGTCACCGCCGCCGATGGAAGCCACCAGGTGCCAGCCCAGCGCCAGCGCCAGCAGTGTCACCACGATCAGCAGCCACAGCTTGGGCTCGTACACGAACCACACCGTCAAGGCGACGAACGCGACCAGCGCACCGATGTTGAGGAAGTTCTTGCCGGGCAGCATCAGCGGGTTGGACTTCATCCGCGCCGAGAGCTTGAGGTTGGCCACGATCGAGCCGGTGAAGGTCACCGCACCGATGAACACGCCGATGAACACCTCGGCCGAGTGGATGCCGAACAGCCCCTGGGCGGCCAGTTCGCGAGCGTCGGCGCTGCACGGGCTGTTTTCTACGTGCAGGTAGCCGTTCCAGCCGACCAGCACGGCAGCCAGGCCGACGAACGAGTGCAGCAGCGCGATCAGCTCGGGCATGCCGGTCATCTCGACGACCTTGGCGCGCCACAGCCCGATTGCCGCACCGACCACGGTGGCCCCGATCAGCAACGCCAAGCCGATCGGATTGATGTCGTGATGCACCGCCAAGGTGATCGTCGCGGCCAGCGCCACCGCCATCCCGAGGATGCCGAAGCTGTTGCCGGCCTTGGACGTCTCGTGCTTGCTCAGCCCGGCCAGGGCCAGGATGAACAACAAGGCCGCGACGATGTATGCCGCCGAGGCGGCGGTCTCAACTGAAAACATAAGCGGGGTCTACTCCAAGTCGGGGAGCGCAGCGCCTAGCTGCGGGAGAACATGGCGAGCATGCGGCGGGTCACCGCAAAACCACCGAAGATGTTGATGCTGGCCAGCAGGATCGCCGCAGCGGCCAAACTCGTGATGGCCGGGTCGCCGTGGCCGATCTGCAGCAGCGCGCCCACCACGATGATTCCCGAGATCGCATTGGTCACCGACATCAGCGGCGTGTGCAGCGCGTGGTGCACATGGCCGATCACGTAGTAACCGATCACGATCGCCAACGCGAAGACCGTCAGGTGCACCTGCAGCGCCGCCGGCGCCATCGCGACCAGTGCGAACAACACGGCCGCGGCCGAGACCACCACGCCCAGGCGGCGTCCGGCCGACATCGGTTCCTTGTTCGCCTTCGCGACCACCGGGGCTTCGGCAACCTTGGCCGGGGCGGCCGAGACCTGCACCGGCGGCGGGGGCCACGTCGACTCGCCGTCGCGGACCACAGTCATCGACCGCTGCACCACGTCGTCGAAGTCCAGCACCAGCTGGCCGTCCTTGCCGGGTGTCATCAACTTCATCAGGTTGACCAGGTTGGTGCCGTAGAGCTGCGACGCCTGCGCGGGCAGCCGGCCGGCCAGGTCGGTGTAGCCGATGATCGTCACCCCGTTGTCGGTGACGACGGCCTGGTCCTTGACGGTGCCCTCGACGTTGCCGCCGTTGGCCGCGGCCATGTCGACGATCACGCTGCCCGGCTTCATCGCCGCCACCATGTCGGCGGTGATGATCCGCGGCGCGGGCTTACCCGGGATGAGTGCGGTGGTGACGATGATGTCGACGTCGGCGGCCTGGTCGGCGTAGAGCTGCGCCTCCCGGGCCTTGTAGTCGTCGCTCATCTCCTTGGCGTAGCCGGTGGCCGACACCTCGGTCTCAGTCGATTCGATCGACAGGTACTCCCCGCCGAGCGAGCGGACCTGATCGGCCACCTCGGGACGCGGGTCGGTTGCCCGCACGATTGCACCCAGGCTGCCGGCGGCACCGATCGCGGCCAAGCCCGCCACCCCGGCGCCCACGACCAGCACCTTGGCCGGCGGCACCTTGCCTGCGGCGGTCACCTGGCCGGTGAAGAACCGGCCGAAGACGTGGGCCGCCTCGATCACGGCGCGGTAGCCGGCGATGTTGGCCATCGAGCTCAGTACGTCCAGCGACTGCGCACGCGAAATCCGGGGAACCGCGTCCATTGACAGCGCGGTGATGGGCCGGCGGGCCAGATCCTCCACCCGATCCGGGTTCAGGGCCGGGGCCAACAGGCTGACCAGCGTCGCGCCCGGCTTCATCCCGTCCAGCTGCTCGATCGAGGGGGCATTGACACCGAAGACGATGTCGGCGGTGCGTGCCTCGCCGATGGTGGCGCCGGCCTCGGTGTACGCCGCGTCGGAAAAGGACGATGCTTCGCCGGCACCGGAATCCACTACGACGTCGTAACCGAGCTTGGTCAGTGCAGCGACGGTCGTCGGCGTCGCCGACACACGCGTCTCACCGGGCTGCGCCTCGGATAGGACACCGATATTCATGACGTAGCTCTCCACATTCGCGTCTCTTCGCCGTCTTCCGGCGCTTACGGCGCTTTTCCAAGCGCCTCCGGACCCTCCGTTACCCGCCAGTAGCTAAGGAGCGACAAAGGGATCGAGGCAGCATACCGTGTGGGCTTCTCAGGCCGACACCGCGCGCTGGTCCAGTGGAGCGAGCATATCGATGACGTCGACGACCGCGGCCCGGGCGGCTGCCCGGGGGCCCTGCAGGTCATCGACGAGCGCCGCCATCACCGCGCCGTCGACCATGCAGACCAGGGAATAGGCCATCTCTACCCGCGTGATCCGCCCGGAACGTTCGACGGCCTCGGTGACCGCATCGGACCGTTGGTGCAGGATACGGCGCTGAATGTCACGCAGCGCCGGGTGGCGAGAGCACACGATGTAGCGCTCATAGCGGGAGATGAGCTGCTCGGTTACTTGCGGACCGCTCTCCGGATTCTCTTGCGACCCCACCAACAGCTCCACCAGGATGTCCGCCGTGGTCTCGGCACTGCGCCGGCGCCGGGACAGCTCGGTGATGCGAGCCCGCAACTGCGCGACCTCCAACATCCCGATGTGTTCCACCGCGTGGGCGATGAGGTCGTCAAGTGACGAGAAGTAGTAGGTCGTCGACGCCAGCGGCAGCCCGGCCCGCTGCGCCACGGCGCGGTGGCGCACCGCATCGAACCCACCCTCACGCAGCAGCTCGGCGGCGGCGCTGATCAGCGCATACCGCCGCCGCTCGCCCTTGGGCGTCACTGCTGTCATCACGACTAGAGATGCTGCCAGCCCAGGTAGCGCTGCATCATGCGTTTCCGCCTTTTCGGACAAACCGCACCCCGCTGGCATGATGGCCGCCATGCCGGAGTTGAGCCGACGAGCGGTACTGCGCGCCGGGGCCATGTTGGGCACCGCGGGCGCGCTGGGGGCGAGTTCACTCCTGAGTGCGCGATCCACGCAGGCCGCCCCGCTGCAGGCCGCACCCACGATGTCGACGGGCTCGTTCGCCTCGGCGGCGCGCGGAGGAATCACCACCAACTGGGCAATCGCCCGGCCCCCCGGCCAGACTGGGGCGTTGCGTCCGCTGATCGCGTTGCACGGCAAGGGAAGTGACGCCGCGACAGTGATGGCCGGTGGCGTCGAGCAGGGCCTGGCCGAAGCTGTCGACGCGGGACTGCCTCCGTTCGCGGTGGTCGCCGTTGACGGCGGCGGGAGCTACTGGCATCGCCGTAGCTCCGGGGAGGACTCGGGGGCAATGGTGACCGACGAGTTGTTGCCACTGCTGGCCGAGCAGGGCCTGGACACCTCGCGGGTGGGATTCATCGGCTGGTCCATGGGCGGCTACGGCGCCCTGCTGCTGGGGGGCCGGCTCGGCCCGCGCCGAACCGCCGCGATCTGCGCGGTCAGCCCCGCACTGTGGCTGTCGCCCGGAGCGACGGCGCCGGGGGCGTTCGATGGCGCGTCGGACTTCTCGGCCAACTCGGTTTTCGGGATGCCGGCATTGGGCTCGATCCCGATTCGGGTGGACTGCGGAAACGGCGACCCGTTCTATTCGGCGACCCAGGCCTTCATCGCCCAGCTGCCCAACCCGCCGGCGGGCGGCTTCTCCCCGGGCGGGCACGACGGCTCCTATTGGAGCTCTCAGCTGCCAGCTGAGTTGACCTGGATCGCCCCGCTGCTGACCGCCTAAGCATTCTTCAGGCTCCGAACACCGCTGGCACGAAAACCAGGCAACCACCGCGGCGCTGGAGCTACCGCGAATCTGGGTTGATGTCCCGTAATTCGGCCGCATTGTCTCCTAAATCGTTGAATTCGTCCGATATTTGAGCCATATAAAACCTTGTGTGACGAAGAACACGCAAGGTACCGTCGAAAAGTACCCACCAGTAACTCAACTGATTCTGAGTGCCATTAAATGCCAGTCCAACCGACCCAATTGGAAGGCCTGTGATGACAAATCGACGAATCCAGACGGCCGCCGTTGCTGCCACCGCCGGCGGTGGGCTGATCACCGCCGCACTCATGCAAGCCGCGCTGGGCACCGCTGCCCCGGGCGACAACGCCTTCACCATCGACGGCACCGTTTTCGACCCGATCACCTCATCCGGCACCAAAGGCTTCGACCCGGTCGGTCCACTCAGCCTGGCTCCCCCGCTGCTGGGCCTCGGTGGCGGGTCGGTGAGCATTGGGCCCACCAGCTTGGACCTCGCCCCACAAACCTTCGACTTGTACAACGGCACCGAATCGCTCGGCAGCATCAGCACCAACGAAACCGTCGCGAACCTGCTGGGCATGTCCAACACCGCGTTCACCGTCCTCGACACCATCCCCGCCGATGGGGTCGAGGCGTCGGCGCTACCCGCGAAGGGAACGGTCTACGACGTACTCAACCTGGGCAACGGCTTCTACAACGTCTACGTCGCCACCCCCGGCGCGAACGGCACCGTCACCGACACCCTGGTGACGCCGTTCGGCAACACCGACCTGAGCTCGCTGTTCGCCGACATGAACGCCGCCAACCCGCTGCAGCCGGGTGACGCGTTCACCCCGCTGCAGGCCGGCGACAGCAGTATCGGCGCCGACGCCTTCAGCATCGGCGGATTCACGTTCAACCCGTTCAGCACCGGGGAGGACGGCACGGTGACCGAGGGCTTCACGCCGGTCGACTCCCTCGCAAGCCTGCCGCCGTTGTTGAACCTCGGCGGCGGCCAGCTGGTGTTCAGCCTGGGGTATCCCGAAACCCAGCCGCAGGCCTTCGCTCCGCAGGACTTCGACGTCTACGGGAGCAGCGGCAGCGAGCTCGGCAGCGTCCAAACCGCGGTGGACGTGGCGAATCTGTTGGGAATGACCAACACACAGTTGATCATCCAGGGTGTCACCGCTACCGACGGTGTGGACGCCTCGCAGCTACCGGTACTGGGGTCGGTCTACGACGCCTTCAACCTCGGCGGTGGCTGGGTGAATGTGTACACGGCGACGCCGGACGTCACCGTCGACGGCACCGTCACCCCCGGCACTGTCCACGACACCTTGGTCACGCCGTTCGGCAACATGAACCTGGACTCGCTGTTCGGCGGCATCAATGCCGCCAACCCGCTCGACCCGGGTGACGCCTTCACCGGGCTGCAGGTCGGCGACAGCAGCCTCGGCGATGACGCCTTCAGCCTCGGCGGCTACATCTTCGACCCGACTCTGGGCTTGACCGGCTCGGACGAGGGTTTCAACATCGTGCCGTCGCTGCTCGGCGTCGGGCCGCTGCTTAGCCTCGGCGGTGCCTCGGTCGGCATTGGTGGCGGTACGCCGATCGACTTCGCCCCGCAGGTCTTCACCGTCTACGACGACTCCGGGTCGAGTCCCACCGACCTCGGGACCATCACCACCGGCGTGAATGTGTCGAACCTGCTGGGGATGGCCAACACCGAGTTCACCGTGGCGAGCATCGCGGCTGCCGACGGGGTGGACGCCTCGCTGCTGCCCGCGGCAGGAACCGTCTATGACGTCCTGAACTTCGGCGGCGGTTGGCAGAACATCTACATCGCCACGCCGGGCGACGACGGCACCATCACCGACACCCTGGTGACACCGTTCGGCAACGTCGACCTGAGCTCGCTGTTCGGCATCTTCAACGCCGCCAACCCGCTCGACCCGGGTGCCGCCTTCACCGGTCTCGACGACGTAGGCGCCATGTTCGCAACGGACCCACTGGCCCTGTTCGGGCTCTGATCGGTAACCCCAGCCGGGTTACTGGCAGAGCTTGCCCAGCGTGGTGATGTGCGAGTCGAGGTCATGCCCCAGCTGCTCGCGCTCCGTATTCGGTTGCCCGACAAGGTAGCTGAGGTTCAGACGCTCCAGCGCACCGGCCATCTTCTGGGTGGAGTCCACGATGTCTTGCGGCGTCGCGGGGTCCGCCTCGAGCCGGCCACGCAGATAGGCCGCACCCGCAGTCAGCGACAACCGCGCGTTGGCGGCCACCGCGAGCTGGGCGACGGGGTTCTCCGGGTCCGGGTTCTTCATGTGCATGTTGTTGGCCACCGCTTGGCGAGCAAGCACGACCGCGCCGCACACGTCCTTCTTGGCGTCGTTGACCTGCTCGCTGCTGAACTTGCCAGAACCACCCGAGGACGAGCTACCGGACGGCCACAAAGCGGACACGGCGGCACCGCCGATGAGCCCGGCAACCAGTCCGATGGCCGCGGCGATCAGCAGGGGGCCGGTGCTCGACTGCGCCGGGGCCGGGGCCGGGGTGGGCGCTGGCCGCCGTTTCGCCGTGCCGGCACTTTTCGCCGGGGCATCCTGTTCTTCGGATGCAGTGGTCTCCGGTTCAGTTTGGTCAGCCATGGCACCAAGGATAGCGGTAGGCGCCTGCGGTCAGATCTGGATCTTGCCCTCGGCGGCAGCCGCGCCGATGTCGCTGCGGAAGTGGCTTCCCGGCAAGCGAATTGAGTCGAGGATCCGGTAGGCGTCGGCACGCGCGGCATTCAGGTCGTCTCCGACGCCCACCACCGAGAGCACCCGCCCGCCGGAGGACACCACTGCCCCATCGTCACGGCGTGCGGTACCGGCGTGCAGCACCCCGTCGGCCTCGGCGCCCACAATCACGTCCCCGACACGGGGCCGGCCGGGGTAGTTCTCTGCGGCCAGCACCACGGTCACCGCGGCCGCATCCCGCCAGCGCAACACCCCGAACTCGCTCAGCCCGCCGGTGGCGGCGGCGTGCAGCAATTGCCCGAGCGGCGACTCCAGCAGCGCCAGCACTGCCTGGGTCTCCGGATCGCCGAAGCGGCAATTGAATTCGACCACCGACGGCCCGGTCGACGTCATCGCCAGACCGGCATACAGCAATCCGGTGAACCGGCTGCCGCGCCGGAGAAGTTCGGCCGCGACGGGTTCGACGACGTCGGCGACGATGCCGGCCGCAGCCTCCCGGGACAACCAGGGCAACGGTGCGTAGGCGCCCATGCCACCGGTGTTGGGCCCGCTGTCGCCGTCACCGACCCGTTTGAAGTCCTGCGCCGGCAGCAGCGGCACCACGGTGGCGCCGTCGACGATGCAGAACAGGGACAGCTCGGGGCCGTCCAGGAAGGACTCCAGCAGCACCGGATGCCCGCTGTCGAGCAGGCCGGCGGCGTGGGCGCGGGCGGCAGTCCGATCTGCCGTGACGACGACGCCCTTGCCTGCGGCTAGCCCGTCGTCCTTGACCACCCAGGCCGCGTCCCCGGCATCCGGACCGAACCGGGTCAGGGCGGCGTCCAGGTCAGCGGGGCTGTCGACGATCTCCGAGCGGGCGGTGCGCACGCCGGCGGCGGCCATCACGTCCTTCGCGAACGCCTTGGAACCTTCGATGCGGGCGGCGTCCTGCGACGGTCCGAAGCAGGCGATCCCGGCGGCACGCACCGCATCTGCCACACCCAAGACCAACGGCACCTCCGGCCCGATCACCACCAGGTCGGCCTCGACGTCGCGGGCCAAGGCGGTGACCGCCGACGCCGAGGTGATGTCGATGTCTCGTTGCTCGGCTACCGCCGCAGTACCGGCGTTGCCGGGGGCGATCACCAGGTGATCGACCTTCGGGTCATTGCGAAGGGCTAGGAGTAACGCATGTTCCCGGGCGCCGGAACCGATCACCAGGACGCGCATGGGCGCTACTCCTCTCTGAGTTCGCCTCGCTTCGTCATCGGCGAGGCCGAGACAAAGGATATATAGCGTCGATCACTGCGGATGGCGCTGCATACCTCTGGCCGCGTATTGCCCGGCCGGGTAATCGGGTCAGGCCGGGGCGCCTGTTGCGCCAGCCTGACCGCCAGAACCGGCCTGGCCGCCTGAACCACCTGTCCCAGCGGCGCCGGCCGTACCGCCCGCGCCGCCCACTCCGGGGGTGCCGCCGTTGACTTCGACGACGCCGTTGGCACCGTTGCCGCCGACGCCGCCGTTGCCGCCGTCGCCGTTTTGGCTGCCCTGCGTAGTCGCAGGCCGGCCGTCTGAAGCGCCCGGACTGCTGGTGCCGGCGTCACCGCCGGCCCCGCCAGTGCCGCCGATGCCGCCGGTGCCGTTATTGCGATAGATGTCGCCGTTCGCACCCGCTCCGCCGTCGCCGCCGTACGCACCGTTGCCGCCGATTCCACCGGTGCCGATGCTTCCGGCGTTTCCGCCGTTACCACCGCGCCCGCCGTTGCCGCCATAGCCGTTGTTGGCGTCGATCCGGCCGGCCCGGCCGTTTCCACCGATACCGCCGTTTCCTCCGGAACCCGCCTGGCCAGTGGCAGCGCCGGCATTGCCACCGCTACCGCCATTGCCGCCGTTTCCGCCGTAGCTGTTGTTGGAGGTCGAGGTGCTGTCAGCACCGTTGCCTCCGTCACCGGCATTGCCGCCACTGCTGACGATCGGTCCGGCGGTGCCGACCGACCCGTTCTGCCCGCCGTTACCGCCGTTGCCGCCGTTGCCGCCGTAGCCGTTGTTGTAGCCCAGCTGACCGTCGTGGCCCTGACCACCGTTGCCGCCGTTACCGCCGGCGCCGGCCTGGCCAGTGCTGTTCGCGGCGTTTCCTCCGAAGCCGCCGTTGCCGCCGTTACCGCCGTAGCCGTTGTTGTAGCCGACTTGGCCGTCCGCACCGTCTCCACCGGCCCCACCGGTACCGCCGTTGCCCACCTGGCCGGCAGCGCCAACCGTGCCGGCCAGCCCCCCGGTCCCGCCGCGTCCGCCGTTGCCGCCGTAGCCGTTGTTGTAGCTGACTTGGCCGTGGGCTCCGGCGCCACCATCGCCGCCGACACCGCCGTTGCCGGCCGTGCCGGTGCCGTTGCCAGCGTTGCCTCCCAGACCACCGGTTCCGCCGGTGCCGCCTTGGCCGTTGTCGTACGTCACGCTGCCGGCCGCGCCGGTTCCGCCCGCGCCACCGTCGCCGCCGTTGCCGGCCACACCGCCGTGGCCGACGGTCCCGGCCAATCCACCGGTTCCGCCGTTGCCGCCCTGAGCTCCGGTGCCGCCGTTGTAGGCGCGCACACCGTCAGCACCATCGCCACCGGTACCCCCAGTACCGCCGTTTCCGACCTGGCCGGTGGCCCCTCCGGCGTTGCCACCGTTGCCACCGGTGCCACCGGTGCCGCCGTAACCGTTGTTGACCGCGAACTCACCCGTGGCACCCGCGCCGCCGGCACCGCCGTTGCCGCCAGCACCGACTCCGCCGTCCGAGCCCATGACCGACCCGCCCAGGCCGCCCTTCCCGCCGGTGCCGCCGTTACCGCCGTTGCCGCCGCGGCCGCCGCCGGACTGCATGGTGGTGGCGTCCGCGCCGTTGGCTCCGTTACCGCCCGTGCCGCCGGTGCCGCCGTTGCCGTGATCGCCGCCGTTGCCGCCGTTGCCGCCGGCACCACCGTTGGCCGCGGTCTGGCCGGTGGTGGCGGGAGGAGCCGGGGTGTAGCCAGCGCCGCCGTCGCCGCCGTTTCCGACAATGACTCCGGTGGGGGCACTGCCGGAGGTACCGGCCTGGCCACTGCCGTTCGAGCCGACTCCCGCCGTACCTGCGGCGCCACCGTGCCCGACGTTGCCGCCGTTACCGCCGTTACCGCCGTTGGTGTGGGTGGCGATTCCGGACGCACCGTTGCCGCCGTCGCCGGGGTTGGCGCCGTTACCCCCGCTGCCGGCATTGCCACCCGTGCCTTGCGCTCCGGCGCTGCCGCTGCCGTTATTCAGTGCGCCCGCCGCACCGCCGTCGCCCCCGTTGCCGCCCTGGCCACCGGCTCCACCGTTGCCGCCGTTGCCGCCGTTGCCGGTCCCGCCGTTGGCGAAGCTGCCGGTATTGCCGTCATTGCCCTTGCCGCCGGCGCCACCGGTAGCTCCGTGGCCGCCGTTTCCTCCGGACCCCGCATTTCCGGCTTGGGTGCCACTTGCTCCGCCTGCGCCACCCTGCCCGCCGGATCCACCGGTGCCACCGGTGTTGCCTGACGCCCCTGGGTTCTGGCCGTCTGCGCCCTGAGCACCCGTGGTCCCATCGCCACCGTGGCCACCGTTACCGCCATTGCCGCGGTCGCCGCCGTTGCCGCCAGCACCACCGTTACCGCCGTTGGTGCTCGCTGCAGCGTGGTCGTCACTGCCGGCGTCGTAGCCGTTGCCACCGTTGCCGCCGTTGCCGACGACACCGGTCACACCGCTACCGGCAATTCCCTCTTGGCCCGCATTGCCAGTACCTGCGCTGCCCCCGGTCCCGGCCGCGCCACGTTCTCCACCCGCGCCGGCCGCACCGGCGTTGCCGCCATTGCCGCCGTTACCGCCCGCGAGGTGAGCGGCGTCACCGGTCTTGCCATCGCCGCCATCGCCGGGCGTGCCGGCGGCGCCGCCGCGCCCACCATTGCCGCCGCTACCGTTGGCGCCTGCCACGCCGCCGGCTGCCGTGGAGGCTCCACCGTTGCCGCCCGTACCACCGGCACCGCCGGCACCGCCGTTGCCGCCGTCGCCGGCATTGCCGCCGTGGGCACCCGCCTCGGCGTTCCCATCGCCGGCTGCGTCGTAGCCGTCGCGGCCTTCGCCACCATTGCCGCCTTGGCCGCCGTTGCCGCCGCTACCGCCGGCACCACCGACTGCCCCGGTCCCCCCATGACCACCGGATCCTGCTGCGCCGCCCCTGCCGCCTTCTTGACCGTTGTCGCCGAGGTTGACTCCATTGAGGCCCTGGTAGCCGGCGCCGCCATCGCCGCCGGCACCGCCGTCACCGCCGTTGCCCTGAGTGCCGTTGAACCCGCTGGCGCTGCCATCGGCGTTCCGGCCGCCGTTGCCGGCCGCACCGCCGTTGCCTCCGTTGCCGCCGTTGGTCCCGGCGCCGCCGTTGCCACCCGGCGCGGTCGCCTGGCTGCCATCAACACCGTCAGCACCGCGACCACCGGCACCACCATTGCCGCCAACACCGGCCGTGCCATCACTACCCCCAGCAGCCTGACCACCACGCCCCGAGCCACCCACACCACCAACACCGGCGTTACCACCAGCGCCACCAGCGCCACCGGCCTCACCATCAATGGAGGTGTTGCCGTTGCTCAGACCATCACGACCCGCCGCCCCATCAGTGCCCGCAGCACCACTACCGGCGTTACCACCAACACCACCAAGGCCCTGCAAACCATCAGTGCCCGCAGCACCATCAGCAGCCCGCGTGCCATCACCACCAACACCACCAGCGCCCGCAGTGCCCGCCACACCACCGGCACCACCATCGCCACCAGCACCACCAGCACCACCAGCGCCGCCATCAAGACCAGCACCGGACTGCCCAACACCACTACCGCCGTGACCGCCGGCACCACCATCGCCACCGTTGCCACCACTGCCCGCGTTACCACCCACGCCACCAACACCGGCAACACCATCGTGGGCACCAGTACCGGCAACACCACCAGCGCCGCCAGCACCACCATTGCCACCACGACCGCCATCAGCGCCATCGCCACCGCGGTCACCAGCACCACCATTGGTCGATCCGGCCGTCCCGTCGCCACCGTTGGAACCAGCCCCACCATTGGAACCGACCCCACCATTGGCACCGTGACCACCAGCACCACCGACGCCACCATTGCCGCCATCACCATCAGAGGCGCGGGTCACCCCGTCCGCGGTCAGACCACCGTGACCACCATTGCCACCGGCACCACCATTGCCACCGGCGCTGCCATCAACAGCACCGGCGACGCCATCAACACCGTCAGCACCGCGACCACCGGCACCACCATTGCCGCCAACACCGGCCGTGCCATCACTACCCCCAGCAGCCTGACCACCACGCCCCGAGCCACCCACACCACCAACACCGGCGTTACCACCAGCGCCACCAGCGCCACCGGCCTCACCATCAATGGAGGTGTTGCCGTTGCTCAGACCATCACGACCCGCCGCCCCATCAGTGCCCGCAGCACCACTACCGGCGTTACCACCAACACCACCAAGGCCCTGCAAACCATCAGTGCCCGCAGCACCATCAGCAGCCCGCGTGCCATCACCACCAACACCACCAGCGCCCGCAGTGCCCGCCACACCACCGGCACCACCATCGCCACCAGCACCACCAGCGCCACCATTGCCGCCATCAAGACCAGCACCGGACTGCCCAACACCACTACCGCCGTGACCGCCGGCACCACCATCGCCACCGTTGCCACCACTGCCCGCGTTACCACCCACGCCACCAACACCGGCAACACCATCGTGGGCACCAGTACCGGCAACACCACCAGCGCCGCCAGCACCACCATTGCCACCACGACCGCCATCAGCGCCATCGCCACCGCGGTCACCAGCACCACCATTGGTCGATCCGGCCGTCCCGTCGCCACCGTTGGAACCAGCCCCACCATTGGAACCGACCCCACCATTGGCACCGTGACCACCAGCACCACCGACGCCACCATTGCCGCCATCACCATCAGAGGCGCGGGTCACCCCGTCCGCGGTCAGACCACCGTGACCACCATTGCCACCGGCACCACCATTGCCACCGGCGCTGCCATCAACAGCACCGGCGACGCCATCAACACCGTCAGCACCGCGACCACCGGCACCACCATTGCCGCCAACACCGGCCGTGCCATCACTACCCCCAGCAGCCTGACCACCACGCCCCGAGCCACCCACACCACCAACACCGGCGTTACCACCAGCGCCACCAGCGCCACCGGCCTCACCATCAATGGAGGTGTTGCCGTTGCTCAGACCATCACGACCCGCCGCCCCATCAGTGCCCGCAGCACCACTACCGGCGTTACCACCAACACCACCAAGGCCCTGCAAACCATCAGTGCCCGCAGCACCATCAGCAGCCCGCGTGCCATCACCACCAACACCACCAGCGCCCGCAGTGCCCGCCACACCACCGGCACCACCATCGCCACCAGCACCACCAGCGCCACCATTGCCGCCATCAAGACCAGCACCGGACTGCCCAACACCACTACCGCCGTGACCGCCGGCACCACCATCGCCACCGTTGCCACCACTGCCCGCGTTACCACCCACGCCACCAACACCGGCAACACCATCGTGGGCACCAGTACCGGCAACACCACCAGCGCCGCCAGCACCACCATTGCCACCACGACCGCCATCAGCGCCATCGCCACCGCGGTCACCAGCACCACCATTGGTCGATCCGGCCGTCCCGTCGCCACCGTTGGAACCAGCCCCACCATTGGAACCGACCCCACCATTGGCACCGTGACCACCGGCACCACCGACGCCACCATTGCCGCCATCACCATCAGAGGCGCGGGTCACCCCGTCCGCGGTCAGACCACCGTGACCACCATTGCCACCGGCACCACCATTGCCACCGGCGCTGCCATCAACAGCACCGGCGACGCCATCAACACCGTCAGCACCGCGACCACCGGCACCACCATTGCCGCCAACACCGGCCGTGCCATCACTACCCCCGGCAGCCTGACCACCACGCCCCGAGCCACCCACACCACCAACACCGGCGTTACCACCAGCGCCACCAGCGCCACCGGCCTCACCATCAATCGAGGTGTTGCCGTTGCTCAGACCATCACGACCCGCCGCCCCATCAGTGCCCGCAGCACCACTACCGGCGTTACCACCAACACCACCAAGGCCCTGCAAACCATCAGTGCCCGCAGCACCATCAGCAGCCCGCGTGCCATCACCACCAACACCACCAGCGCCCGCAGTGCCCGCCACACCACCGGCACCACCATCGCCACCAGCACCACCAGCGCCACCATTGCCGCCATCAAGACCAGCACCGGACTGCCCAACACCACTACCGCCGTGACCGCCGGCACCACCATCGCCACCGTTGCCACCACTGCCCGCGTTACCACCCACGCCACCAACACCGGCAACACCATCGTGGGCACCAGTACCGGCAACACCACCAGCGCCGCCAGCACCACCATTGCCACCACGACCGCCATCAGCGCCATCGCCACCGCGGTCACCAGCACCACCGTCAAGCGAACCCGCAGTCCCATCGCCACCGTTGGAACCAGCCCCACCATTGGAACCGACCCCACCATTGGCACCGTGACCACCGGCACCACCGACGCCACCATTGCCGCCATCACCATCAGAGGCGCGGGTAAGACCGTCTGCCTGTAGGCCGCCTTGGCCGCCGTTGCCACCGGCGCCGCCGGCACCACCCGCGGTGCCATCGATTGCGCCGTTGGTGCCGTTGGTGCCGTCGAGGCCGGTGCCGCCGGCCCCGCCGTTGCCGCCCTTGCCGGCGGTGCCATCACTGCCTGCTGCGGCGGTGGTGCCGTTACCGCTGTCGCCGCCGGCGCCGCCGGTGCCGGCGTTGCCGCCCTTGCCGCCGTCTTGTCCGGCATACCCACCGGTGTGCTCGGTGGTGCCATTGGCGCCATCAGCACCATCAGCACCGGTGCCGCCGTTGCCGGCGTTCCCACCAACACCACCAATACCGTGGGCGCCGGTGCTCGAGCCGGTACCGCCGACCCCACCGGCACCGCCGGTGCCACCGTTGCCGCCGCGGGTGCCATCAGCACCCGGGGTGGCCCCGTTGCTGCCGTTGAAGCCGCTACCACCGCGGCCCCCACCGCCACCAGCTCCACCGGCACCATCAGCGGCCGCCGTGACCCCATCGGCTTCCAAGCCACCCGTGCCGCCGTTGCCGCCGGCCCCGCCGGCACCACCGGCAGTGCCATCGGGGTTGGTTGCGTTGCCGTTCACACCATCAAGACCGGTACCACCGAGGCCACCGGCACCGCCCTTACCCGCTGCGCCATCACTGCCGTTCGCCGCGGTCGTGCCGTTACCACTGTCACCACCGGCGCCCCCGACACCGGCGTTACCACCGGCGCCGCCGTCACCACCGGCATAGCCGGCGGTGTGCTCGGCGTTGCCGTTGGCGCCGTTCGCCCCGGCGGCGCCGTTGCCACCGTTGCCGGCGTTACCACCGACCCCACCAGCACCATGGACACCCTCGATCGTGCCGCTGCCGCCGACACCACCGGCGCCGCCGGCGCCACCATTGCCACCGCGAGTGCCATCAGAGCCCGGCTCATCCCCGTTAGTCCCGTTGAGGCCGTTACCACCGCGGCCGCCCAGGCCACCGGCACCACCATTGCCCGTCGTCGCCTGCGTGCCATCGGTGTTCAGACCACCGGTGCCGCCGTTGCCGCCGGCCCCACCCGCGCCGCCCGCAGTGCCATCGGGGTTTTCGGCGGTGCCGTTGACCCCATCAAGGCCCGTGCCGCCGTGGCCACCGTTGCCACCGATCCCGGCGACGCCATCGGCGCCGCTGGCCGAGGTAGTGCCGCCGCCGCTGTCGCCGCCGGTACCGCCCTTGCCGGCGTTGCCACCATTGCCACCGTCCTGGCCGGCGAACCCGCCCGCATGCTCGCTATCGCCATCGGCGCCGTCGCCACCATCAGCGCCGTTACCACCATTGCCGCCGTTACCGCCCAAACCGCCAACACCGTGAGCGCCTTCGACCGAACCGTGACCGCCCTGCCCGCCGTTGCCGCCGGCACCGCCATCACCAGCGTTGGTGCCATCACCACCGGGGCCATCGCCGTTGTAGCCGTTGAAACCGTTACCGCCGGCGCCGCCATCACCACCAGCACCACCCACACCTTGGGCGGCCTGGGCGCCATCGGCGTTCAAGCCACCGGCGCCACCCTCGCCGCCGTGGCCGCCGTGGCCACCACCGGTGCCATTAATGCTGCTCGCGACACCATTGGTGCCCAAGAAGCCATCCCCACCGGCCCCACCATTGCCACCCACCGTGGCCGACCCATCGAGACCATCGGTGGCCTGGCCACTGCCATCACCGTTGGCACCGCCGGTGCCGCCGGCACCGAAGTCCCCGCCGCGGCCGCCGGCACCACCATTGCCGGCATCGGGATGCTCGGCGCTGCCGGCCGCACCCTGGCCGCCAGCACCCGCGTTCCCGGCGTTGCCGCCATCCCCGGCGGCCCCGCCGGCACCCGAAGTGCCCGCGTTGCCGTGCGCCGCGGTTCCCGCAGCACCGCCGGCACCACCATTGCCACCGGCACCACCGGAGCCGGCGTCGCCGCCGGCGCCGCCCTTGCCATCCCCGCCGTCGGCGAACGACCCGGTTACGCCGTCGGCGCCGCGGCCGCCGCCACCACCGGCCGCGCCCTTACCACCAGCACCACCGGAGCCGGCGTTACCGGCTACCGAACCACCCGAGCCACCCGCACCACCGACACCACCATTGCCGCCGGTGCCACCCGAGATCCCGGACGCACCCGGGTAGGCGCCATCGGCGCCGGTTGCGCCCGCAATACCGTTACCACCAACACCGCCAGAAGCGCCGTTGCCGTGAGCGCCACCATTGCCCCCGGCGCCACCGGCACCACCCGAGGTGCCATCGCCGTTGGCCAAGACCCCGGTGCCGTGACCGCCGTTACCGCCGACACCACCGTTGCCACTGATCCCGGTCGGGACCAGACCATCGGCGCCCGGACGGCCCGCGTTGCCCCACATCCAGGACATGAACTTCTCACCCGCGGCCCCACCTAGGCCGGCGATGGTGCCGATCTGGCCACCATCACCGCCAGCACCACCATCACCACCGCCGAGGGCGCCATCACCACCGGCACCGCCAGCGCCACCGTCGCCGGCCAAGCCCGCATTGCCCCCCGCTCCGCCATCACCGGCAGCACCGAAGTGCCCACCCACACCACCCACGCCACCACGGCCACCGGCGCCACCATCGCCACCGACCCCGCCGACGCCACCATTGCCGCCCAGATCATCGACACTGACCGCGCCGGCACCACCAGCGCCGCCGGTGCCACCGGTGCCGCCGGCACCACCAGCGCCGCCGATACCACCGAGACCGAGCACGAACCCGGCCGCGCCACCGGCGCCACCATTGCCACCCAGGCCACCGATCAGCCCGTCACCACCATCGGTGCCATTCAGCGCCGCCAACACCCCATCAATACCCGCGGCACCCGCGGCACCGACCGCGCCCGCACCACCGGCGCCCCCAGCGCCACCGAAACCGATCAAGCCCGCGACATCACCACCGGCGCCACCATTTCCGCCGGCCAGCAACGCGTCAATCGAGGCCCCACCCGCACCACCAGCGCCGCCATCACCGAACAACCAGCCACCCACACCACCAGCGCCGCCATCGGCACCCTCAAAACCCGCACCGCCGGTGCCGCCGTTGCCGAACATGCCCGCAGCGCCACCGACGCCACCGACACCCCCAGCGATCCCGGCCACACCCGCAGCACCGGCGCCACCATCACCGAACAAGAAGCCGCCATCACCGAGGTTTCCAAACCACCCCGTAGCCCCCAACAACGAGTCATTGGACCCGGTGAACCCATCGACACCGTTACCGATCAACTCCCGACCGAACAAGTCCACAAACGGCTGGTTGATCAAGTCCAAAAACTGCTGATTACCAGCAATGAAGTCCTGCGTCAGGTCATACAGCGGCAGATACAGGTCCTCGTGGTAGAACGACGCCACCGCCAGATCGAACTGCTCAAAAGCATCAAACAAGAAGTTGCCCGCATCCGCAGCACCCGGATCGGCCCACCCCGCCCACAACGCCGAACCCGGATCGGTCAACTCCGACCAAAACACCGGATCCAACAAATCAAAACCATCAGCCGACGCCACCGGCGACGACCCCACCCCAAACCCCAAAAACACCGCCACAACACTCGACGCAGCAGCTACGCGATGCCCCACGCGCGGACCGGACGAACGAACAACGTCGCCGCACATCTGCCGGCCCTTCGAACGGCCAAGGGCCTTGCTGTTGTGCTGACGAGTCACGTCTTACCTGCTCTCGGACCGGCGTGTCCTCAACCTGAGGAAGCGGACAGATTCCGCGAAGACGGAAGCTACCGGCGAGTAGCGGGGCCCGCCACTCGAAAATGGAGAGAAGTGTCCTGTCGTGGACAAAGCGCGACCGAAACAGGCCTAAAACGCCTGGTCGTATTCACTTCAGAAATGAAGTCCATCACTATGGACTGAAAAAGTGAAATCACTCATAGGCTTACTAACGGAAACGTCAATTTGGGCCAAGAAAAGAGGCCTCAGTCCTTCGACGACCGACCAATCCGGACTGCCCTAGGGGGCCTAGGGTAACCCGTACGCGACTTTCGTCCACTTGACTGCCATCTTCGCCACCATGGGTTTTCCGGCGGCGTTCCAGCCAAGAAGCGAGGATGGGGTCTGCCGACGTCACCGACTAGCACGTCCGCGCGCCGGCACACCTGACTCTCAGATCCCGACGGGTCGAGCTACGTAGTGGACCAGGCGACCTCGCCTGATAAGCGAAGAACGAATCACCCCGGATGTGACGGCCGACGAAAGCCGCTGAACATTCGTGGCGACGGCGTCAAGAAGTGAGGTCCCGCCGTGTCAGCGGCTCGCCACCATGGTGTGCAGTTCGTCGACGGTCCAGGGCGAAAAGCGCTGATGATCGCGGTAGCCGAGCACCGCGGGAACCGGGCGTTCGAAGCGGCCCAGGAAGCCACCCGAGGCCAGGAAAACCGATCCGCTCACTTCGGCGGACAAATCGCTGGCCAGGTAGGCGTACAGCGGGGCGACGTAATCGGCGGGGGCTGGATCAAGCGAAGCCCGCATGCTGATCTCATCCAACAGGCCTCTGGCGTTCAGGTCTCGGATGTGTTCCTCATAGTCGCCTCCGGTGGACAACCGTGTCTTCGCGCCCGGACAGACGACATTCGCCCGCACCCCGTGGGGCGCGAGTTCCGCGGCCACCGCCAGGGTCAGTCCGTTGATCGCGCCCTTGCCGGCGGGATATCCGGTGCCGCCGTAATCGCCCAGAAATGCCACCGACCCGCTGTTCACGATCGAGCCGCGGCGCTGCTCAACCATGATCGGCGCGGCCGCCCGGCAGGTCTGAAAAGCCGTGCCCAAATGTGCGTCGAGCAGGCCGTGGAACTGCTCGGTGGACACCGACAGGATCGAGGAGCCGGGGGGTTCGGCGACGCCGGCGCAGTTGATCAGCACGTCGACGCTGCCGTACTCCTCCCGACAGGCCTGGACCAGTGCCACGGCGGTCGCCTCGACATGGGCCGCGCCGGCCAGGCCGACGGCCCGCCCACCCGCTGCGGTGATCGCTTCGGTGGTGTCCTGCACCGCCCCCGGGTCCCGGCCGTTGACCACCACTCCGGCACCGCAGCCCGCCAGCAGCAGCGCCACCGCTCGGCCGATGCCGCGGCTGCCGCCGACCACAACGGCGCCCCGCGCGGCGAGCAGGTCCTGGGTCACTCGCCCTTCTGCTTATCCAGCACGGCTGCGACGTTGGCCTTCTTGTCCTCGCCCTTGCCCGCGGCAGCGGCCTTGTTGCGCTTGGCAATCACCTTCTCCACCACGGCGTTCAACCCGGATCCGCGTGGGAAGCCGACGTAGTGGGTGATGAAGATGGCCATCTCGCGCAGCTCGTCCTCGGTCAGCTCACCGTTGTGCAGGGCGGCGTTGACCTGGATCTCGGCCAGGTCCTTCTCCCCCACCGCGGTGACCACCGTCAGCGTCATCAGGCGCTTGTCGCGCATGGAAAGCCCCGGGCGGCTCCAGATCCGGCCGAACAGGTGGTCGGCGGTGAGCGCGAAGTACTCACCCGGCATATCGGGCATGTCCCAGGCGTAGACCTCGTTCATCTTGGCCAGCCCGGTACGGCGCAGTTCGTCCATCAGATCTCTCCCGGTTCTTGAAAAGCGGAGTCCTCGGTGTGCGGCACGCCCAGACCGGCGGCGAGTTCGGCGAGCGCCACCTGGGCGAGCGGAAGGTCGACCCCGGTGGCCTGTCCCAATCCCAGTGCGAGACTGAGGTCTTTCTCGCCGAGTCCCCGGGTGTGGGTGAAGGCGTTGTACAGGAAGTGGTCCGCCGGCAGCGGTGCAGTCGAGTCCAGCAGCATGATCGCGCCGGGGCCGCCGGTGAGCGCATCGGTGTGGCGCACCACCCGGCCCAGCGCCTGCAGATCGAGTCCGGCCGCCTCGGCCAATTTCATGGCTTCGCCGGCCGCCGCGTAGGCAGTGAACGTCAACATGTTGCGTGCCAGCTTCATTCGGGTTCCAGCGCCGGGCTCCCCGGCGTGGATCACCAGCGATGCCCACTGCTTGAATGCCGGCTTGATCTGCTCGTAGACCGCCCGATCGGCACCGACCATGGTGGCCAGTTGGCCCTTCTCGGCCGCCCCGGCACCACCGCTGACCGGCGCGTCGATGACGTGAATGCCCTGCGGCTTGAGTTCCTCGGCCAGCTCGGCGGCCGTGGTGTCGGCGATCGTCGAGTGGATCGCGATGACGGTGCCCGGCTTCGCGGCGGGCACCAGCTCGGCGACCACCTGTCGTACCTGGGCGTCGTCGAGCACCGTGATGCTGATGATGTCGGCGTTCGCCCCGACCTCGGCGACGCTGCCCGCAACGCTGGCCCCGGCCTCGGCCAGTGGCGTCATCGCTTCGGTCCGCAGGTCGAATATCGTTACGCCGCCGGGCCAGTCGACCAGACGCTTGGCCATCGGCGCCCCCATATTGCCGAGGCCGATGTAGCCAAGACGGGGCTGCTGTTCCGGGCTGCTCATGAGCGGATGATCTGTCCGCCGTCGACGTTGAAGATCTGGCCGGTGATCCACGACGCCTGCTCCGACAGCAGGAACAGGCACATCGGGACGAGATCCTCGGGCGTGCCCATCCGGGCCAGCGGCAGCTGCTGCACCATCTGCTTGACGATGGCCTGTGGGGTGGTGACCCGGTTGGCCTCGGTGTCGATCGGGCCGGGTGCGATCGCGTTGATCCGGATGTTGCGCCAGCCCAGCTCACGGGAGAGCTGCTGAGTCAGGCCGTTGACGCCGACCTTGGCCAGACCGTAGAAGTTGGAGTACACCCATGCCGCGGTGGAGGACTGGTTGACGATCGCGCCGCCGCCCCGCTTGGCCATGTGCTCGTAGACGGCTCGCGTGCAGATCAGTGCGCCGTCCAGATTCACCCGCATGAAGTTCTCGTAGTAATCCCACGGCACGGTCAGCAGGCCGTCGAGCTTCATCCCGCCGAAGATCGCGGCGTTGTTGACCAGGTAGTCGATTCCGCCGAACTCGGCCACGGCCGCATCCGCCATGGCCTGCGCCGATTCCAGGTCGGAGACGTCGACGCGCACCGCGATCGCCTTGCCGCCGTCGGCAACGATCTGGTCGGCCACGGTCTTCGCGCCGTCGATGTTGATGTCAGCGACCACCACCGCGGCGCCGTCGGCGGCGAGGGCCTGGGCATAGGCCTGCCCGATACCGCCACCAGAGCCGGTGACGATAGCCACCTTGTCGTCGAATTGGCCCATCTGCTTGTTCTCCTTGATCCGGTACTAGTCGTTAGTTCGCTGCTGTCGCAATAGCTTTGATTTCCAGGTACTCCTCGAACCCGGCGACGCCCATCTCGCGGCCATTGCCGGACTGCTTGTAGCCACCGAACGGCATATCCGCGGAGTACCAGACCCCGCCGTTGACGTTGACGGTGCCGGCCCGCAGTCGGGCCGCCACCCCTGCCGCCCGCTCGGCGTCGGCACCGTAGACGGTGGCGGACAACCCGTAGGGCGAGTCGTTGGCGATGCGCACCGCGTCGTCGTCGCCGTCATGCGGGATCACGGTGAGCACGGGGCCGAAGATCTCCTCGCGAGCCACCCGCGCCTCGTTGGTCAGCCCGGCGATCACGGTGGGTTCGATGAAGAACCCGGCGGGCTGATCCGCTGGGCGACCGCCGCCGCAGGCAAACGTGCCGCCCTCCTCGATCGCCAGATCCAGGTAGCTCTGCACCCGGTCACGCTGGCGCGCGGAGATCACTGGGCCGCAGATGGTGCCGGGCTTCGACGGGTCACCGGCCTTGATCGAGCCCATCGTGCCGGCCGCGATGGCGACCGCCTCGTCGTAGCGGGCCCGGGGCACCACCAGACGCGTGGTGATCGCGCAGCCCTGCCCGGCGTGCAGGCAGACCGAGAATCCTGCCACCGAGCACGCCGCGGCCAGGTCGGCATCGTCGAGTACCAGGAAGGCGGACTTGCCACCTAGCTCCAGAAACACCTTCTTGATGGTGGCAGCGGCGTCGGCCATCACGCTGCGGCCGGTGGCGGTCGATCCGGTGAACGAAACCAAGTCCACCCGTTGGTCTTTGGCGAGCATGGCACCCAGCGCGTGGTCAGTCGAGGTGACGATGTTGACCACGCCCGGCGGAATGTCGGTCTTCTCCGCGATCAGCTCTCCGAGCACCGCAGCGACCCACGGAGTGTCGGGTGCGGGTTTGAGCACGACGGTGTTGCCGGCGGCCAGCGCCGGGCCCAGCTTGGCCAGGTTGATCTGGTGCGGGAAGTTCCACGGGGTGATAGCGCCGACGACGCCCACCGCCTCCCGCACCACGGAGCGTCGAGTGGGGATGCCCATCGGCGACGCCTCACCGAGATCCTGTGTCCACTCGTAGTTTTCGGCGGTGTCCGCGGCGAAGCTGAGGTCGTTGATCGGCCCCTCCAGCTGCGCGCCGGCGGTCAGCATCCGGGGGGCGCCCACGTCGGCGATCGTCAGATCGCGAAGCTCCTCGACATGCTCGAGCATCGCCTCACGCAACTGACGTATGCAGCGCACCCGCAGTTCGGTGTTGGTCGACCAGTCGGTCTCGTCGAACGCCCGGCGCGCCGCACCGATAGCGCGATCCATGTCGGCGGCGTCGGCATTGGCCGCCTCACCGAGCACCTCTTCGGTGGCCGGGTTGACGGTGGCAAAGCCGCCGGCTCCGCCCGAGGTCAGCTTGCCGTCGATCAGCAGCCGGCTTACGCCGTCAGCCAGTAATGCCATCAGTCACTCCCGCAGCTTGGTCGCAGTCCCCGTGAAGAAACACTGCGAAAATGGACACATGTCCGTTATCACCGGCTCGAACCCTAGCCCCAGAGTTGGCGCGCCCGCAACCCTCTTAGCCTGAAACCGTTGCTTCCCAGGGGACTTGCCTAACAAATCCATCTTCAGCTACGTTGGACAGGTGTCCAGCGAATCGGTGGCGGCAGTCACATCTACGAACGCTGCCTTTCCCGACCCCGCGACCCCGGGCGCCACACCCGCTCCCCGGAACCGGCGCCAGGAGGAGACCTTCCGCAAGGTGCTGCGCGCCGGCGTCGAGATGCTGCGGGAGAAGTCCTACGCAGACCTGACCGTGCGCGCCGTCGCTGCCCGCGCCAAGGTCGCCCCGGCGACCGCCTACACCTACTTCTCCTCCAAGAACCATCTGATCGCCGAGGTGTATCTGGACCTGGTTCGTCAGGTCCCGTACTTCACCGACGTCAACGAGCCGATGCCGAGTCGGGTCAACCAGGCGCTACGGCACCTGGCGCTGGTGGTCGCCGACGAGCCCGAGGTCGCGGCGGCGTGCACGGCGGCACTGCTCAGCGGCAACAGCGACCCGGCGGTCCGCACGGTGCGCGACCGGATCGGCGCGGAGATCCACCGCCGCATCATCTCGGCGTTCGGCCCGGACGCGGACCCCCAGAAGGTCTCCGCCCTGGAGATGACCTTCTTCGGCGCTCTGGTCAACGCCGGCAGTGGCGCCTTCACCTACCACCAGATCACCGATCGGCTGGCCTACGTCGTCAGCCTGATCCTCGAATCAGGAGCACCACGATGACCTTGCAGACGGCACCACCCGTCCTCAACCCCTACGACTACGACTTCCACGAGGACCCGTTCCCCTACTACCGGCGGCTGCGGGACGAGGCCCCGGTGTACCGCAACGAAGAGCTCGACTTCTGGGCGATCTCACGTCATCAGGACGTGCTGCACGGGTTCCGCAACAGCGAAGCGCTGTCCAACCGGGACGGGGTATCCCTGGACCCGGTCTCCCGCGGCCCCCATGCCCAGCTGGTGATGTCGTTTTTGGCGATGGACGATCCGCAGCACCTACGGCTTCGCACCCTGGTGTCCAAGGGCTTCACCCCGCGCCGGATTCGCGAGCTCGAGCCCCAGGTGATTCGGCTGGCGCGCCAGCATCTGGACAACGCGATCCAGCCCGGCTCCGACGGCACCTGCTCGTTCGACTTCATCAATGACTTCGCCGGCAAGCTGCCGATGGACGTCATCTCCGAGCTGATGGGCGTGCCAGAAGCCGACCGGGCCCGCATCCGCGAGCTCGCCGACGGGGTGCTGCACCGCGAAGACGGGGTGACCGATGTCCCCCAGTCGGCGATCCAGGCATCGATGGATCTGATGACCTACTACAACGAGATGATCGCCGACTTCAAGAAGAACCCGGCCGACAACTTGACCTCAGCCCTGCTGGAAACCGAGGTCGACGGTGACCGGCTCGGCGACCAGGAAATCCTGGCGTTCTTGTTCTTGATGGTGATCGCGGGCAACGAGACCACCACCAAGCTGCTCGGCAGCTCCATCTACTGGGGCCACCGCAACCGCGACCAGCTGACGCCGCTGTTCGCCGACCGCTCCCGGATCCCGCTGTGGGTCGAGGAGACACTGCGCTACGACACCCCGAGCCAGATCCTGGCCCGCACCGTCGCGGAGGACTACACCCTGCACGGCACCACCATCCCGGCCGACTCGGTGGTGCTGCTGTTGCCCGGTTCCGGAAACCGTGACGAGCGGGTATTCGACGACCCCGACGCCTTCCGGATCGGACGCGACATTGGCTCCAAGCTGCTCAGTTTCGGCAGCGGTGCCCACTTCTGCCTCGGCGCACACCTGGCCCGGATGGAGGCCCGGGTGGCGCTCGACGAACTTTTCAGCCGGATCAGCGACTACCAGGTCGATGAGGCCAACGCCGTGCGGGTGCATTCATCCAACGTGCGCGGCTTCGCCGACCTCCCGATCACCGTCAAGGAGGCATAAATGCCACGTTTCGACCCATCCCCGGCCCGACGGCCCGCCATCGTCACGGGCGCATCCTCGGGTATCGGCGCCGCCACCGCAGAAGAGCTGGCCAGCCGCGGATTCCCGGTCGCGCTCGGTGCCCGACGGACCGACAAACTCACCGAACTGGTCGGCAAGATCCGCGACAACGGCGGCGAGGCGGTGGCGTTCCCGCTCGACGTCACCGACGCCGACTCCGTGAAATCCTTTGTGGCGTCCAGCATCGATGCGTTGGGCGAGATCGAATTGCTGGTCTCCGGCGCCGGCGACATGTTCCCCGGACGCATTCACGAGCTGCCCACCGAGGCGTTCAACGACCAGATCCAGGTACATCTGATCGGCGCCAACCGGCTGGCCACCGCGGTGCTGCCGGACATGGTCGCCCGCCAACGCGGCGACGTGATCTTCGTCGGATCCGATGTGGCAATCCAGCAGCGTCCGCACATGGGCGCCTACGGTGCGGCCAAAGCCGCGCTGGTCGCGATGGTGCACAACCTGCGAATGGAGTTGGAGGGCACCGGGGTTCGAGCCTCGATCGTGCACCCCGGACCGACCCTGACCGAGATGGGCTGGAAACTCTCGGCCGAGCAGGTGGGGCCGATGCTGGAGGACTGGGCCAAGTGGGGTCAGGCGCGCCACAGCTATTTCCTTCGGCCGCAAGACCTGGCTCGCGCCATCGCATTCGTCGCCGAAACTCCGCGCGGCGCACACATCGTCGACATGGAGGTGCAGCCCGAGGCCCCGCTGCGCGACACCGCCTCCGATCGCCAGAACCTGCAACTGGGCGAGGAAGGAATGCCGTCATGAGCGTCACCACTGAGGTTCCCCGGGTCTCCGGGGGCGAGGCCGAGCACGGTCACCTCGAAGAATTCCGCACCGATCCGATCGCGTTGATGCAGCGCGTGCGCGACGAGTGCGGCGACGTCGGATGGTTCGACCTGGCCGGCCGCAAGGTCGTGCTGCTGACCGGCGCCGAAGCCAACGAGTTCTTCTTCCGTTCCACCGACGACGAGCTCGACCAGGCCGCGGCCTACCCGTTCATGACCCCGATCTTCGGCAACGGCGTGGTGTTCGACGCGCCGCCGGAGCGGCGCGCGGAGATGTTGCACAACACCGCACTTCGCGGCGAGCACATGAAGCGCCACGCCAGCACCATCGAGCATGAAGTGCGCCAGATGATCGCCGACTGGGGCGACGAGGGTGAGATCGACCTGCTGGAGTTCTTCGCCGAGCTGACGATCTACACCTCGACGGCGTGCCTCATCGGGCGAAAGTTCCGCGAAGAACTCGACAACCGGTTTGCCCAGCTGTACTACGAACTGGAGAACGGCACCGACCCACTGTGCTACGTCGACCCGTATCTGCCGATCGAAAGCTTCCGGCGCCGTGACGAAGCCCGCGTCAAGCTGGTCGAGCTGGTGCAGGGCATCATGAACGGCCGGCTGGCCAACCCGGAATCGGACAAGAAGCGCCGGGACATGATCGATGTCATGGTGTCGATCCCGGACGAGAACGGCAACCCGCGGTTCTCCGCCGACGAGATCACCGGGATCATCATCTCGATGATGTTCGCCGGGCATCACACCAGCTCGGGAACCAGCGCCTGGACGTTGATCGAGATGCTGCGCCACCCGGAGGCCCATGCCGCGGTGATCTCCGAACTCGACGAGCTCTATGCCGACGGTGGCGAGGTGAGTTTCCATGCGCTGCGCCAGATCCCGAACCTGGAGAACGTGCTCAAAGAGACCCTGCGCATGCATCCGCCGCTGATCATCTTGATGCGGGTGGCCAAGGGTGAGTTCGAGGTCTGCGGCTACCCGATCCACGAAGGCGACATGGTGGCGGCTTCGCCGGCGGTCTCCAACCGAATCCCGGAGAACTTCCCCCAGCCCAATGACTTCGTGCCGGAGCGCTACAACGAACCGCGCGAGGAAGACGTCATCCACCGCTGGACGTGGATCCCGTTCGGGGCCGGTCGGCACCGCTGCGTGGGGGCGGCCTTCGCCACCATGCAGATCAAGGCGATCTTCTCGGTCCTGCTGCGCGAGTACGAGTTCGAGATGTCGCAGCCGGCGGAGAGCTACCGCAACGACCATTCCAAGATGGTGGTGCAACTGGCCCGCCCCGCCAAGGTGCGCTACCGCCGCCGCAACAAGTAGAGGCCGAGGGAGCGCTGAAATGGGTAGCTACACAGTGAAGGTGGACCTGGACTTGTGCCAGGGCCACGCCATGTGCGAACTGGAGGCACCCGACTACTTCCAGGTGCCCAAGCACGGCAAGGTCGAGATCCTCGACTCCGAACCACCAGACCAAGACCGCCGCCAGATCCAGGCAGCCGTGCGGTCCTGTCCCACCCGAGCGTTGTCCATCGAAGAGAAGGAATAGACATGGCGACTTCAGCCCCCCTCCCCCGCGAGACCTACGACGACTGGGTCGAGCGCTGGCTGCAGGCCAACCGCGACGCCGAGGCGGCCGGTGACTGGCGGCCGCTGGCCGACTTCTACTCCGATGACGCCACCTACGGCTGGAACATCGGCCCCAAAGAGGACGTCATGTGCGTCGGGATCGACGAGATCCGCGACATCGCCCTGGGCCTGGAGATGGAGGGGCTGGACAACTGGCAGTACCCGTACCAAAAGGTGCTCATCGATGAGAAGCAGGGCGAGATCGTCGGCTTCTGGAAGCAGGTCGCGACAGACGCCGACGGTGCCGAGTCGGAGATCTACGGCATCGGCGGCAGCTGGTTTCGCCTCAACGCCGACGCGAAGATCGAATGGCAGCGTGACTTCTTCGACTTCGGTCACGTCCAGAAGCTCTACCTGGACCTGATGACCGCCGGCAAGCTCTCGGCCGGGATGCAGAAGCGCATCGAGCGCAGCCTGGCCGGTGAGAAGCTGCCCGGCTACTACCCGCTGGGAACAGCTCCGGTTCCACTCTGGTAGAACACAACTCACTTCCAGGAGAACTCGTGGCCATACACGTCGCCCTGATCGGCACCGGCAACGCCGGGCGCATCGCCCTGCGCGGGCTGATCACCAATCCCGCCTACGAGCTCACCGGAGTGTGGGTCTCGACAGCAGCCAAGGTGGGCCAAGATGCCGGCGAGCTCGCCGGTCTCGACGTCCACACCGGCATCGCCGCCACCGACGACTTCGAGGCGATCATCGGCGCCAAGCCCGAGGCCGCGGTCTACTGCGCGATGGGTGACACCCGACTGCCCGACGCGCTCAAGGACGTCTGCCGACTGCTGGCCGCCGGCATCAACGTCATCGGGACCGCCCCGGGGGTGCTGCAATACCCCTGGGGCGTCATCCCGGACAAGTTCATCGCACCCATCGAAGACGCGGCCCGCCAAGGCAATTCAAGCGTCTACGTCAATGGTGTCGATCCCGGCTTCGTCACCGACATGGTGCCGCTGGCCTTCGCCAGCACGTGCCAACACATTGAGCAGATCCGCTGTCTGGAGATCGCCGACTACGCGACCTACGACGGCGCCGAGGTCATGTTCGACGTGATGGGCTTCGGCAATTCGCTCGACAACGTGCCGATGCTGCTGCAGCCGGGCATCTTGAGCATCGCGTGGGGCGCGACAATTCGCGAGCTGGCCGCCGGCCTGGGCGTGACCCTGGACGCCATCACGGACTCATCCGAGCGCGAGCCGGCGCCCGAGGCCTTCGATATCGCCGCCGGCCATATCCCCAAAGGCGGTGTCGCCGCACTCAAGTTCGAGATCAACGGCATCGTCGACGGCAAGCGGCTGATCGTGGTCGAGCACGTCACCCGGCTGCGCAGCGATCTGCGGCCGGACTGGGCGCAGCCGGCACAGCAGGGCGGCTCCTATCGGGTGGAGATCACCGGCGAGCCGTCCTACACCGTCGACATCTGCCCTACCAGCCGGCACGGCGATCACAACTACGCCGCGATCGCGGTCGGTGTTGGCCGCGTGGTCAACGCGATTCCGGCCGTCGTCGCCGCACCGGCCGGCATCGTCACCACCCTCGACCTGCCGTTGGTCGGCGCGCCCGCCGTCATCGCGGGAACCGGCGACTGAGAGACCGAAGACAACCACCAGCACTGAACTGAACTGAAAGGCGGAATGCCCATGGGGCGTGTAGACGACAAGGTAGCCCTGATCAGCGGGGGTGCGCGCGGCATGGGCGCGGCCGACGCTCGAATGCTGGTCAACGAGGGCGCCAAGGTGGTCATCGGCGACGTGTTGGACGAAGAGGGCGCGGCGCTCGCGGCAGAACTGGGTGACGCCGCGCGGTATGTGCATCTCGACGTTCGCGACCCGGAGCAGTGGGCCACCGCGGTGAGCGTCGCGGTCGAGACGTTCGGGAAGCTGAACGTGTTGGTCAACAACGCCGGGACCGTCGCACTGGGCCCGCTGCGCAAGTTCGATCTGGATCAGTGGCACAACGTCATTGACGTGAATCTCAACGGCACGTTCCTGGGGATGCGCGCCTCCATCGATTCGATGATCGCCGCCGGCGGCGGGTCCATCATCAATGTGTCCTCGATCGAGGGTCTGCGCGGCGCCCCGATGGTGCACCCCTATGTGGCCTCGAAATGGGCGGTGCGCGGACTGACCAAGTCCGCCGCTCTCGAACTGGCCCGCCACAACATTCGGGTCAACTCGCTGCACCCCGGTTTCATCCGCACCCCGATGACCGAGCATCTGCCCGAGGACATGGTGACCATTCCGCTGGGGCGGCCCGGCACCTCCGACGAAGTCGCCACCTTCGTGCTGTTCTTGGCCAGCGACGAGTCTTCCTACGCCACAGGTTCGGAGTTCGTCATGGACGGCGGTCTGGTCACCGATGTTCCGCACAAAAATGGTTGACACTCGGTCATACACCTAGCCATCATGTGTATGCCCGAGCGAGGTTCATCATGCTCCAGTGACAACCAAAGGTGTTCGTCTTGACATCAACGCAATCAGCTTGTCCGTTCGGTTCGGGTTTCGATTTCACCGATCCGGATGTCCTGCTCCACGGCATGCCGATCACCCAGTTCGCCGAGCTGCGCAAGACCGCGCCGATCTGGTGGAACGAACAGCCGTCGCACAGCAACATCTTCGATGACGGCGGCTACTGGGTCATCAGCAAACATCAACACATCAAAGAGATCTCGCGCGACAACGACGTGTGGTCGACCAACGCCAAGGGCGCGGTCATGCGCCTGCCCGACGGCATCTCCGCCGACCAGTTGGACCTGACCAAGGCGTTGTTGATCAACCATGACCCGCCCGAGCACACCCGACTGCGCAAACTGGTGTCCCGACTGTTCACGCCCCGCTCCGTGAGTGCGCTGGAAGCGACGCTGGCCCAGTCGGCACGCGACATCGTCGCTGCGGCGGCCGAGAAGGACAGCGGCAATTTCGTCGACGACATCGCGATGCAACTGCCGCTGTTGGCGATCGCCGATCTGCTCGGGGTTCCCGAGGCCGATCGGGAGAAGCTGTTCCACTGGACCAACTCGATCATGAACACCGACGACCCGGATTTCGACTCCGATCCGGCAATGGCCAACGCCGAGTTGATGGGCTACGCGTACACCATGGCCGAGGAGCGGCGGCGCTGCCCGGCCGACGACATCGTCACCCGGCTGGTCCAGGCCGACATCGACGGTGAAGCGCTCGGCGAGACCGAGTTCGCGTTCTTCGTCATCCTGCTGGCGGTGGCGGGCAACGAGACCACCCGCAACGCCATGACGCACGGCATCAACGCGTTCGCGGAAAACCCCGATCAGTGGGAGCTCTACAAGCGGCAGCGCCCCGAGACCGCCGTCGACGAGATCGTGCGCTGGGCGACCCCGGTGCACTGCTTCCAGCGCACCGCGAAAGTCGACACCGAGCTGGGCGGGGTGGCCATCAGCAAAGGCCAGCGGGTCGGGCTGTTCTACAGCTCGGCCAACTACGACGAAGAGGTCTTCGACCGGCCGTTCAGCTTCGACATCCTGCGCGACCCCAACCCGCACCTGGCGTTCGGCGGGCAGGGCACCCACTACTGCATCGGTGCCAACTTGGCCCGGATGGAGATCCGGCTGATCTTCGACGAAATCGCCAACCAGCTCCCGGATATCGCAAAGCTGGCCGAGCCACAACGACTGCGCTCCGGCTGGATCAACGGCGTCAAAGATCTGCAGGTCGCCTACCACGGCTAGGCCGTCGGCGGCGCGAATCGGCGGTGTGGAGGTAGGGGTTCGAAGGGGTTCGAACGAACCTCCCCGCGGCCCCGTAGTCGGTTATAGGCTCCGAGCAGGGGACTGCCGGACGTCCGGAAATTCAAGAGGAAAGCAGGTTTGCGGTGAAGACAAAGGGTGCGTTGCTCTGGGAGTTCAACAAGCCGTGGTCGGTCGAGGAGATCGAGATCGGTGACCCCCAGAAAGACGAGGTCAAGATTCAGATGGAGGCGGCCGGAATGTGCCACTCCGACCACCATCTGATGACCGGCAGCATCCCCATGGCCGGCTTCCCAGTCCTCGGCGGGCACGAGGGCGCCGGCATCGTCACCGAGGTAGGCCCCGGGGTGGAAGACATCGCCCCCGGCGACCACGTGGTGCTGTCCTTCATTCCGTCCTGTGGCAGCTGTCCGACCTGTCAGTCCGGATTGCGCAACCTGTGCGACCTGGGTGCTGGCCTGCTCAACGGCGTGGCCGTTAGCGATGGCACCTTCCGTGTCACCGCACGCGGCGAGGGCGTCTACCCGATGACGCTGCTGGGCACATTCTCACCGTGGATGGTGGTGCACAAATCTTCGGTGGTGAAGATCGACCCGTCGATTCCGTTCGAGGTAGCCTGCCTGGTCGGCTGCGGCGTCACCACCGGCTACGGCTCGGCTGTCCGCAGCGCCGACATCCGCCCGGGTGAAGATGTCGCGATCGTCGGCGTCGGCGGTGTGGGCATGTCGGCACTGCAGGGCGCGGTCAATGCCGGTGCTCGCAACATCTTCGTCATCGACCCGGTGGACTGGAAGCGCGACCAGGCGCTGAAGTTCGGCGCCACGCACGTCTACCCCGACATCTTCGCCGCGATGGGCGGCATGATGGAGGTCACCCATGGCCTGATGGCCCGCAAGGTGATCGTCACCGTCGGCGAGGTGCACGGCGCCGACGTCGACAACTACATGATCTTGACCGCCAAGGGCGGTACCTGCGTACTCACCGCGATGGGGTCCATGCTCGACAACCAGGTCACACTCAACCTGGCGATGCTGACGCTGCTGCAGAAGAACCTGCAGGGCACCATCTTCGGCGGCGGAAACCCGCAGTACGACATCCCGCAGCTGCTGTCGATGTACAAGGTCGGCAAGCTGAACCTCGATGACATGGTGACCCGCCAGTACAAGCTGGAGCAGATCAACGAGGGCTACCAGGACATGCTGGACGGCAAGAACATTCGCGGCATCATCCGCTACACCGACGCGGATCGCTAAATCTCCAGTTGACTCTGCGCTGAGGGCGACGAAGTGCGACCTGGGCTCAGGGGGTGGTTGCAACACTTCGTAGTTGGGGGTGTTGATGACTGGTCAACCGCAGGTGTTGTCGGTGCAGCGTCGGTTCTGGGATTTGATCGCTGCGGGATGCTCGTCGTCAGACGCTGCTCTGTTGGTCGGCGTGTCGGTGACCTGTGGCGGTAAATGGTTCCGCAGATTCGGTGGTGTGAACCCACGAATGCAGGATCCGCAGGGACGCAAACGACCGCGACTGTCACCGGACGACCGTGAACAGATCATGATCGGCACCGCTGGCGGGGAGTCGATCCGTTCAATCGCCGGCCGGCTCAACCGGGCTCCGTCGACGATCATGCGCGAGATCCACGCCAATGGCCGGTGCCGTACCGCGCCAGGTCGTTACCGAGCGAAGTACCGGTTCGGTGCTCGCCGAGCGGGCTGGGATGCCAAGTCCGGCTATTCGGCACGGATCGCGCAACGCCGCAGCGAAGAACGGGCGCGGCGCCCCAAAGCGGGAAAGCTGGCCCGCCACCGGGCGCTGCGCGAGGAGGTGCAAGCGTTGTTGGTCATGAAATACAGCCCGCAGCAGATCGCTGGGCTGTTGGCCAAGACCTACCCTGACCGCCCGGAGATGCAGGTGTCCCACGAGACCATCTACAAGGCGCTCTACGTGCAAGGACGCGGCGAGCTGCGCCGTGAGCTGACTCAGTGCCTGCGCACCGGGCGAGCGCTGCGCAAACCCCGTGCACGTACCGGCCGCCCCACCTCGCAGGGCCGGATTGCGGGCATGGTCAATATCAGCCAACGTCCCGCCGAGGCCGCCGACCGTGCCGTCCCCGGCCATTGGGAAGGCGACTTGATCATCGGCAAGAACCAGGCCTCCCAGATCGGCACCCTCGTGGAGCGCTCCACCGGATTCGTCCAGTTGCTGCATCTGCCGGCACGTCGCGACCCCGAAACGGTGGCCGAGGCGATGATCGCTGCGATCAAAACCCTGCCTGAAGCCCTACGTCGGTCCCTGACCTGGGACCAAGGCAGCGAAATGCATCACCATGCCCGTATCAGCTTCGAAGCCGACATCGACATCTACTTCTGCGACCCGCACTCACCATGGCAGCGCGGCAGCAACGAAAACACCAACGGGCTACTGCGCCAATATTTCCCGAAGGGCACCGACCTGTCAGTGCACTCCGCCGACTACCTCGCCGAAGTCGCCGCCGAACTCAACGGACGACCCCGCAAACGCTTCGACTGGGACAGCCCCGCCCAAGTCCTCAAGCGACTACTGTCACCCCCGACAGAAACCACTGTTGCAACCAAACCATGAATCCGCCCGAGAAGCACCCGCCCTCAGTGCAGAGTCAACGAAGAATTAGGCCGGCCGGAAGACCAAGCTGGCCTTGAGCCTGGTCCGGTTGCCGACCATGCCCAGAAAGTTCCCTTCCACCGCAAACTGCTTGCGGGTGACGATCGCCTCGGTGGTCAGCCGCACGCCGCCGTCTTCGAGCGGGGTCACCTCGACTTCCAACGGCAACGGTCCGGTGATGCCCTTGACGGTCAGCTCGGCATCCAGCCGGGCGACATCGCCGCCGGCCGGTTCCCCACCGGTGACCACGACGGTGATGTCGGGGTAATGGTCGGTGTTGAAGAAATTCGATCGACGCAGGTCGTGGTCACGAGTGCCCAATCCGGTGTTGATCGAGGCGGCCTTGATATCGACCCGGCCCGACACCGTCTTGTCACGCTTGATCTCGCCGCTGCCGCTGAATTCGGTGAATGCGCCCCGGACCTTCAGCGCGCCCCACATGGTTCCGTTCTGGAATCGGACACTTGACTGCCCGGGATCCAGATTCCAGGCTCCCACTGCCTTAGGACTGCTGAGAAATGTTGCGACAGATGACATCTCATCTCCTCTGCCTCTGGCGTGGCAAGCCCGCACTACGGGTATTCAGGGGTATCAGCCCGTTTTCGATGATACGCAGCAGCGGCCGTTTAATCTGGCACTCGGCGCATATGCTGAACCCATGACCACCGTGTTCACCAAAATCATCAACCGGGAGCTGCCGGGTCGATTCGTCTACGAGGACGACGACGTCGTCGCCTTCTTGACCATCGAACCGATGACCCAGGGCCACACGCTGGTGGTACCCCGCGCCGAGATCGACGGGTGGCAGAACATTGACAACGCGGCGTTCAACCAGGTGATGGCGGTAGCGCAGAAGATCGGCAAAGCGGTGTGCCGAGCGTTCGACACCGAGCGGGCCGGCATGATCATCGCCGGCCTAGAAGTCCCCCACCTGCACGTCCATGTCTTTCCGACCCGCAGCCTGTCCGACTTCGGTTTCGCCGGCGTGGACCGCAATCCGTCAGCGGAATCGCTCGACGAGGCGCAGGCCAAGATCAAGGCCGCGTTGGTCGAACTGGGCTGAGCTTCAGACGATCTCAGCGGGTAACTCGGCCGCACGAGCCGAGGTGTCGGCAAGACGCGGCAGCGAGACCCGGAACGTGCAGCCCTGTCCCGGCGGAGAGCTGACGGTCACCGAGCCATGGTGCGCCCGCGTCAGCGAGTCGACGATCGACAGCCCTAACCCGGTGCCGCCGCTGGCTCGCGCCCGTGATGAGTCGGTCCGGAAGAACCGCTCGAAGACCCGCTCCACATCCTCCTCGCTCATCCCGGGCCCCTGGTCGACGACCTCGAGGATGGCGTCGTCGCCCTCAGTACCGACCCGCACGGTGATCGCGGTGCCGTCCGGGGTGTGCTGCAGCGCATTGGAGACCAGGTTGCTCAGCACCTGCCGCAGCCGGGCTTCATCGCCGAGCACTTCGGGGGTTCCGGGGCCGTCGAAGACCTCGAGTTCGACGGCGCGATTCGGTGCGATGGCCCGGGCGTCGTGCACAGCGTCGGTGGCCAACACCAACAGGTCGACCCAGTGGCGCTCCAGCGGACGCTGAGCATCGGTTCGGGCCAGCAACAGCAGGTCCTCGACGAGCAGGCCCATCCGGCGGGCTTCGCTTTCGATGCGCGACATCAGCAGTTCCACATCGCGGGCCGCGCCCTGCCGGTACAGCTCGGCGAAGCCGCGAATCGTGGTGAGCGGGGTGCGCAGTTCGTGGCTGGCATCGGTGATGAACCGCCGCATCCGCTCCTCGGAGTTGCGCGCGCTTTCCGCCGAGTCCGCCGAGGAGGCCACCGCCTCCTGGATCTGCGCCAGCATGCCATTGAGCGCCAACGTGAGGCGTCCGACTTCGGTACGCGGATCACGTTCGGGCACACGGCTGTCCAACTGGCCGGCAGCGATTGCGGCCGCGGTCCGTTCGACCTCGGCCAGCGGCCGCAGGCTGCGGTTGACCACCACATAGCCGGCGGCGCCCAGCACCAACAGCACCCCGACGCCGATCGTCACCCGCCACCAGGCCAGGTAGCGCAGCGTGGCCCGGGGATCGGACAGATCCCTGGCCACGGTGATCAGCCTGCCGTTCTCGCCGTGCACCGACAACGCCCGCCACTGCACGCCCGACCCGTCGACGGAGCCGATCGTGATCGGCACCGACCCCACGTCGTTGTCCGGCGGCAGCAACGGCTCGGCGTTCTGGTCATTGACGACGGTCCAGATGCTGCCGTCGGGGTCGACGTCGCGGACATAGAAGCTCGTCGGCGGGCGGCCGGGATTGGGGTCCTCGCCCTCCCTCGACGGCACCCGCCCGCGCTGTTCCAGCGCCCAGCCGTGGGCGGCGTCGATGAGTGTGGCGTCGATCCTGCCGATCAGCCGGTGCCGCAAGATTGTGGTCACGGCATACCCCTGCGCCAGTAGCCCGATGGCCACCATGGCCAGAGTGGCAGCGACCAGGCTCACTTTCAGCGGCAAGATGTCCCGAAGGGGTTTGACCGTCCCCATATGTTTCGACCTATAACCCGTTTCCGGCCTTCACGGGCCACCGTCGTTCGTCGCGGCTCGCATTCATCGTGGCTCGCGCAGCACATAACCGACCCCACGCAGCGTGTGCAACAGGCGCTTTTCGCCGGTGTCGATCTTGCGTCGTAGGTAGGAGACGTAAGACTCCACCACATTGACGTCGCCACCGAAGTCGTAGCGCCAGACGTGGTCGAGGATCTTCGGCTTGCTCAGCACCGTGCCGGCGTTGATCACGAAGTACCGCAGCAGCGTGAACTCGGTGGGCGACAACGAAACCGGCTGGCCGGCCTTCCACACTTCGTGGGTGTCCTCGTCGAGTTCGATGTCGGCGAAGACCAGCCGGGAGTTGCGCGGCTCCTGGGCGCCCTTTCCGGCCCGGCGCAGGATGACCCGCAGCCGCGCCACCACCTCCTCCAGGCTGAAGGGCTTGGTCACGTAGTCGTCGCCGCCGAGGGTCAGCCCGGTGATCTTGTCCTGCAGCGAGTCGCGCGCGGTCAAGAACAGTGCCGGGGCGTCGATGCCGTCGGCGCGCAGCCGGCGCAGCACCCCGAATCCATCCATGCCCGGCATCATCACGTCGAGGATCACCGCGTCCGGACGAATCTCGCGTGCGCGGTCCAGCGCCGCCGGTCCGCTGGAGGCCGTGTAGACCTCGAAACCCTGGAATTTCAGACTGACCGACAGCAGCTCGACAATGTTGGTTTCGTCATCGACGACCAAAACGCGGGCCTCCGGTGCAGCGTCGTGCGCGGCTGTTGCTCCCATAGCGTCAATTCCCTCGCGGTCCGGTGAAAACCACCTGGATATCGGCTGTATGTTTACTGTCAATCAAACTAGCCGATACCCGCTCCCAATGCCCCCTAGACTGGCCTGGTGAGCCTGGTGAGCCTGGTCAAACAGCTTATTGCCGTGTCCACCGCCCCGGCGCGGATCGGTCTGTCGATTGCCGACGCCAGTCTCGGCGTCGCCACGACAGCGCTGGGATTGGCCCGTCAGGCCCTCGGCGATGCCGGCAAGCAGGGCGCGAACAGCTCGATGGCGCACATGCTGGGCCTGGACGACACCATCGCCCGGGCCAACCGGCTGGCCAAGTTGATGGACGACGACGCGCCGCTGGGGCGTGCGCTGGCGCCGGGCGGGCCGGCCGATCGGCTGCTGGCACCCGGCGGCCTGGTCGACCAGCTGACCGGGCCGGGAGGACTGATCGACCGGCTCACCGCCGAGGGCGGCGGGCTGCAGCGAGCCCTGCAACCCGGCGGCCTGGTGGATCAACTGACCGACGAAGACGGGCTGATCGAGCGACTGCTGGCCGAAGACGGCTTGGCGGACCGACTGCTGTCCGAAGGCGGGCTGATCGACAAGCTGACCGCGCGCAACGGGCCCCTGGAGCAACTCGCCGGTGTCGCCGACACCCTGAGCCGGCTGGCCCCCGGCATGGAGGCCCTGGAGCCGGCGATCGAGACCCTGCAGGAGGCGGTGATCGCGCTGACCATGGTGGTCAACCCGCTGAGCAACATCGCCGAACGAATCCCGCTGCTGCCTCGCCGATCCAGCCGGCGTTCGTCGCCCCGGACGGTGCGCTCGCAACGGGTGATCGACCAGGACCCGACCGAATCAGAGAATTGAGCCCGCTGTGGTGATGGCGGCGGCCCGCCACGCCCCGGCGTAGGAATCCGGAACATCAATAGGACCGGCCATCGGCGTACCGCTGCCGCCGGTAATAGCGCCCCCTGCCACGATTCCTCGCCTTGTAAGTCGGCAGCTGACTGTCACAGTTGGGACAAACAAGCCGCAGATTCTCACGACGGTTATTGTTCGCGTCTCCATCGATGTGGTCGATGATCAGCGTCAAGGAAGCGCTGTTCCACGTGCCCTCGATGCCGCAGATCGCACAGCAACCGCCCTGCTGCTCATTCAAGTAGTCCCGGACATAGTTTCCGAGGTATGACGTGCCACCACAGACTCCGGTGTCGAGCCAGGCCTCCAAGAGCAAGCGTCGGCGGTGCGACTGTTGACATGCGTTGCTACAGAACACCCTTAGCCGACGGCCTTCAAAATCGACGCCGCACCCGAGACAGGTCACTGTCATGAGACGGACGCTATCCGTCAGGGCCGACAGAAATGGAGCCGCGTGAGAGACTCGAACTCTCGACATCCGCTTTACAAGAGCGACGCTCTACCAACTGAGCTAACGCGGCCGGGCCGGCTCAATGAGCCATGGCGATTGTACGACGAGGTGATGCCGTCAGATCCGCCCACTCCCGCAGGCTCGAGCGCGCGGAGGCGCGAGCGGCGCTGCCGGCTGCCGTCGAGTCGGCAGCACCTCGCGGGAAGTGGTACAGCAAACTCGGGACCCCTCACGCGGTGAGCGCCCGATATTTCATTTGACGTTTACTGCGCTTTTTCTTACCTAAACGGGTATAGGCTCTCAGGCTGCAGGCAGTTCATTCGACTTGGGGGAAGAAGAACCATGCAGCTGACGCTCAACCCGTTTATCACCGGCACCGTCGCAATCACCAGCGCGGCCCTCGTCGCCGTCGCACCCGCAGCGCCACAACTGGAGATCCTCCAGAACCGGTCGGTCGAACTCACCGCGGTCGCCTCGTCGGCCGCCGCCACCAACTTGGGATTCATCGTCATCGACGACGGCACCGTCGGGCTGTTCCCCCTCGGCCCGATGGCCGACATGCTCGGCCTGGGGAACGTCACGCTGGCGCAGATCGTCAATTTCTTGGGCATGGGCGATGACCAGCTGAGCGAGTTGCTCCCCGGCCTGGTCAACGGCCTTGGTCTCGGCCACACCACGGTAGGAACGCTGGTCAATGGTCTCGGACTGTCCGACATCGGGCTGGCCGGTCTGCTCAACGGCCTGGTCGACGGGCTCGGCTTGGACAGCGTCACCCTCGGCGCTCTGGTCGACGGCCTGGGCTTGGGCGGCCAGAACGTCGGCGCCCTGGCCCTGGGTCTGGTCGACGGTTTGGGTCTGGGCGGTGTCACCCTGGACCAGTTGGTGACCGGCCTGGGCTTCGGTGACATGGAGCTGAAAGACCTGGCACCGATCCTCACCTCCTTGGGCTCCGCCGTGCCGGGCCTGAACAACGTCACGTTCGGTGACGTGGTGAGCGGGCTGGGCATGAGCAACGTTCAGCTGAGCACGATCCTCACCGACCTCGGCGGAAACGCCATCTTCCTCAACACCTTGCTGGGGTGGGTCGGGGTGATCCCGGGCCTCAACAACATCACCACTCTGGGCGGTCTCCTGGATCTCGCCGGCCTAACCAATGCCGCAGTCTTCCCCGGCGTGGTGAATCTGCTGACCGACCCCGCCGCTGGTGTCGGCGGCATCAGCCTCAGCAGCGCACTCGATGTCCTGGGCCTGGACGGTGTCACCCTGGATCAGCTGCTGCCCACGCTCCCGCTGAACATGTCCGTCGCCGGCCTGCTGGGCGGACTGGGCCTGGATGACACCACCCTCGGCGACTTGCTCGGTTCCGGGCTGATCCCGTCGGCTGCCACGGTGGGCGGCCTGGTCGATTCGCTGGGCCTGTCGAGTACCACCCTCGACGCCCTGATCGCCGGGCTCAACGGCTCAGGACTGAGCCTGCTCAACGACAGCCTGAACGACCTGCTCACCAACGTCGGCGTCGACGATGCCACCATCGACGACCTGCTCACCGGGCTCGGCCTCTACGACCACGCCCTGTTCAGCTTCAGCTTCTAAAGGCAGTCCCCGGGCCGGCAAAGGCAGGCCCGGGGCTGGGCAAACCGCGTCAGTCGCGGGTCAGGTACTCCAGCACCACGCGGGTGAAGGCGTCCTTGGCCTCGATCATGGTCCAGTGCCCGCAGTTGGGGAACACGTGCGTCTCGGCGTCGGGGATGGTCCGCATCGGGATCAGCGCCATGTCCAGCGGACTGACCCGGTCGTCGCGGCCCCAGGTGACCAGCGTCGGCGTCTTGAGCCGGTGCATCATCGCCCACGGCAGCGGTCCCTTGGACGCCTGCATCATCTTCACCATGTTGGTGAAGGCTTCCTTGCCGTACATCCGCCGTGCGCTGGCCAGGGTGTCGGGGTCGGTGGCCAGTGCCCACCGCTCCTCGATCAGCTCTTCGGTGATCACCGAGGGGTCGTAGACCATCGAGTGCAGCCAACGCACCAGCGCGTCACGGCTGGGGTTGTCGACGAAGTCCTGCAGCAACCGGATTCCCTCGGCCGGTCCCGGGCTGAGCAGGTTGGTGCCGATGCCGCCGATGGTCACCAGCTTGCGCACCTTGTCGGGGTTGCCGATCGCGTAGCCGATGCCAACGCCGCCACCCATCGAGTTGCCCACGATGCTGAACTGGTCCAGACCCAGCGCTTCAACGAAGGCCGGCACCGCGCCGAACGCAGTCACCATGGGATGCCCGCCGAAGTCGTCGCTGATCCCGAACCCGGGGAACTCCAGCACCAGGCAACGGAAGTGCTCGGCGAACGCCGGCAGCACGCCGCGGTAGTTGCGCCATCCGGTCACGCCCGGCCCGGAGCCGTGCAGCAGCAGCAGCGTCGGCCCGTCGCCGGCTTCGTGGTAGCGCAGCACCCCTTGCTCGGTGGTGACCTCGCGCAGGGTGTCGTCGTGGCTCAGCTCGGCCGGCATGTGTTCTCCTCAAAGATCCCGAAAGTCTTTAGACACGCTAATGCCGGACGATGCCCGTCGCGGTGTCGGGGTCGGGATCTTGCCCGCGCTTGCTCCGCCGTCGACGGCCAGTTCGGCTCCGGTCACATACGCCGAGGCATCCGAGGCCAAGAAGGCGACCACGTCGGCGACTTCGGAGGGCAGCCCGATGCGGGTCAGCGGTGCTGCCGGGTGTCGCCCCAACCCGGGCCGGACGCCCAGGTGCGCGACCATCGGGGTGTCGATCATGCCGGGGTGGACCGAGTTGACGCGAATCCCATAGGGCCCCAATTCGATTGCCGCGACCTTCGTCATGCCGCGCAGCCCCCACTTCGATGCCCCGTAGGCGCTGTAGCCGGCCAGACCCTGCAATCCGGCTTGCGATGACACATTGATCACCGACCCGCCGCCGCTGGCCTGCATCGGCTCCACCACCGCCTTGACGCCCAGAAACGCCCCGATGAGGTTGACTCGCAGCATCGCATTGAAACCCGCGGCGGACTGTTCGACGAGCGGAATCGACTGGCAGATCGCGGCATTGTTGACCAGCACATCGAGGCGCCCGAACTCGCTGACCGCAGTCTGGACCACGGTCTTCCACCCGGCCTCGTCGCCGACGTCGTGGCGCACGAACCGGGCCCCGAGTTCGGCGGCGAGGCGCTCCCCGTCGTCGGCCTGCACATCGGTGAGCACCACCTGAGCGCCGAGCTCGGTGAACAGCCGGGCCTCAGCGGCGCCCTGCCCGCGTGCGGCCCCGGTGATGATGGCGACCTTGCCGGTCAGGTCAATTCCGGCCATCAGTCGCGGTCCTGATCGATACCGGTCAACATCAGTTCGGAAACCCGCCGGGGGAACTCGGCGAACTTGGCCATCGCCACGATGTTGCGCGGCATGATGACATGCCGGCGGTTGCGCTCGACCGCCCCCGCAATGGCCTCCGAAACCGCCACCGGGTCAAGGGATTCGCGGGGAATCATCCGCCACCGAATGGATCGCTCAATGGTGCGCCGGGCCGGCCCGAACGCCCGGATGTGGTCGATCATGTCCGTCTTGACCTCGCCGATCTGCACCAGCGTGGTGCCAACCGGCTTTCCCCGCAACTCCCCGCGAATGCCGGCGGTGAAGTGACTCAGCCCGGCCTTCGACGACCCGTAGAGCGTCAGGCCGGGCCCCTGCGAGATGGCGCCCATCGACGACACGTTGACGACATGGCCGCGACCGCGCGCCACCATGCCCGGTATCACCTGGCGGCACAGTTCCATCGGCGCTGCCAGGTTGATCTGCAGCAGGTTGCGTACCTGCGCAGGGGTCGCCTCGTGAAACCGGCCGACATGGTCGACGCCGGCGTTGTTGATCAGCACGTCCACCGGCCCATCGGCTTCCACCCGGTCGACCAGTGCCTCCACCGCCGCCGGGTCGGACAGGTCGGTCGGGTAAGCCTTGCCGTCGAGCTCCTTGGCCAGGATCTCCAGCGCCGCACCATCGCGCGCCACCAGCGCGACGTCGGCGCCGCGCTCGGCAACCACCTGGGCGATGCTCCTGCCCAGACCACGGCTGGCGCCGGTGATCAAGACCCGAGCGTTCCTCAGCTGCATGGTGATCCTTCCGGTAGGGCCGCACGGAGCACCGCGCAGACGTCGTCGCTGGCTTGGGCCGCGAAGGGCAGATGGTCTGCCAGATTGAAGAAGCCGTGGAAGCCCTGCGCGTAGCGCGTGACGCTGGCCGCCACGCCGGCGTCCTGAAGCCGCTGGGCGTACTCCTCGCCCTCGGCGCACAGCGGGTCCAGCGCGCCGGTGACGACGTGGGCCGGCGGTAGGCCGGTGAAGTCACCGAGGATCGGCGAAGCCAGTACAGCGGTCCGGTCGCCGTCGCGACCCAGGTACTGCTCGGTGAACCACTGCATGTGCGCCGCGGTGAGGGTCCCGTTGGGGGCGGGCCGGGCACCGGACGCCGACGCCTGCTTGCGTCGCTGATCGACGACGGGATAGATGAGCAACTGGAATGCGATCGCGGGCCCGCCATGGTCGCGGGCGAGCATGGCCACCACCGCGGCCAGGTTGCCGCCGGCACTGTCACCGGCGACTACGAACCGCGCCGGATCGCCGCCGAGTTCGGCCAGATGGGCCGCCACCCACTGGGTGGCCGCCCAGGCGTCATCGATCGCGGCGGGGAACGGCGCTTCGGGAGCCAGCCGGTACTCGACCGACACCACGATCGCTCCGGCACCGTTGGCGAGCCGGCGACAGCAGGAGTCGTGCGAGTCGAGGTCGCACAGTACGAAGCCGCCGCCGTGGAAATAGACCAGCACCGGCAGCTTCTCCCCGGGTGTGCCCGGCACGAGGGGGAAGTAGATGCGCACCTGCATCGGGCCGGCGGGGCCGGGAATGTGGCGCTCATCGACCCAGCCCACCGGGACGGGTCTAGCCGGTCGCCGGCTCGCTTTCAGGCTGGCCCGCACCTGGACCGCGTCGCCGTCACCGGCCGCGATGGATGCGAAGGCCGCGCTCATCCGGTCGGCCAGCTCGGTCTGCATCGAGGCGATATCGCTCACGCAGCGCAACGTAGAACGCGCCGCACTCCGGCGAATCCCGATGTCTCAATGGCCGAGACAACGTGTCGGGCCGGGCACACCGCAGGCATACAAGTGAACCGGACCACATCACGGCGAGAGCGAGTGGAGCGACAATGCGGCGTCTGACCGGCGAGGACAACAGCTTTCTGGCGTGGGAGAACGCCGCCCAACCGCAGCACACCATCAAGGTGATGGTGCTCGACCCGAGCCGCGGTCAACGGCCACTCACCTTCGAGGCGGTCAAGGCGATGGTCCCGGGCCTGGTAGACCGGATCGAGCCGCTGCAGTGGCAGTTACTGATGCCCCGGTTGCGACTCGGTCGGCCCTGGTGGGTGGTCCGTCCGCACATCGACGTCGAGCACCACGTCCGGCGGGTCACCCTCACCGCGCCCGGGGGCGATCACGAACTGGCGCTGGCGATCAACGTGATCTTCCACGACCGCCTCGACCGCAGCCGCCCGGCCTGGCAGCTGTTCTACGTCGACGGCTTGACCGACGGCAGGATCGCGCTGATCTGGAAGATTCACCACGCGGTCGCCGACGGCACGGCCTCGCTGCGCATCCTGGAAGCACTGTGCGGCACCGAGACCGGCCCCTCGACCCTGCCGCAGAACGAGCGCCGGCCGGCGCCGTGGCACTGGCTTCCGATGGTGGCGCGCCATCAACTCGCTGCGGCGCTCGGCCTGCCCCGGGTCGTGGCCCGCACCGCCGCGGTGAGCCGGGTCATTCTGCGGCGCCGCCGCGACGGCAAGCCGGGCTATGCCGCCGCGTTCGCCGCGCCCGGCGCCCGCTTCAACGCGCCACTGACCGCGGAGCGCCACTTCGCCTTCCGCGGCTGCGACATGACGGTCGTCAAGGAAGTCGCTCGGGCTTACGGAGTGACGGTCAACGACGTGTTCCTGGCCGTCTGCAGCGGCGCGTTGCGCGCCTACCTCGACCGAAACGGCGAACTGACCGAGGAAGCACTCACCGCGGTGGTGCCGGTGTCGATGCGCCCTCCCGAGGGCGACCCCTGGGGAAACAAGGTGGCCCGGTGGAACGTCGCGCTGGCCACCGACATCGCCGATCCGCTCGAGCGGCTGACCACGATCGCCGCGGCGACTCGAATCGCCCGCGAGGTTCAGGCCGAACGCGACCTGTGGCTGCAGCACGACTGGATGGAGTACTGGCCGCTGTTCTGGTTCTACTCGCGCGCCCTGCCGCTAATCGGTGAGCGGACCACACACCGACCGACGTTCAGCCTGATCGCATCGAATATGCGAGGGCCGCAACAGCTTTACTTTAGCGGAGCGCCGGTTGAGCGGTTGATCTCGTCAGGTCCGCTGGTGTTCCCGATGGGGTTGAACTTCACCGGGTGGAGCTACGAAGGCCAGCTGACGATCGGGGTGCTCAGCTGTGGGGCGCACGTGCCCGACCCCTGGCAGATCGCCGACGGCCTGCCTGCGGCACTGGCCGAGCTGGCGAGCGCAGCCTCAGCGGTCGAGGTCGTCGAGCAGTCGCAGTGCCAGCCGGCATCCGGTGTGGACATCACGCCACAGGCGGGCGACCGGGTCTAGGGCGTCCAGCGCGTGGCCGCGGCTGCTGCCCAGAACGCGGTCGGCGGCGTCGCGGGCCCGCACGGCGGCCTGACGCTGAGCCCGCGCCGCGGTCGGCGGCTCCTGCGTCAGCGACGCGACGACCTGCAGCGTGGCGGCGTCGATATCGGCGGCGGCCCGGGCCGCATGCCGGGTCGACACCGCCAGATCGGCCGTCTCCGCGCTGCCGTAGGAGGCGGCCAGCTTCTCCTGGACCTGGGCGACGTGCGCCCGCCACAGTCCGTCGGCGGCACCGGCCACCGCGGCGGCCGCCGCTGCGCCGGTGATGACGGCGGCACTGTCATTGCGCGCCGGAAAGACCCGCTCGTCGGCGACGGGCAAGGCCGTCACCGTCAGCTCGGCGAGCCCGGCCTCGGGCAGCCCACCAGGTTCGGTGGGCGCTACCGCCGCGACATCGGCGCGCGGCACCAGTACCAGACGGTCGTCATCTGCTGTCAACAGCAACCAGTCCGCGAGATCGGCGCCGGCGACATCGCACCACTGACCGGTCAGCCGGCCTCGCTCCAACCGGCCGCCCGGGCCTCGGCCGATCGCGACCCGCGCTCCGTTGTCACCACCCCAGATGTCGGTACCGGCGTGATCGGGCAGGGCGCCGGCCCAGTAGGCCGCCGCGTTGGCCATCGCGCAACGCCAGCCCGCGGACCCGTCCTGTGCGGCTGCGGCCGCCACGGCAGCGATGAATTCCCCGACCGGCATGGATTGGCCGCCGAATCGCTTGGGCTGCAACATCTTCCAGGCTCCCATGGAATTCTCCTCGCGGACGTGCGGCCGGCCCCACAATGAATGCTATCCACGACACGAAGGGCGGTGCGCATGGTCGAGGGCGTGTTGGCGGCGGTTCGCCCGTTGTTGCCGGCGATAGCCGCGGCCGCCGAAACGGTCGACCGGGACGGGGCGGTGGCATCCGATACCGTCGCGAGCCTGCGCGATGCGGGTGTGTTCGCGCTGCTGCAGCCCGACGGCTTCGGCGGTCGACAGACCGATCCGGACAACTATCTGGGGACAGTCGCCGAGATCTCGGCGGCCTGCACCTCCACCGGGTGGCTGGCCGCGGCGCTGGCGGTCAACTCCTGGCATCTGGCCCTGTTCGATGGTGCGGCCCAGCGCGATGTCTGGGGCGGCGATCCGGGGGCGCTGATCTGTTCGGCGTACGCCCCCACCGGCCGATTGGAGCGTGCGGGCGACGGTTTTCGGCTGACGGGGCGGTGGAGCCGCTGCGCAGGAGTGGAGCACGCGTCCTGGCTGATCGCCGGGGCGCTGGTCGTCGGGACAGACGGCGCCGCCGAAGACTTCACGGTGGCGTTGGTGCCCCGCGAGCACTACACCGTCGAACCCACCTGGAACAGCCTGGGGCTGCGCGGGATCGGCGCACACGACGTGGTGGTGTCCGGTGCACCCGTACCGGCCCAGCACTGCTTCGGCTGGGTCAGCGACGCACAGCGATCCACACTCGCACCGCTGTATCGGCTCCCCCAGCCCACGCTGTACACCCACGCCGGGACCGCACCGCTGCTCGGCGCCGCCGCCGGGGTGCTCGACGCGCACCGCGATCAGATGACGAACCCGCTGGGCGTATTGGCCATGGCGGCTGCGGGACTGGAGGTGTCCACGCTGCAGATCCAGCGCAACCTCGCCGAGCTCGCCGACTGTGCCCGGTCGGGCACCACCCCCGATGCCCAGCTGATGCTGCGGGCCCGCCGCGATCAGGTGCTGGCGTTCGAGCGGGCGATGCAGGCGGTCGAGCGCTGCGTCGAGCAGGCCGGCGCCGCTGCGGACGCCCGGCTGGACCGGGTCTGGCGCGACATGCAGACCGCGCGGTTGCACGCCGCCAACGACGTGGAGCGGGTGTTGACGGCGGTGGGACAGTTCGCCTTTGGGCTGCCCGTCGACGACCTCATCCTGTGAGGCGGTCAGACCCAGGCGTCGGCGGAGATGGTGCGCAACACCCGGGACAGCATGCTGTCGGTCTCGGTCTCGCGCTGCTGGCCGTCGGCCGATGTGGACCCGCTCAACTCGTGGGAGATCCGGCCCGCGGCGCGCATGACGAACGGCGCGGTGCGCTGCAGCCGGTGCATCGGCACCGCGCCCGTCAACGACAGCCCGGCGATCACGCCGTCGCCCGCCCGGATCGGTGCGGCGACACTGGAGAAGCCCACCGCCAGTTCCTCGGTGTCGTAGGCCAACCCGTGCCGGCTGCGAATCCGGGCCAGTTCGCGGTGCAGGGTCGCCCGGTCGCCGATGGTGGCGCGGGTCCGTTTGGGCAGCCGGTCGCCGACGAGCGCATCGACATCCTCGGCCGGCAGGCATGCCAGCAGTGCCTTGCCCAGCGCGCTCGCATACGCCGGGGTGCGGCCGGCCACCCGGGTCGGTACCAGCGCGCCACCGTCGCCGGCGACCTTGTCGAGGTAGACCACGTCGGCACCGAGCAGCACCCCGAGGTGCACCACCAGCCGGGTGTCCGAGTGCAGGCGGGCCAGGGTCGGCGAGGCCACGCCGCGCAGTTCGGCATGGTCGACGATCTGCGCCACCGGCAGCGGCGAGGAGGCCATGCCGTAGCCGTCGGGCCGATGCCGCACCAGGCCGGCCGCTTCCAGCTGGGTCAGGATCCGATGCACCGACGAGCGCGGCAGCCCGGTGCGGGCCGCCACCTGGTCGAGCCGCAGCCGTTTGCCGGGCTCGTCGAACAGGTTGATGATCAGCGCCACTCGCGCCACCATCGACGTGGCATCCATACGAGGGCATTATCCCCGGGGAGTCACTGGCCCATCACGTATTTCACAGTCGGTCCCGCGGTCCAGCCACCGTCGACGGCGATCTCCGCGCCGGTGATGTAGGCGGCCTCGTCGGACAGCAGGAAGCTGACGGCCCCGGTGATCTCCTCGGGCAGACCGACGCGGCCCATCGGGGTGTTCGGGTACTGCCCCTCTCCGGGCGCGATGCCGACCTGCGCGGTCATCGGGGTGTAGGTCATGCCGGGATGCACCGAGTTGACCCGGATCTTCTCGGGTGCCAGTTCCACCGCCGCGATCTTCGACAGGCCGCGCACCCCCCACTTGGATGCGCCGTACCCGGCAGTCAGCGCCAGCCCCATCAACCCTGCGGCCGACGAGATGTTGACGATGGACCCGCCGCCCGCGGTCCGCAGCGGCGCGATGACGGCCTGGATGCCGTTGAACACGCCCACCAGGTTGACCTCCAGCACGCTGCGGAAGTGCGCGACGGGCTCGTGCTCGATGAGCTGCCCGGTCGCGACCCCGGCGTTGTTGACCATCCCGGTCAGCCCGCCGAACTCGGTGATCGCCGACTGCACCGCGGCTTCCCAGTCGGCCGGGTCGGTGACGTCGAGGTGGACGTAGCGCGCGGCGTCGCCGAGTTCGGTGGCCAGCCGTGCCCCGTCCTCGTCGAGCAGGTCACCGATCACCACCCGGCCGCCGCCGGTGACGACGTTCTGGGCGAACGCGGCACCCAGGCCGCGCGCACCGCCAGTGATCAGGACGACTTTGCCGGCCAGTCGGGCCGTGTTGGTGAGCATGGCCATAGCTTCGGGGCGCGTGCGCCCCACGTCACAGCCAGTCCCACCCAGCGAGACAGCCGGTGGGGGGCGCAGCCCAGGGTTCCTAAGGTCGCCGGTCATGGAGACGAACGTGGACGTGGTGGTGGTCGGCGCGGGCTTCGCCGGGCTCTACGCGCTGCACCGCCTGCGCGGTGACGGGCTGAAGGTGCGGGTGTTCGAAGCGGCCGACGGGGTGGGCGGGGTCTGGTACTGGAACCGCTACCCCGGTGCCCGCTGCGACGTCGAAAGTGTGGACTACTCCTACTCCTTCGACGCCCAGCTGCAGCAGGACTGGGACTGGTCCGAGAAGTACGCCACCGGACCGGAGATCCTGCGCTACCTCAATCACGTCGCCGACCGTTTCGATCTGCGCCGCGACATCTCGTTCGGGACGCGGGTGACCAGCATGGTGCTCGACGAGACCACCCTGACCTGGCAGGTCCGCACCGACGCGGGCGAGGTCGTGACCGCCCGATTCTGCGTGCTCGCGGTCGGTCCGCTGTCTAACGCCAACATCCCGGCGATCGACGGGCTGGAGTCCTTCGCCGGCGAGACCTACCACACGGCGCAGTGGCCGCACGGCGGCGTGGACTTCACCGGCAAGCGGGTCGGTGTCATCGGCACCGGTTCCTCGGGCATTCAGGTGATTCCGCCGATCGCCGCGCAGGCCAGCCGGTTGGAGGTGTTTCAGCGCACCGCCAACTACAGCATTCCGGCCGGGAACGCGCCGCTGGACGAGGCCACCCGCACGGCGCAGAAGGCCGGCTACCCCGAACGCCGGCGGCTGTCGCGGGCCAGCGGCGGCGGCTCACCGCACGAGCCGCACCCATCCTCGGCCCTGGAGCTGAGCGCCGAGCAGCGCGACGCCGCTTACGAGCGACGCTGGCAGCTCGGTGGCGTGCTGTTCTCCAAGACCTTCCCCGATCAGCTGGTCACCTTGGCCGCCAACGACACCGCACGCCTGTTCTGGGAGAACAAGATCCGCGCGATCGTCGATGACCCGGCGACAGCCGAACTGCTGATCCCCACGGACCATCCGATCGGCGCCAAGCGGATCTGCACCGACGACAACTACTTTGAGACCTTCAACCGCGACCACGTGCATCTGGTGAACCTGCGCGCCACCCCGATCGAGCGGATCGACGAACACGGCATCTATACCACCGCGGCACACCACGATCTGGACGTCCTGGTCTTCGCGACCGGCTTCGACGCCATGACCGGGTCGGTCGCCAAGATCGACATCGTCGGGCGCGACGGCGTGACACTCAACGACGCCTGGGCCGATGGACCCCTCACCTACCTGGGGTTGAGCGTCCCCGGATTCCCGAACCTGTTCAACATGACCGGCCCGGGCAGCCCGTCGGTGCTGGCCAACATGGTGCTGCACTCCGAATTGCATGTCGACTGGGTTGCCGAGGCGATCGCATACCTGGACGCGCATGGCGCCGCTGCCCTGGAGGCCCGCCGGGATGCGGCCGCCGACTGGGGTACCGAGTGCGCGCAGCGCGCTGCAGACACCCTGATGACGCAGGCGAATTCGTGGTATCTGGGCGCCAACATCACCGGACGGCCGCGCGTCTTCATGCCGTTCGTCGGCGGCTTCGGCACCTACGGCGCGATCATCTCCGACGTGGCGGCCGCGGGCTACAAGGGATTCGATGTTGACGGGATGGCGCGGACCAAAGCTATTGGTGAGCTTTCTCGGCTCGGCGATCGCTGCAGCGGTTGAGTAGCCCGGCCTGGCCGCATTTGCCTACGGCCCTGGGCCCGATCGCAGACGCTTTGCACGCACTCGAACTCGAACCGGACCCGGTCTTTCTCGTATCCGCTCGAAGCGAGGCGACAAGCGTGCGCTGCCCTTTCCGTATGAGCACAAGACAACGCTCGATCCTCATCTGGCAAAAATCGTTCCAGTGAATGAGCAGTCATCACCCAACTGATCTGTGCGCAACTTATCGTGCAGGGTCTGGGGCCGCCACCATTGCAGATCCACTGGCGGTAGGGGCCTTGAGAGATAGGGTGCGATGTGTCAGTCCGACTCGGTTCGGTGGCCGTCCGTTCTGGATCGGCACCGATCCTACGGACGACCAGAGCCGTTACCGCATTAAGTGAGTTCGCTCCGGATGCTATGCCCCGTGGTTCGGAAGCTCGCCGGTGACTCAGCCTCAGCCAGACCATCGGCGCGAACGCATTTTGACCGCGGCATTGCAGCAGGCCGCTCATGGCTATGGAGGGGTCCGGATACGGGCGGTGGCCGATGCCGCTGGGGTGCCGCTCAGCTCTGTCTATTACTACTTCCCATCAAAGGACGGTCTGCTACTGGAATGCTTGCACAGTTGGTTGAGTGACTTCACAACTTACGACGTGGCCGACAACGGTCGCGGTACTGAGCCGCACCAGCGGCTGCTTAGCACCGTCGAATCGCTCACTACCCAGTTAGAATTGACACCATTCCTCGCGGAAGCTGCGGCGCGCGCATATCTCAATGCGACTGGAACAGCCGCGCGTAAAGCCGAACTAGTGCGGGACAAGCTGATCCAAATCTTCGCCGACGTCATGCACCACCACCAGCCCGCTCAACCTGATCACAACCATCAGGTGGCGGCACTAGTTGCGGATGTATGGATAGCAAACATCCTTGCGATAACCCAAAATCGGACAACGGCGCTTGATCTGTGTCGGCGACTCGAACACGCCCTTGCGGCGATCCGCGAAAATGCTAGACCCCAGAATCAGGCGCCGAAGCCCAGTGCGAGGCCATCGATCCGAGGGGCGTGAATTCCTTGCGGCCGCTCCGTCATGCCGCGACTATTTCGCAGCCCGCTCCCGCTGGATCTCCAGCGCGATGTCGATGAGCTGGTCCTCCTGGCCGCCGATCAGCTTGCGCTGCCCGGCCCGGTGCAGCAGCTCGTGAGCGGGCACGCCGTAACGCTCGCCCTGGCGCACCGCGTGCTTGAGGAAGCTGGAGTACACCCCGGAGTAGCCCATGATCAGCGCGTTGCGGTCCAGCACGCACTCGGCCGGCATGGCCGGGCGCACCACTTCCTCGGCGGCGTCGGCGATGTCGAAGAAGTCGATCCCGGTCTTGATTCCGACCTTGTCGAACACCCCGATCAGCGCCTCGACCGGGGCGTTGCCCGCACCCGCGCCGAATCGGCGCACCGAGCCGTCGATCTGCTTGGCACCGGCGCGCACCGCCTCCAACGAGTTGGCGACACCAAGCCCGAGGTTCTCGTGGCCATGAAAGCCCACCTGAGCGTCATCACCGAGCTCGGTGACCAACGCGGCCACCCGATCGCGAACACCTTCCATCACCAGCGCACCGGCCGAGTCGACCACGTACACGCACTGGCAACCGGCATCAGCCATGATGCGGGCCTGGGCGGCCAGCTTCTCCGGGGTGACGGTGTGGGCCATCATCAAGAACCCGACGGTCTCCAGGCCCAACTCGCGGGCCAGGCCGAAGTGCTGGATCGAGACATCGGCCTCGGTGCAGTGGGTGGCGATCCGGCAGATCTCGCCGCCGTTGCCCTGCGCCTGCTTCATGTCTTCCTTGGTGGCCACGCCGGGCAGCATCAGGAAGGCGATCTTGGCGTCGCGGGCCGTGGCCGCCGCGAGCTTGATCAACTCCTGATCGGGCGTCTTGGAGAACCCGTAGTTAAAGCTCGACCCGCCCAGCCCGTCCCCGTGGGTCACCTCGATCACCGGCACCCCGGCGGCGTCGATCGCGGCGACGATCGCCGAGACCTCCTCGGGGGTGAACTGGTGACGCTTGTGGTGGCTGCCGTCGCGCAGCGAGGTGTCGGTGATCCGCACATCGAAGATGTGGTCGCTCATTACGCTCCTCCAGCCTTTGCTGCCGCCATCTCGCGGGCGATCTCCTCGCCGACCTTGGTGGCGGCGGCGGTCATGATGTCCAGGTTTCCCGCATACGGCGGCAGGTAATCGCCGGCGCCCTCGACTTCGACGAAGGTGGTGACCACGGCGCGCCCGCCGGAGTTCAGCGACGGCTCGTCGAACTGCGGCTCGTTGAGCAGCCGGTAGCCCGGCACATAGGTCTGCACCTGGGCGACGACGTCCTTGATGGACGCGGTGATCGCGTCGCGGTCGGCGTCTTCGGGGATCTGGCAGAAGATGGTGTCGCGCATGATCATCGGCGGGTCGGCGGGGTTCAAGATGATGATCGCCTTGCCGCGCTCGGCACCGCCGATGGTCTGCACACCCGCCGAGGTGGTCTTGGTGAACTCGTCGATGTTGGCCCGCGTACCCGGCCCGGCCGACACACTCGCGACGCTGGCAACGATCTCCGCGTACGGCACGGTGCCGCCCTGGGTTTTGACCGCGCGAGTGACCGCGTACACGATCGGAATGGTGGCCTGGCCGCCGCAGGTGATCATGTTGACGTTCGGTGCGTCGACGTGTTCGTGCAGGTTTGCCGGCGGGATCACCGCCGGGCCCACCGCGGCCGGGGTCAGGTCGATGGCCCGGATGCCGGCGGCCTCGTACTTGGGCGCGTACGCCTTGTGCACGTAGGCGCTGGTGGCCTCGAAGACGAAGTCCGGCTTCTCATCCAGGGCCAGCAGCCAGTCCGCCCCCTCGGCCGAGGTCTCCAGGCCGAGCTTGCGGGCTCGGGCCAGGCCCTCGGACTCCGGGTCGATACCGATCATCCAGCGCGGCTCCAGCCACTCCGAACGCAGCAGTTTGTACAGCAGGTCGGTGCTGATGTTGCCCGACCCGACAATCGCCACTGAGGCTTTGGCAGCCATGAACGCTCCTCTATTGGAAAACCAGCCAGACCGCAATGGCCAACCACCTGGACTCTTCCCCGGTTCGGTGCCGTTGCGCGCGTGATCGTCCGCTCACCGGACATCGCACACCTCACCGGTTCAAGTTCGCCCCAGGGCGCGCCTTGAGCGGGCGTACGACAGGAACCTCAGCAGATAGCGAGGCAGGCCCCTGAAAGGCACAGCAGCTGGCCACGACTCAGAGCGGAAGTATGCATCGGAGCCGCCGTCGACGAAGATAACACTGCCACAAAGAAATTCAGCGGCATCGGACAGCATGAACACCATCCAGTCCGCGATCTGCGCTGCGTCCCCGTATCCCCCTACAGGCACCGGAAACGCCTTGATCGCCTTGGCCTCTCCAGGATTGTCCAGCTGCTCGGCCAGCAACGGCGTCATGATCGCCCCCGGCGCAAGCGCGTTGAGCCGGATACCGGCCCCAGCCCACTCGGGGGCGACGGCGTGGCGTCGCACCCAACGTGACACCGCGATCTTTGACGCTGCGTAGCTCATGGCGGCGGAACGGTTGCCGAAGATGCGAACTGCACCCAGCGCTTTGTCGACATCCCCGGCGAGCAGAGAACGGACGGCCCGGCGGGGCACCATGGGAGTTGTCGTGGTGGAGTTGCTGGCAACGACGACAACTTTGGCGCAACCAGCGCTGGCGAAGGCCGACCGCAGCGCCGTCAACAGGTCGACAACGCCGAAATAGTTGACCTGCGCGATCAGCCGGCTGCGTCCGGGAATGGGCCCCAGTCCGGCGGCAAGTACAGCACCGTCGAGGACTCCACCACAGGCACCCAACGCCGCCTCCGCGGCAGAGCGGCGTCCGTCCTGGGTCGAGAGGTCGGCGCGTATCTCTGCGTCGTTGATGTCGATTCCGATGACCTTATGGCCGGCCGCCCGCAGCTTCTCGGCGGCTTGGCGACCCATACCAGATGCCGATCCAGTAACAACGTACGTTCCCACTGCGCGCCTCTCCCTACCGCCACCAAACCCAGGTCATCGTCGACGACCTTCGGCCCAACATTCCGTCACCGCGGTTGCCGCTGCGTGCTTCCCGCATCCACAGGCAGGGCGACTCCGGTGATGTACCGGGCCTCGTCCGACACCAGGAACAGACACGCGTTTGCCACGTCGACAGGATCCACCCACGCAATATCAAGCATGTTCATCGTCTTTGCCGACTCAGCGAACTCGTCACGCGTGGGCGGCCGATGCAGGTCCGGCCGAAAGGCGCTGCGTACCGCGTCGTTCTGAATCATCGGCGTGTCGACATTGGTCGGATGGACTGTGTTGACCCGTACGCGATGCGGCGCCAGCTCATTGGCGAGACTGCGCATCAGGCCGACCACACCGTGCTTAGCCGCCGTATAGTGCGCGACTCCCACCAGCCCGGTCAGACCCGCGATAGAGCTCACCAAGACCATGGCACCGCCACCGCGGGCTATCACGTGCGGCGCACTGACCTGACAGGTGTGGAACACCCCAGTCAGATTGATGTCCAGCATCATGCGCCAAGTCTCCTGTGGAAGGTCCACCGCAGATCCGCGTGACGTTATCCCGGCGGTGGCACAGACGATATCGAGTCCCCCGTGACGGCTCACGGCTTCGTCGACGGCTGCACGCAACGCCTCGCGTTCACGGACATCGGCCACCGCAGTCGTCATGTTTCCGCCGACGGAACGCACCTGGCGCGCCGTTTCATGAAGGTCGTCGGGGGTGGAAGGCGGCACCACAACCGTATCCACGGGTCCACACAGGTCGATTCCGATGATGTCGGCGCCCTCTTGGGCAAAGCGCAGCGCCTGCGCCCGACCGATTCCGCGCGCCGCGCCCGTGATCAGCGCTACCTTTCCAGAGAGCCGAGGTACCGTCATGTCTTCTCGGTCAATCCGGCGTCGACGACCAATTGCGCTCCGGTGACATAGCGGGCCTCGTCGGAAGCCAGGAAGGCCGAAGCATTGGCGACATCACGCGGCTGAACCCACGGCACCGGCAGCAGGTTGCGCGCTGCCAGAACCTCGATGGCGTCGGCTTCGGTCGGGTCGTCGAGATCGGGCCGCAATCGCCGGTAGGTTGCCTCGTTGCGAACCATCGGCGTAGCCACCGCACCCGGGTGCACCATATTCACGCGGATCCCGCGTGGGCCAAGCTCGTTCGCGAGCGTACGAGCCAGACCTACCGCCGCGTGCTTGGAGGCAGTGTAGTGCGCAGTGCCGCCGGTTCCGCGAATCCCGCTGGTCGAACCGATGATGACGATCGAAGCGCCCACCCCCAGATGGGGCGCAGCTGCCTTCACGGTATGCCACACGCCGGTGAGATTGATGTCGAGCGCATCCCGCCAAACCTGGGCCGCGAGCTCCCACACTGGTGCGCCGGATGCGTGGATGCCGGCATTGGCAATCACGATGTCCAGACGCCCCAGGTCGGCCACCGCCGCGTCGATGGCCGTGGACAACGAGTCGAGATCTCGGACGTCGGCCACCGCGGTCAGGCAACGGCGTCCACCCTCGACAAGAGCCGCCGACATCACCGCGAGATCGTCGGCTGCACTGGATATGTCGAGCGCGATGATGTCGGCGCCGCACTCGGCCAGTCGCTCGCAATGAGCACGCCCCGTCCCACGTGCGGCACCGGTCACCACGGCGACTTTGCCGGCCAGGTTGGGCATCACGAAGCCTTGAGGAGCCTGAATCCACGGTATCCCTTGCCGGCAACCTCGGCACAGATGTCGAGGTAGGTGGCGAAGCCTCCGATGAAGAGCATGAACACCCGGGGCTTTCCGGGCACGTTGGCACCCACGTACCAGGAGTTCGCCTTCGGAAATAGGGTGGCGTCGGCCCGCTGGTTGCATTCCGCAACCCAGGCGTCCACCGCATCGGAGCTGGCCTCCATGGCCGAGTAGCCGTGCTCATCGAGGTAGGCGATGGCATCGGAGATCCATTGAATGTGCGCCTCGGCATGCAGAACCATGTTGGCCAGTACCGCCGGGGCGCCGGGCCCCGAAACCAGGAACAGGTTGGGGAATCCGTCGACACCGAGGCCGAGGTAGGTACGGGGACCCTCCGACCAGTCGTCGGCCAGCTTGCGCCCGTTGCGTCCGACGATGTCAATCTTGGCCAGCGTCCCGGTCATAGCATCGAAGCCGGTCGCCAGCACGATCGCATCTAGCTCGTAGTGCGCTGCCGAAGTCTTGATGCCTGCCTTGTAGATCGCCTCGATCGGCGTCTCACGAACACTGACCAGATCCACGTTGGGCCGATTGAATGTCTGGAAGTAATTGGTATCGGTGCAGATTCGCTTGGTACCGATCGGATGGTCGTTGGGGATCAACAGTTCGGCGGTCTTGGGATCGTCGATCACCGCACGAATCTTCTCTACGTAGAACTTGCGGGCCTCTTCGTTGGCCTCGATATCAATCATCTGATCGGCGAAGGTCTTGGAGAACAACACGCCGCCCAGCTGCCAGCGCTCCTCGAAGGCCGCCCGGCGCTCTGCGGTCGAGACTTGCATGGTCAACTTCGGATGTGGCACATGCGGAGACCCTCCGCCACTGCGCCAGGACATCTGGCGCCGTTCGGCATAGGTGGCCTTGGCGTGAGTGATCTCCTCGGCGGTCAACGGGCGGTTGCCCGCGGGCACGCTGTAGTTGGGGCTGCGCTGGAATACGACGAGCTGTGCGGCCTGCTCCGCGATGATCGGAATCGATTGAACTCCAGAAGAACCGGTTCCGATAACGGCGACCCGTTTGCCGGCGAAGTTCACTCCTTTGTGCGGCCAGTGCGCGGTGTGATAGATCTCGCCGCCGAAGGTCTCCAGTCCCGGGATGTCCGGAGTCAAGGGCGAAGACAGCGGCCCGGTGGCCATCACCACAAAGCGCGCGACGACGGTCTGTCCGTTGTCGGTGACGACCGTCCATCGCGTCGCGTCCTCGTCGAAGACAGCCGAGACCACCCTGGTGTTGAAGGTGATTCCCGGCCGCAAATCCAACGTGTCGGCGACCCAGTTGATGTACGCGAGGATCTCACTTTGGGTGGCGTACTTCTCGGTCCAGGTCCACTGCTGTTGCAAGTGGTCGGAGAACGAGTAGCAGTAGTCGAGGCTCTCGACGTCACAGCGCGCACCGGGGTACCGGTTGAAGTACCAGGTGCCGCCGACTTCGGGTGCCGCTTCAAAGACACGGACCGACATACCCTGCGCCCGGAACTTATGCAGGGCATAAAGTCCGCCGAACCCGGCACCAACCACAATGACGTCGACGTAGCTATCAGTCGCGCTGCTCACGACGGCTACCGTAAGGAATTCCCAGGCACTCGGGCCCCGCTACTTCCCAGTCAACGGGCATCGGGATTTTTCTCCCAGCCACCGGTGAACGCGCCCCGCTGCATTCGCGGACCTACACACAATGTCGCGCATGACCGATGCAGAACCCGCCGGCCGACCCGGGATCACCTCGCGTGCCGTATCACTGACCGTCACCGCCGTAATCGAGGAGAGCCCTGACGCCAAGTCGGTGGTGCTGGACATTCCCGACGAGCATCGGGAGCGATTCGGCTACCGCCCGGGTCAGTTCCTGACCCTGCGCGTGCCCAGCGACGTGACCGGCTCGGCCGCTCGTTGCTACTCACTGGCGAGTTCACCGCACACCGACGACGCACACAAAGTCACTGTCAAGCGCACCAACGGCGGATACGTGTCGAACTGGTTGTGCGACAACGTGTCTGTCGGTGACAAGATCGATGTTCTGCCCCCGTCGGGCCAATTCACACCACAGGACCTCGATGCCGATTTCCTGCTGTGGGCAGCGGGCAGCGGGGTCACCCCGGTGATCTCGATCCTCAAGTCGGTATGGCCTGACCCCGATCGGTTGATCCATGGTTTATGAGAGTCTTGCGGCCCACGTTGTGGGCAGGAAGGCTCGACAAGATCATGACGACGAGGAAACGGCACAGCCCCGAGCAGGTTGTGCGCAAGCTGATGGCCGCCGACAGGCTGCTGGCCGAGGGCAAGGACACCGCGGAGGTCTGCCGTGAACTCGGGGTCTCCGAGGCCACCTATCACCGGTGGCGCAACCAGTTCGGCGGGTTAAAAGCCGAGGACGCCAAGAAGCTCAAGGACCTCGAACGCGAGAACGCCACCCTCAAGCGCCTGTTGGCCGATGCCGAGTTGGAGAAGGACGCGCTGCGGGAGATCGCCAAGGGAAACTTCTAGGCCCGGAACGCCGGCGGGCAGCCGTTCGTCACCTCCAGCGTGTGCTGGGGGTCAGCGAACGGTTCGCCTGCCGCGTCACCGGGCAACACCGCGCCACCCAACGCCACGAACCCACGTCGGCGACACCCGAGGATCCCGACGCCGCCCTGCGGGACTGGCTACGCGCCTACGCCAAGACCCATCCCCGTCGTGGTTTCCGGCCGGCCTACCACGATGCCCGCGGCGAAGGCTGGATCGTCAATCACAAGAAGATCCAACGCCTGTGGCGCGAGGAAGGCCTGCGGGTCCCGCAGCGCCGCAAGCGCAAACGCCACGGCACCTCTACCGCCCCGCCAGCGGTCGTCGCGGATGCTCCCGACCGGGTGTGGGCCGTCGACTTCCAGTTCGACGTCACCACCGACGGGCGGCCGATCAAGATCGTGTCGATCATCGACGAACACACCCGCGAATGCCTCGGCGACATGGTCGAGCGCAGCATCACCGGCGATCACCTGATCGGCGAGCTCGACCGTGCGGCCGCCGAACGCGGAACTTATCCCGCGGTGCTGCGCTGTGACAATGGACCTGAATTAGCCTGCGGCGCAATGGCTGATTGGGCCGACGGACAGGTCGGGCTGCACTTCATCCCGCCCGGCGAGCCTTGGCGCAACGGCTACGTCGAGTCGTTCAACTCCCGCATCCGCGACGAATGCCTCAACATCAACAGCTTCTGGTCGCTGGCCCAGGCCCGTGTCGTAATCGGCGACTGGAAGCACGAGTACAACCACCATCGGCGGCATTCATCGCTGGGCTACCTACCGCCTGCCCGCTATGCTGCCGCCTGTACCCACCGATGAACGACTCTCGTTCGCCGTGGACCAGTTCACGGGGTCCGGCCAGGTACTCGCGGCTGGCACTGGGCGGGTAGTCCTGTGCTACGCCAACCGCGATGAGAGTTCGGTGATCTTCGCCGCGGAGCTGCGCGAACTCGCAGCCCGCTACGCGGGTCGGCTCACTGTGATGCACTGGCTGGAGTCGATCCAGGGCCTGCCGACCCGCGCCCAATTGGGCGGATTCACCCGGATGTTCACCAATTGCCAATCGTTCGTCTGCGGGCCCGAGCCATTCATGGCGGTGGTCAAGGACGCGCTCAGCGAGGCTGGCGTACCACGCGAGAACATCCACCTCGAGGTGTTTCAGTCGCTCACGGGCGATCCGTTTGCCGAATTGCCCCTTGAGAACATCGACGCCGACGAAGAGTCGTCCGAAGCGGAGATCAGCATTGATGGAATGGTCCATCATCTCGGTTGGCCCAAATCTCGCAACCTGGTCGATGTCATGCTCGCCGCGGGCGTCGACGTTCCCTTCTCCTGCCGGGAGGGCAACTGTGGCTCGTGTGCGGCAACGGTGGTCGAAGGTGAGGTCGATTTGGGCAACGCCGCGATTCTCGAGCCGGAGGACATCGCCGAGGGGTTGTTCCTCGCGTGCCAGGCGCGCCCGCGGTCGGGCAAGCTGAAGATCGAGTTCTGATCGGACGCGCGCGCCCCACGGACAGCAATCGCCGGCGAATGTCGTCCGCTGACCGGGACGGGGTGGGTAATCGCACGCATACCGCGTCCACCATCGTTGACATGACTAAACGGGTGATCGACCGCATCGCGGAGCTAGCCGACCAGCTGCGAGGGCGAGCCGAGGAAGCCGAGAAGATCGGCAAGCTGACCGACGACACGGTCAAGTCCATGAAGGAAATCGGCAACATTCGGCTGTTGCAGTCGAAGAAGCACGGCGGGCTCGAGGTTCACCCTCGCGAGTTCGCCGAGACGGTAATGGCGACCGCCGCACTGGACCCCTCCGCAGGGTGGATCAACGGCGTGGTCGGTGTGCACCCCTACCAGATCGCCTACGCCGATCCCCGTGTGGGCGATGAGATCTGGGCCGACGACGTTGACACCTGGGTAGCGTCGCCCTACGCCCCGCAGGGGGTCGCCAAGCCGGTCGAGGGTGGCTACATTTTCAACGGCCGTTGGCAGTTCAGTTCCGGCACCGACCACTGCGACTGGATCATCCTGGGCGCCATGATCGGCGACGCGCAGGGCAAGCCATTGATGCCGCCGCAGATGCTGCACATGATCCTGCCCCGCAAGGACTATGAGATCGTCGAAGACTCGTGGGACGTTGTGGGACTGCGTGGCACGGGCTCCAAGGATGTGATCGTCTCCGACGCTTTCGTGCCCAGCTACCGAACGATGGATGCGATGCACGTCATGGACGGCACCGCCCAGCGCGAAGCCGGGATGACCGAGCCGCTCTACCTGATGCCGTGGTCGACGATGTTCCCGCTTGGCATCTCCTCGGCCACGATTGGCATCGCCGAAGGTGCGCTGGCCGCCGCACTCGCCTACCAGCGCGAGCGGGTGAACTCCAGCGGCGTGGCGATCAAGGACGATCCCTACGTGATGTTCGCCATCGGCGAGGCCGCCGCCGACATCAACGCCGCGCGACAGGAACTCCTCGCCAACGCCGACCGCATCTACGACATGGTGGCCGCCGGCCAGGAGGTCTCGTTCGAGAACCGAGCAGCCGGGCGCCGGACGCAGGTACGCGCAGTCTGGCGCGCGGTGTCCGCGGTCGACGAGATCTTCGCCCGCTGCGGCGGCAACGCAGCTCGGATGGATAAGCCGCTGCAGCGGTACTGGCGTGACGTTCACATCGGGCAGGCACACGCCATCCACGTCCCCGGCACGGTCTATCACGCATCGGCGCTGAGCTCGCTAGGCGTGGACCCGCAGGGTCCGCTGCGGGCAATGATCTAGGAGTTGACCGTGAGCCCGATCAAGAGCCTCGGCTACGTTTCGGTCCACGCCGCCGACATCGAGCGGTGGCGCCACTTCGCCTTCGGGGTACTGGGTTTCGCGCAAGGTAGCGGCCCCGATCCGGATTCGCTTTACCTGCGGATGGACGAGCGCTCCGCGCGGATCATCGTATCGCCGGGCGATAGCGACAAGATCGCCACCGTCGGCTGGGAAGTTCGCGACCATTCTGATCTAGAGGTACTCGCGCGCACCCTCGATGCTGCGGGAGTGCCCTACAAGCAGCTGTCGCTGGCAGAAGCCGATGCTCGCCGTGTCGAGGAGGTCATCGCTTTCGAAGATCCCGCCGGCACTTCGCTTGAGGTGTTCCACGGTCCGGTTCTCGACCACAGTCCGGTGGTCACCCCGTTCGGAGCACGATTTGTGACTGGCGATCAGGGTCTCGGGCACGTGGTACTGCCGGCACTCGACGTCAACGGCCTGTTCGAGTTCTACACCGAAGTACTGAGGTTCAAGTCGCGCGGCGCCTTCCGAGTGCCCGTACCGCCGGAGTTCGGGCCGGTGCGCGTTCGCTTCCTGGGCGTCAACGACCGGCATCACAGCCTGGCGCTGTGCCCCGCTGCAACGCTGCGCGACCCCGGGCTGATCCACCTCATGGTGGAGGTCGACAGCCTCGACAGTGTCGGGCAGGCGCTTGACCGGGTCGCCAAGGATGGGTTCCAGGTGTCGTCGACGCTGGGGCGGCACACCAACGACAAGATGGTGTCGTTCTACGTCCGGGCACCCGGAGACTGGGACATCGAGTTCGGCACTGAGGGCATGCGGGTCGACGAAACGTATTACACCGCTGAAGAGATCACGGCCGACAGCTACTGGGGTCATCAGTGGGTGGACGACCTGCCGGCAGCGATGCGGCCGTGACGACGGACTTCAGCCCGGCCGCCGCCGAAGTGGCCGGCTGGGATTACGAAGTCGACGTTGTCATCGCAGGTTTCGGTGTCGCTGGCGCCGCCGCGGCCGTGGAGACCGCCCACACCGGCGCAGAGGTCCTGGTGATTGAACGCACCGGCTCGTGGGGTGGAGCCGCGGCGATGGCCGGTGGGTTACCCCGGCCGGCTCGGAAAACTGGCGCTGTATCACCAGGACAACACGGCGTTTCTGATCATTGACGGTGCGGCCCAGGAGGAGGCGATGGCCTCGGCGTCACCGAAGCTGATGATGCGCTCACCCACCTGGGTCGCCGACACCGTCGTCGACCTCGAGACTGAGATGAGCCTGGCGCCGGGCGCGCTGCAGGCCACCGTGGCGGCATACAACGACGGCGCTGCTCGCGCAGGAGATCCCCTGCTGCACAAGAAGGCGCAATGGCTGAAGCCGATCGGTTCCCCTGTCGGCGCCATCGACCCGCGGGGAGAGCACGGATTCACGCTCGGCGGCCACGTACTCCACGTCAGTGGTGAACCCATCCCGGGGCTGTATGCGCCGGGATGATCGGCCGCCCGACTCGCGGCGTGGCGCTCTACGCCAGTGGGGTGTCACTGGGCGACGGCAGCTTCTACGGCCGACGGGCCGGACGCAGCGCAGCTCGGGCCTGACGACACCCACAACCTGCGACGCACAGCGCCGGACAGGGGTTGCCCTGAGGGACCGACGCGTAGCCCGTCGCGCCACTCCGCAGGTTGGCGAAACTCTGGCGTCGGGCCCGCGGATGTGCGACCACTCAAATTCAGCCGGAAGTGTGACAACAGCGACACCCATGTGGTAGATATATGACCATTAGTCATATGCCTATTAGGCATGTACCGGAGGATTTCTCAATGCCCGCGACAGCCGCATTACCCGTGACCGCCGCCAAGGGTGCGCCCAACGAAACCCCTAGCGCCGTGATTGATCGGGTATCCCTAGTCCTCGACGCGTTCGACGGGCCCGGCCGTCTTACCCTGGCGCAGATCGTGCGCCGGACTGGGCTCCCCCGATCGTCAGCGCACCGCATGCTCGAGCGTCTCGTCCAGCTCCGGTGGCTTCGCCGCAGCGGCCGGGACTACGAACTGGGCATGCGCCTTGTCGAGCTGGGTTCCCTGGCGGTACACCAGGATCGCCTGCACAAGGCCGCGTTGCGTAAGCTGCACGAACTTCACGCCGCGACCGGCTTGGTGGTTCACCTCGCCGTCCTTGACGGACCCGACGTCGTCTACATGGACAAGGTCGGCGACCGCATGGCCGCGGTAATCCCGACCCGTGTCGGTGGCCGCCAACTGGCGCACTGCACGGCGGTGGGGAAGGCCATGTTGGCGTTTGCCGACGAGCGCGACATCGACGTCTTGAACTCCGACCGGCTCCCCCGTCGGACCAAGTATTCGATTTCCACGCACGCCCAACTCCGTAGCGAACTACTCAAAGTCCGCTCTCACGGCTTCGCGTCCGACCGGGAGGAGTCGCTGCCCGGCTTCGGCTGCGTCGCGGCACCGATCGGCGACCCGGGCGAGGCGGTCGCCGCGATCTCGGTCTGCGGGCCGATGAACCGGATAAAGCTGGACCAGCGGTTGGTCGCTCCGGTGCGTATCGCCGCGATGGGCATCTGGCAGGCGGTCGACTCCGGGCCAGTGCGAGTGTCCCCAACCCTGCAGCAGATGCGACCGCTGCGCGGCGGCCCGACCGCTCGCGGCGGGGCCCTGCAGCTCGCATGATGCTGGATTCCCAGATCGCGAGGATCATCGAAGCCCTCAACGCGGGATTTCCGCCGGTGCACACGATGACCGGTGCCGAAGCCCGAGCCGCCATTCGCTCGCGCTTCACTCCTGCGACCGATCCCAAACCCGTGGCCCAGGTGCGTGACCGAACTATCGCTGGGCCGGAAGGTCCGCTCGAGATCCGGGTCTACCGCCCACGCGCTGCAGACACCAACTCGGTTCCGACCCTGGTGTGGGCACACGGTGGCGGGTGGGTGTTCTGCGACTTGGACAGTCATGACGACCTGTGTCGAGACTTTGCGAATCAGCTTCCGGCCGTGGTTGTTTCCGTGCACTACCGGCGGGCGCCGGACGAAGGACGGTGGCCCGCCGCGGCCGAGGACGTGTACGCGGCCACCGTTTGGGCGGCAGACCACATCGTCGAACTCGGCGGCGACCCGAACCGGCTCCTCATCGGCGGCGACAGTGCCGGCGGCAATCTTGCCGCGGTCACCGCATTGATGGCACGCGACCGCGGCCGCCCACACTTGGGAGCTCAACTGCTCCTGTACCCCGTCATCGCTGCCGATTTCGACACGGCGTCTTATCAGCAGTTCGGCCGCGGTTACTACAACCCCAAGCCCGCATTGCAGTGGTATTGGGATCAATACGTGCCCACCGTGGCCGACCGGTCCAACCCGTATTCGTCCCCACTGCAGGCCCCGGACCTGTCCGGTCTGCCGCCGACGGTCGCGGTAATAGCTGGCCATGACCCGTTGCGCGATGAGGGGCGCGCCTACGCCGAGGCGCTATACGGTGCGGGTGTTCCCACCGTGGTGCGCTACTTCGAAGGCGGCGTGCACGGCTTCATGACCATGCCTGCACTCGACATCTGCAAGAGGGCCCGAGCCCAGGCATGCGCGTCACTGACTGAGCTCCTGGACCCGCCGGTCACGACGTAACGGGCGGGCCTTCAGACGGCATGATCAGGGGCTCGGCTTGGCCATAGCGCTGTTCTGGGTCGAGGACGCAGTGCGTGCGCGTGAAGACCGTAACCATGCACTTGTTGTTGTGATCGCAGCGGCTGCGTACCCGCGGGTCCTCGATCATCCTGCCGACCAGGTCGGGCTCACGCAGCAGCGCACGACCCATGGCCATGAAGTCGAAGCCCTCACGCATACCGGTTTCCAGGTGGTCACGGGTGGTGATGCCGCCGAGCAGGATCAGCTTGGTGTTACGCATGATCGGCACGAACTGCCGAGCCGCGGACAGCATATAGAGATCCTCATACGGATAGCTGCCCATGGCCCACTTGCCCATCACTCGCACCCCGGGCCGCAGCGCCGGGGGCATCACCCGGGCGAACTCGCGTACCGGCACATCTCCGCGGAACAGATACATCGGCTTGAAAACCGATGAGCCCTGGGTCAACTCGATGGCATCGAGCGTGCCATCAGCGTCCAACAACGCTGCCGTGCGTAGCGCCTCGTCGATCCAGATGCTGCCCGGCAGACCGTCGTCCATGTCCAGCTTCGCGATGACGGCGATCCGATCGCCTACCACTTCGCGGACTCGTGCGGCGATCTCCCGCACGAACCGAGACCGTCCGTCGATGTCACCCCCGTACTCGTCCTTGCGGCGATTGATCAGCGGCGAAAGAAAGGAGCTCGGCAGATACAGGTGACCGAAATGCAGTTCGACAGCATCAAATCCGGCGTCGACGGCCACCTGCGCCGCGGCACCGAATTGATCTATGACGGCGAAGATCTCGTCACGGCGAATCTCCCTGCAGTAGGCGAACGAAGTGGGATTGACAAAGCGACTCGGTGCCACCGCGGTGACACCGGTCAGCTTCTTCTGGGCGACCACACCGGCATGGCCGAGTTGCGCAGAGATGGCCGCGCCCGTCTCATGCACCGCATCGGTGAGCTTCTTGAGACCCGGTAGAGCTTTGGTGTCCATCACGATCTGCCCTGGCGCGCTGGCCCCCTGCTTGGACACACAGCAGTACGCGACCGTGGTCATGCCGACGCCCCCCTTGGCAAAGCTCAGGTGGAAGTCGATCAGATCGTCGGTGACCAGCCCGTCTGGCGAGCGACCTTCCGATGTCGCGGCCTTGATGACGCGGTTGCGCAATCGCACCGGACCGAGCTGAGTCGGAGCGAACGGATTGAGACGTAGGTCGTTCATCGGCTAACCGTGCTCGCCGGCGCGGGTGCCCGTCAACGGTGGTATCCCGATGTCCGGGAAGGCAACCGGACGTATTGCCGGGCCGCCTCTAGCCTCGACTGCATGGCTGACGGTGAAGTGTTCGTCATCGACCGCATTCGGACCAGGCCGGGGCAAGCCCGACGATTCGTCGATCGTTACCTTGCCGAGTACGCGCCTGGTGCCAGGGAGCGCGGGATGCGGCTGCAGAGCGTACTCGTCAGTCCGCCCATCTGGTTCGGCGATCAATCGAACACGATCACCATCACCTGGTCACTACCCGACCCGCTGGCCTGGTGGAAGATGACCTGGAAGGGTCGCCCAGACTCCCGGTTGGGCCAATGGTGGTCGCAGATCGACGAATTGGTGGCAGAACGCACCCGCTCGGTCGCGGCCGCCGCCGAGGACGTCGACACGCTGTGCGCCACGGCGGAGCCGGCCGATGTTTAACGTCACCCGGCTGATCGACGTCGAGAGCGGTGACGGCGATCGTTTGCTCTTCCGCCTTCGAACACTGGCCGAAAGCAGTGGGGCTCTGCGATGGATCGTCGAGCCGACCGACTCAGGTTCACGCAACGGCGGAGACATCCTGGCGCACCTGCGTTTCGCCGACGAGCCGTCGTGGCGAATCGCTGAACCGCACTTCGTCGCCGCGCTGGCCGATCCCGCGATCACCCGAATCAACGGTGCGACTTATCCAGGGAACCCGGTCCGTACCGGCAGGCCGGGATCGGTCTACCGGACGCTGCTGCTGCGGGTTCAGCCGGATACGCCGCCTGAGACCCTGGCCCGGTTCGAGGCGGAGCTGAAGTCTATGGCCGACTACGTCACGACCATCTGCGCATGGCAGCTGAGCCGCGTGAGCGACGCGACCGGCACCGCATGGACGCACGTGTTCGAACAGGAATTCACCGATGTGGCCGGGTTGATGGGCCCCTATCTGATGCACCCGATCCACTGGGCAGTGGTGGACCGGTGGTTCGATCCCGAGACCACCGACGTGATCGTCCGCGATCGGGTCTGCCACAGCTTCTGCGCCACGGACCGTGCCCTACTGCGGCCGTGAGTGCAGCCGAGAGATCACAGCCCGGCGGGCAGGATGTTGGGGTTGGCTTGCTGGGGAGGTTCCAGGGGCGGCAGCCGCGTGACGCCGTCCAGGCTGTGCACGGCAAGCTGCTGGGACCACGGGTAGTGCAGGCTGAATGCAACTAAGCCGGTTCGCTCCGCCGCCGGTAGGTGGCACATCGCCAACACCGTCTCCGCCAGGTACTCCACCGGCTCGGTCGGAAACGACTCGGGTATCAGACTGTCTGCGCCCGGCGTCCTTATCGCGCTGGACGGTCCCACCACGTTGACGGCGATGTTGGAATCCACCAATTCGGCCGCAACCCCCTGGCTGAGCCGGTGCAGTGCTGCCTTCATCGACGCGTAGATCACATCTCCGGATGACTTGTTGTACTCGCGGAAAGGGCGCGCCGGCGCGAGGCCTGTGACCGATCCGATGTTGACGATCCAGCCCGCACCTTGACGGCGCATGTGTGGAATGGCTTGCTGGATCAGCACAAACGGTGTGCGCACATAGTGTTCGACGGTGCGATCGAAAGTCTGGATCGGCATGGCTTCGATGACCGAGTAGTCAGCGTAGCCGGCGTTGTTGACCAGGATGTCGATCCGACCAGTCCGCTCTACCACCTGGTCGACCAGTGCGGCGCGCTGCAGTTCGTCCTCGAGATCGGCGGCGATGCCAAACGCCTTGCCACCGCCCGCCTCGATCAGTTCGACGGTCTCGGCGATCGTGCCGGGCAGCGCCTCGGTCTGCCCGGCACGCATCGACGGTGACGGCTGGTGCGAACGTGCGGTCACCGCAACGGTCGCCCCTTCGGCGGCCAGGCGCTGAGCGATCGCCCGCCCGATGCCGCGACTGCTTCCGGTCACCAACGCGCTTTTACCACTGAGCAATCGGGTCATCGGAGGAGGAGATCCTCCTCGATCGGAGCACGGTGACTCTGCCATACCTCGATCAGCCGGAACGGAAATGCGGTAACGATTCGCCCGCCGCCGGAGCGGTAATAGGTGTGTGCGGTGGGCGTGTGGCACCACACGGTGTCTTGCATCGCCGTGTCGATCTGGCCGACGTAGCTTTCGAACGCCTCGGGTCTGACCTCGATGGTCGCCACGTCGCGCTGGGCCATCAGCTGCAGACATTCCATGACGTAGTGCACCATCACCTCCACGCCGAAGTTGTGCCCGGCCCCGTGCCCCGGGCTGTAGTTCGGCGCCGAGGAGATGAACATGTTCGGGAAGCCGGGCACCATGCCACCCCGATACGCGCTCGGGCTGTCCCCCCAGACCTCATTGAGCTTGATCCCCCCGCGGCCGCGGATGTCCACTGTCGACAAGAAGTCCAGGTAGTAGCCGGTGGCGTAGATGATGATGTCCAGATCGATCTGCCGACCGTCCTGGGTCACGATTCCCCGTTCGTTGACCTCGGCGGGTTCGCTGGCCTCCACGTCTACATGCGGTTGGGCCAATGCCGCGTAGTAACCACCCGGGTCACGAATGATGCGTTTGCCATACGGCGCGAAGTCGGGGGTGACCTTCTTGGCCAAGTCGGTGCCGGCGCCGAATGCCCGGTCGATGTAGTCCAGGCACATCTGGAGCAACACGTCGTTGGCCGGTGAGATCGACAAATGGTCGGCCGCCCAGTCGGGGTCCCGCACGATGACCGGATAGTTGTTGTCGGCGGTTCCCCAGAACGACTTGAGACGGTTCCAGTTGGCGTAGAACGGAATATGGGTGTTGAGCCACCGGCGGTACTCGGGTACGTCGTCGGTCAGTCGCTTGCGCGGCGCCACCCAGTGGGGCTGACGCTGGAACACCGTCAAGTGCTCGACGTCGCCCACACAGGCGTCGACGATCTGTACCGCAGTACATCCGGCACCGATGATCGCTATCTTTTTGCCGCGCAGGTCCAGATTCGGGTCCCACTCGGCGGAGTGGACGCTGACGCCGGCAAAGGAGTCCATGCCGGCCAGATCCGGCCATCGCGGCCGGTTGAGGTAGCCGGCCGCGGGGATCACCACGTTGGCATAACTGACGCCGCGGACGCCGTCGGGTCCGAGGGTCTGGATCTGCCACTGCCGACGGTCCTCGTCCCACCACAGCGCCTGTACCTCGGTGCTGAATCGGGTGTGGTCCCGCAAATTGTTCTCGGTGGCAACCGACTCCAGATACTTCTGGTACTCGGCGCCTTGCGGGTAGTAGCTCGACCACGCGGCGTTGATATCGCGTGACAGCGAATAGTAGGCCGACGGCGTGTCGACACCGATGCCGGGGTAGACGGCGGTGTACCACGTACCGCCGACCTCGTCGTTGCGGTCGATGATCTCGAAATTGATCCCCGCAGAGGAGCATTCCAGCGCGGCAGCCATGCCCGCGATTCCAGCGCCGACGATGACGACCTTGAAGTCCTCCGGAAGCTGGGCGCTCCGCGGCAGCACCGGCCGCGACGGGTGAAAGCCGCCCTGCTCCAGCAGCAAGTCGACATACTCGCTGCCCACCGCGGTTCCAAGCGCCAGTGGAGCGACCCCGGCGAACAGGGCCGTATCGTCGGCCGGCAGCGCGCCGGCGGGCCGCGGCTGGCCCAGCGCCGCCGTCACCGCATCCACCAACGCCTCGCGGGTCTCGGGGTCGGTGACACCAACCTGTTCCGGCGGATCCGGCTCGAACGAGATCTTGTCCGCGAACCGCTCGGCAACAGCCGGGTCACCGGTCAGTTGGGCCAGCACCGCAACCAACACTCCGGCGTCCGCTTGACGCAGATACGTCCTCAGCTCGTCGGGATCCGAGCCTGTGTGCTCAGGGGTCACGGTCGCATCGGTCGTCATCGAACCTCCTTGCTCGTAGCCCGAGTATGTGGCCGCCGACGGCGATCCGTCCGGCCCATGTCTACTCAGCGGGACGCGGTTTGGCCGCAACCGGAGTCTCGGGCCTACAGTCCGGGGCATGAACGAGCTGGACGCCGTGCTGGCCTCGGCACGCAGTCACGCGCTGGGCGATGTTCCGCGACGCTCGGCCCGCAAACAACCGGACAAGATCGCCCTGGTCGACGGCGATATCTGCCTGACCTTCGCCGAGTTCGAGCACTTGGTCGATCGCGCCACAGCCGCATTGCAGGACAACGGCTTTTGTCCCGGCGACCGGGTTGCCCTCCTGGCGCACAACTGCTGGCAGTACGCGGTGCTCGCATTCGCCACCGCGCGTGCCGCGGTCGTGCTGGTCCCGATCAACTTCATGCTGACCGCCGAGGAGATCTCGTTCATCCTGGGTCATAGCCGGGCATCCGGACTCATCGTGGAGGCCGATCTGGTGGCCACCGCTCAAGCTGCCATGCAGTTTGCCGAGCGCGCACTCACCACGGCGGTTATGGTCCTGCCTGGTCAGACGCTGCCGGCGGGCTGGGATGACTTCGACCACTGGCTGGCAACCTCGTCAGCGGCTCCTGCCCCGTATGTCGCCGACGATCAGCTGATCCGCCTCATGTACACCAGCGGTACCGAGGCACATCCCAAGGGCGCCATGCATTCGACTCGAAGCCTGATGGGCAACTACATCAGCTCGATCATCGCCGGTTCGATGGAGGGCACCGACGTCGTCGTCCACTCTTTGCCGCTGTATCACTGCGCGCAACTCGACAATTTCTTGATCACCGCTGTTTACCTTGGGGCCACCAGCGTCATCCTGGCGCGACCGGAACCCGAGACCGTGCTGCGCACAATCGAAAAATATCTCGCCACAAGCTATTTCGCTCCGCCAACGGTGTGGATCTCACTATTGAGGTCTCCGCTTTTCGATTCTGTCGACCTGTCGAGCCTGCGCAAGGGATACTACGGCGCCTCGGCGATGCCGATCGAGATCCTGGCAGAGATGCGTGAACGGCTGCCCGGCCTGCGGCTGTGGAACTTCTACGGCCAGACCGAGATGGCACCGCTGGCCTCGGCTCTTGGACCAGAAGACCAAGATGCGCATGCCGGCGCAGCGGGCCGTCCGGTGATCAACGTGGAGACTGCCATCCTCGACGATGAGGGTGTCCCGGTGGGAACCGGCGTGGTCGGCGAGATAGTCCATCGAAGTCCGCACTTGATGCTCGGATACCTCGACGACCACGCGAAGACCGCCGACACATTCCGTGGCGGCTGGTTTCACTCCGGCGATCTGGGCTACTACGACGAACACGGCCTGCTGCATGTAGTGGATCGCAAGAAGGACATGATCAAGACGGGCGGCGAGAATGTCGCCAGTCGCGAAGTCGAAGAGGTCATCTACCGCCACCCTGGCGTCGAGGAGGTGGCAGTGTTCGGTCTGCCCCACCCGCGGTGGGTGGAGGCGGTGGTCGCCGCGGTGGTGATCCGCGACGGCATCGTGGTCACCGAGGACGAGCTGTTGGGACACTGCCGGACACATCTGGCCGGGTTCAAGACACCTAAGCAGCTGTTCTTCGTCGACTCGCTGCCCAAGAACCCGAGCGGAAAGCTGTTGAAGCGCCTGTTACGGGAGCGGTTCAGTCCGACACACGCCGTTTCCGGCTGATCGATCCAGGACGGCTCACGCGATGACCGCTGGGCGGGAAGCGCGGATCAGCCTACTCTGCCAAGCAAATAGTCTGCCGCGAGGGCGGCGCTGCGTCGACTCTGGCTTCGATGACATCGCCGCGACAGACGCCCGAGATCGAATCTGATTTCAAGGGAAAGGAATTCACCTGTGAGCTCAGCGCAGAACACGGGACGTATCGCCCGCTTCGATGAGCCGGGAAAGCCGTTTGAGATTGAGACCGTGCCGGTGCCCGAGGTCGGTCCGGGCCAGATCCTGATCCGGGTGACCCGAGCTAACATCTGTGGTTCCGATGTGCACGCCTGGCATGGCACCTTCGCCACGCGCGGTCTCGGCGGACAGCTTCCCACCGTCTTGGGCCACGAAATGGTCGGCTCGATAGCCGAACTCGGCGAAAGCATTACCGCCGACTCGAATGGCAAGCCACTGAATGTCGGCTCGCGCGTGGTGTTCCCGTACTTCTTCTGCTGCCACACCTGCCGCAACTGCCTGACGGGGCGCCGCAACGCCTGCCTGAATCTGAAGATGGCGATGCTGGGTCGCGCGGACCAGCCGCCACACTTCGTCGGCGGCTACGGCGACTACTTCCTGCTACCGGCTGGCGCCGTGGTTTACACCGTGCCGGACTCGGTCTCCGACGAGATCGCCGCCGGTGCCAATTGCGCACTGTCACAGGTGATGTATGGCCTGGAACGCGTCGAGCAGCAGCTCGGCGACTACGTCGTGGTCCAGGGCGCGGGCGCTCTCGGCCTGTATGCCGTGGCAGTGGCCAAAGCACGGGGCGCCGCCAAGGTGATCGCCATCGACGGCGTCCCAGAACGACTCGAATTGGCCAAGGCCTTCGGCGCCGACGCCGTCATCGACATCACCGAAATCACCACCGACAAGGAGCGCGCCAAGATCGTCCGTAGGCTCACCGACGGACAGGGCGCCGACGTGGTGGTCGAGGTGGTCGGACACCCCTCGGCGATCGATGAGGGCCTCAAGCTACTCGGCCAGTTCGGGCGTTACGTCGAGATCGGCAACATCAACATCGGCAAGTCCTTCGAGTTCGACCCGTCGCGGTTCGTCTTTGCCAACAAGACCATGGTCGGGGTCTCGCTCTACGATCCGGCCGTGCTGTCCCGGGCCCTGGACTTCCTGGCGGAAAACCAACACAGGCTGCCTTTTGAACGGCTGGCCGCTGCCTGTTACTCGCTCGACGACATCAACGAGGCCTTCGCCGCCGCCGAAGGCAAACGCGATGTCCGCGCCAGCATCGTGCCGTAGAACCAGACGAGGCGGAGAAAAACCATGAGCAACAACCACGACTACACCCGCACCAAGCTCTTCATCGACGGGCAGTGGGTCAACCCCCACGGCACCGACGCCATCGAGGTGATCGACCCCGCGACAGAACAGGTGTGCGGCACCGTTCCCAGCGGTACCGAGGCAGACGTCGACGCTGCGGTCACCGCGGCTCGCGCTGCGTTCGATCCGCTGATCAGCGTCGCCGAGCGGCGTGACCGTCTCGACGCGGTGATCACCGCAATGGAAAAGCGGCTGCCCGACATCGCCGAGACCATCACCCGCGAGATGGGCGCCCCGATCCGTATCGCGCGCAGTGTTCAGACCCAGGTACCGCTGGCCGTGGCCCGCGGATTCGCCGACGCGCTGGCCACCTTCGAGTTCGAGGAGCGAATCGGCAACTCACTGGTGCTCCGGGAACCCTACGGCGTGGTCGCGGCGATCACTCCGTGGAACTACCCGCTCTACCAAGTGGTCGCCAAGGTTCTGCCCGCCATCGCGGCCGGTTGCACCGTCGTCCTCAAGCCGAGCAACGAGGCTCCCCTGTCGGTGTTCGAGTTCGTCGAAGCGCTCGAAGACGCCGGCCTGCCGCCGGGTGTGGTCAACCTGGTGTCCGGCCCCGGCCGGGTCATCGGCGAACGGATGTCGGCGCATCCCGAAGTCGACTTCGTCTCCTTCACCGGGTCCACCGGTGTCGGAAGCCGGGTCGGGGAACTGGCCGGTAGTTCCATCAAGAAGGTGGCACTCGAGCTCGGCGGCAAGTCGGCCAATGTGGTCCTCGACGGCGCCGACCTTGCCACCGCGATCAAGGTCGGCGTCGGGAACGCCTTCTTGAACGGCGGACAGACCTGTATGGCCTGGACGCGGATGCTCGTGCCGCTGTCCCGCTACAGCGAGGCATTGGACCTGGTATCTGCGGCGGTGTCGAAATATTCCGTGGGCGACCCGTGGGAACCGGACACCCGGCTGGGCCCGTCGGCCTCCCAAGCACAGTACGAAACCGTGCTCGGTTTCATCGAGCGGGCACCCGCAGACGGTGCCCGTCTGGTTACCGGAGGCGGCCAGAAGTTGCGCGATGTCGGCTACTACATCGCCCCGACGGTGTTCGCCGACGTCCACCCGGACTCCGAACTGGGTCAGGAGGAAGTGTTCGGGCCGGTGCTGGCCGTCATTCCGTTCCGCGACACCGACGAGGCGCTGCGCATCGCCAACGCCACTCCCTATGGCTTGTCCGGTGCGGTATGGGCCGCCGACGACGACACCGCGATCGGCTTCGCCCGACAGGTACAGTCGGGCCAGCTCGACATCAACGGCGGCAAGTACAACCCCGCGGCACCATTCGGCGGCTACAAGAAATCCGGGATCGGACGAGAGCTCGGCCGGTTCGGCTTCGAGGAGTACCTGCAGACCAAGTCCCTGCAGTTGCCGTAGCAGGCGCTCCCCCATACCGCGACGGCCCTGGCGCCCCAGCGAGAATCGAGGTATTCCAGTCATGAGCATGCCCGCCGGGCCACTGGTCATCACGTCGGACGACGCGGTGCAGGTGTGGACCATCAACCTGCCGCACATCGGCAATGCCATCACCGACCAGGAATTCATCACGGCTTTCGAGAGTGCGGTCGAAGCCGCGAACTCCGACACCACCGTCAGGACGGTGATCCTGACCGGTGAGGGAAAGATCTTCTCCGCCGGCGGAAACGTGAAAGACATGGCCAACCATGAGGGCATGTTCGGCCTGGAACCGATCGAGCAGCGTTACGCCTATGTCGACGGAATCCAGCGCCTGCCGAGAGCCCTGGCGCGTCTGGAGGTTCCGATCATCGCTGCGGTGAACGGCGCGGCGATCGGTGCCGGCTGCGACCTGGCCGCAATGTGCGACATCCGAATCGCCTCCGAACGCGCCTCCTTCGCCGAAAGTTTCGTACAGATCGGCCTGGTACCCGGCGATGGCGGTACGTGGTTTCTGCAACGGGCCATCGGCTACGAGCGGGCAGCCGAGATGACACTGACCGGAGACCGCATCGACGCGACGACGGCACACGCGTGGGGCTTGGTCAGCCGGGTGGTCCCCCACGACGAACTCATCACCGCGGCCAAGGAGCTGGCGGAGCGGATCGTCAAGAACCCTCCGCATGCCCTGCGGATGGCCAAGCGCCTACTGCAGGAGTCACGAACCGGCCTGCTGGAGTCGACGCTGGGGATGGCAGCCGCGATGCAGCCGCTGGCCCACCGCGACGCCGAGCATGTGCGCCGCATCGAGCGGTGGCGGAGCGTCTGATGGCGCTTCCCCGCCTCGTTCCCGCGGCCACCTCCGAGACGGCCGTAACCGCGGATCTGCGGGCGGAAGTCCGAGCGTTCCTCGCCGAGCAGATTGCTACGGGCGGATTCGTCCCTGCGGTGGACGCATGGTTGTGCGGATGGAACGAGACGTTCACCGCCGCGCTGGGCGCCCAGGGCTGGCTCGGCATGACAGTGCCGAAGGAATATGGCGGTCAAGGTCGGTCGTTTCTCGAGCGTTTTGTCGTCACGGAGGAGTTGTTGGCCGCCGGGGCGCCGGTAGCGGCGCACTGGATTGCCGACCGTCAGATCGTTCCCTCACTGCTCAAGTACGGCACTGAGGATCAGAAGCGCGAGTTTCTGCCCAAGATCGCGTCCGGTGACTGCTTCTTCGGGATCGGGATGAGCGAACCGGACTCCGGCTCGGACCTGGCCAGTGTGCGCACCCGGGCGGTCCAGACCGAGGGCGGCTGGAAACTCTCCGGCACCAAGGTCTGGACCTCAGGAGCGCACTACGCTCACGCTTTCATCGTGCTCGCCCGCACAGCGCCGGTGGATCCCGCCCACCGGCATGACGGGCTGAGCCAGTTCATCGTGCGCCTCGACGGCCCCGGCATCGAGGTACGGCCGATCATCTCGATGAACGGTGGCCACCATTTCAACGAAGTGATCCTCGAAGACGCATTCGTGCCAGACGCGATGGTGTTCGGCGAAATCGGCGAGGGCTGGCGCCAAGTGACCTCCGAACTCAGTTTCGAGCGAAGCGGACCTGAGCGGTTGCTCTCCACCTTCCCACTGCTGGCCACCTCCGCCGAAAGTATGGCCAACGGGGAGATCCCCCGTGACGCAAACCTGGGGCGCCTCGTGGCCAGGGTCGCCGGGCTCCATCGGATGTCCACCGCTGTCGCGGACGCGTTGGAACGCCGCCAACCGGCCGATATTCCGGCCGCCGTGGTCAAAGTTCTCGGCACCACCACCGAGGGTGATATCGCGGACTTCGCCGACCTGCACGCCGGTGATGACTCCGCCATCGAATCCGGGCATCGCGAACTGATCATGTCCGCGGTGGATCAGCGGCCCGGCTTCACGCTCCGTGGCGGAACCAACGAGGTGCTGCGCGGTGTGATCGCGCGGGGATTGGGGCTACGATGACCGACTCCGCGAGCAACGCCGCCGACGTCGATCCCGACCTGGTCACCATGATCGACGCGGTGTTCGCGAACTACCGCGAGTCCCACCCGCCGACTGGGTCTATCGCCCGCGACGCCGAATTGTGGTTGAGCCTGGACCAATTGGGTTTGCTGAGATTGTCCGGCTCCGAACGGTCCGGAGGAAGCGGAGCGGACTGGTATGAGTCAGCCGCGCTGATCACCGCGGCGGTTCGCCACGGCGTACGTATTCCGTTGGCCGAGCATGACATGTTGGCCTGCTGGCTGCTCGAAGCAGTTGGCGCGCCGATCGACCAGGCCGCCCGTACGGTCTGCGTGCTTGATACGGCCGGAAACGCAACCGCCGTACCGTGGGCGTCGACAGCCGAACGGATCGTGGTCGTGTGGCCGGACGGCCAGCGGTATCTGATGACCGATGCGGACTGCACAGATCTGCGAATCGTGCCGGGTACCAATCTGATCGGCGAGCCCCGGGACAGCGTCTCCGCCGATATCGGGTCCCTGACCGGTACCGCGGTCTCGGCAGAGCTCGTCGAACAACTGCGGCTGAAGTCCGCGCTGGTGCGCTCGATTCAGGTCTGCGCAGCCCTGGACAGCATCCTCGAACTCACTGTCGATTACGCATCGTCGCGCGTTCAATTCGGCCGGCCCCTGTCGAAGTTTCAGGCGATCCAACATCTCATCTCTGACATCGCCACCGAGGCCGCGCTGGCACGCGCGGCTACCGAAGCGGCTCTGGCCGCCGCGGTCGAAAGCGATTGGTCGGCTGCCAAACTCGGCTTCTTCGTCGCGGTGGCGCGGTCCTGCGCCGGGCACGCAGCCTCGGTCGCGGTCCGAAACGGCCACCAGGCCCTGGGCGCCATCGGCACCACCATCGAACACCGGCTACACGAATACACCCGTGCTGCACTGGCCTGGCGTTCGGAGTTCGGATCTGTCCGTCACTGGGACGAGGAAGTGACGCGTGCCGCGCTAGGCGCTGGGTCAGCCGGTCTGTGGGGCCTGATAGCCGACTGACCCGATGTTCCACTGACCGGTTACCACCGTGTCGCAGCCGGCCGATCGGGGGTTGACTCCAAGGAGCACTTGGTTTCCGCACGCCAAAACTTGGGAGACATGTTCCGTGAGCACTGACAATGCCATCTCGCTGACCGAGCTGCAGAACTTCATCGGCGAATTCTGGTACCACTACGACGAGGCTGACTACCCGAAGATGGCCGCCGCTTTCGCCGCGGATGCCACCTACCTCAGTCGAAGTGACTCTGGAGCATGTCCCTTCGAAGAATCCCTCGCCGCTGACCTCACCGGTGCGGCGAAGGTTGTGCCGTGGCTTATCGAACATCGCGACGCAAGCCCATACCCCCTGCGTCACCACACCACCAATCTGCACATCACCCACCACGAGGGTGACGTCACCTACGCGCGCTTCTACATCTTCGTCAACCAGGTCACCAACTTCGTTCCATTCGCGGTTTCCAGCGGAGTCACCGAGGTCGGCGTTCGCCGTGGGGGTAGCAGTCCCAGCGGGCTTGAGTTCACCAAGATGTCGGTCATCCTCGATGTCACGAACTCCGAACCATTGGTCGGCAGTGGGCTTCCCGGCGCCGAGAACGCCTCGGCGAACACCTGACCAATGAGCACCGATCCCTTGAGCCCACGCGAAGTCTTCAACGGCGGTGTCGCCGTCATCACCGGGGCCGCGGCCGGGATCGGCGCCGGTCTGGCCCGTCATGCGCACCGGCTGGGAATGTCTCTGGTCCTAGCCGATATCGACCGCGACGCGGTCGCGGCGCTGCGCGACGAGATCATCGCCGGCGGAGGCAGCGCTGTCGACGCGGCGTGCGACGTTCGCGATCAAGACGCCATGGCCGCATTGGCCGAGCGCGTCTACCGCGATGTCGGACCGGTGCGCCTGCTGGTCAACAACGCGGGGGTGGAGCAGTTCGGGTACCTGTGGGATACCCCGGTGGCCAACTGGAACCGGGTGATGGACATCAATGTCAGCGGCGTATTCCACGGCATCCGAGCGTTTGTGCCGAGAATGATCGCCGCCGGCTCCCCGGCCTGGATCTGGAACCTGTCCTCGATCGGGGGGGTGGCGGCGGTTCCGCTGCAGACTCCCTACATCGTCAGCAAGCACGCCGTGCTGGCACTGACCGAATGCCTGCGCCTGGAGATCCAGCTGGCCGGCCACGACGAGCGCATTCACGTCCAGGCGGTGCTGCCCGGGGCGGTGAAGTCCAACATCTTCGAAGCAGCGGGCGGCGTGGGCGCCGACCTTGCCGACGCCGACGTGGACGCCGCCGACGCACAGCGCGACGCGATGCTCGCGATCAAAGCGGACGCGATGGATCCGCTCGAAGCCGCGAAAGAGATCTTCGAACAGTCCGCCCAGGGCGCGTTCTACCTGTTGACTCAACCCGAGTACGTGCGTTCGGCGATGGCCGAGCGGGCCGAAGTGCTGAGGACACTCATCCCGCCACAGTTGCGGGACAAGCGCCGCTTCGATCCCGCCGAACACTAGGAGCCCCACAGTGAACGGGCCACACCGTCCCGCGCTAGACCCCGACGCCGCTGCCAGGGTTGCTGGCTTCGGACCACCGACCCCGATCCGGGAACGCGGCCTCGATCAGGTACGCGCATCCTTGGAATCCGCACCGTTGCCGCCGGACATGCCGGAAATGGCTGAGACCGCCGATGCGGTGATACCCGGCCCGGGTGGCCCGATTCCCGTTCGCATTTACCGCCCACGGCCCGGCACCGGGCTGTCACCGGTGATCGTGCACCTGCATGGCGGCGGACTGGTCATGGGCTCCAATCACTCGTTCGAAGCGATGGCCCGTGCGCTGGCGGCCGCCAGTGGTGCGGTGGTGATCGCCGTCGACTACCGTCTGGCGCCGGAGAATCCGCCACCGGCGCAGTTCGAGGACGCCATGGCCGCCACCGAATGGACAGCCGCCCACGCAACGGATCTCGGCCTGGATCCGCACCGACTGGTGATCGCCGGCGACAGCGCCGGCGGCGGCGTGGCGGCGGCAATCGCCTTGGCCGCACGCGACCAGGGCGGGCCCCCGATCTTCGCCCAGCTCTTGATGTATCCGGGTGTGGACCGCGACATGGCTGCGGCCTCGGTGCTCCGGAACCTCGAGGCGCCGATGCTCTCCCACGACGACATCGTCTATCTGCACGAGTTGGCCGATATCGGAGCGGGTTGCCCGCACGACATCCGCCGGGTCCCGGCCTATGCCACCGACCTGCGCGGCCTCCCACAAGCCATCGTCGTCACCGCTGAGCTCGATCCGATCAGCGACTGGGGCGAGCGCTACGCCGGCAGGCTGCGCGACGCCGGAGTGCAGACCACGATCACGCGCTATCCGGGCATCTACCACGGCTTCTTGATGCGCTCCGAGGCGACTGCGCGAGGACGGCTGGCGATGGCCGAGATCGGGGCGTTGTTGCGCGCGAAATTCACCCACCCGCTGCCCTTCTAGGTGGTCCAGCTCCACTTCTAAGGGCTGACTAACGTCCCGATGGTTGGACACCAACGGTTCGGAATACCGGTGGCGCCGCACACAATCGAGACCAGCAATGGCGTAGTTCAACGCCGGAACCAAGTGAAGGAGTACTTGTGATGCTCACCGAAGAGCGGCGAATGGAGCTGTCCGACATCCTGCGCCCCGCTTCGCCCCCACGCGAAATCGCCGACGTCTACACCGACGACCAGCGGGAGCGCCTTCTCAACGTGGTGCGCAAGGACGGTCCCTGGAGCTTGATCATCGCCCAGCACTTCGCTTCTCCGGAAGAGCTGATGGCCACCATGAGCGGCCAGTTCCCGGAGGGTTTCACACCGACACTGGACTTGTTCTTGACGCCCACTTTTCGTGGCTCCCTGGCCAACCACGGCACCGTGCTCTACCCCGAGCTGCACGACTGCTTCTACAACGCCGAGTTCCTGGAGATGGCCAAGTCGTACTGGAATGCCAAGTACGCCAAGCCTCAGATGATGTTGTTCAACATCAACGGCCCGTGCGCCAATCGCGACCCGGGGCACCTGGATTCGCCGAGTTTCCGCGGTGTACGTTACGAAAATGCTCCGACCTGGCTGGTCAGTGTGATGGGCAAGTCCGGGCTGTTTGGGGATTACATGATCAAGATGGCACAGGTCATCACCTGGTTCTCGTTGGACCAGGGCAGTGGATTCACCTACTGGCCGAACGGTCCGCTGCGCACACCCGAACGGCTCCAGCCGCCGGTCTACAACCGCGGTGTGGTGGTGCAGAACGAGATGCTGGTGCATCGGGGAGAGGCAAACGGTCCCCTTGAGCAGCAAGTGCCCACCGGGCTGGCATTCGACACGATGTTCGCCGGCGACCCGCACTCCCGTGATCACTGGATCCTCAAGAACGGCGACGACGTCATCGCGCGCCATCACACCGACGAGCTGCGCTTCCTGGTGCACTGGTCTTCGGAGGTCTACGAGGACTTCGACGAGCTCAAGAAGAACATGGACCACTCCGACGACCTGACCATCGACAAGGCCATCGATATGATGGTCGACGATCTCGCCAAAAAGGGCTACAAGTTGGACATCCCGAGCGAGCCCCTGCATGACCCCGCCTTCATCGGCGCACTCAATGCCGGCTATGACCTCGGCGGGCCCGCCGTTTACCCGGAAGAAGCGCCGCTGAGCGCCTTCCGGTTTGCTTGAGGTCCCTGGCAGCACGGTGGGGCTTCACGGATCTGGATCTTGTGGAGCCTCACCGATCAGCACTGTCATAGTTCGTCGAGAATCGGCAAGGAGCCCTTGGTTGCGGCCTCTTCTATGGAAGCGCGCAACATCGGGCACACCAGAAAGGTGCCGGGTCTCAGTATCGTCCCGCCGATCGATGTCGGTGAACACTGCTCGGCCTGGCGCCGACGCTCGTGGCAGCGGCCCGCCGAATCCCCGTTCCACTGCACACTGGTCTGTTCCCAGCTGTTCTTGCGGGCCAGTACCCGCGCACCACAGGATGCGCAAGTCACCGGCGTCATCGGCGCATCGCTCAGCCGGTTATCCGGACGCATGATCTGACGTCGTCAGACCCACCAGACGGGGCAACCGGTTGGCGGCGATGTTGTCTTCCACTTCCTTCAGCCAGGCCTCACGGGGGCGGGTGGTGTCGATCTCGAACTCGAATCGATCGACCATGTCCGGCGTGACATCGCCGGCGTTCACGTAGAACTGTTCGTACCACCGGCGCACCTGGTAGACGGGACCGTCCTCTTCGCACAGCAGGGGGTTGTCGATCCGCGCCTTGCGCCGCCAGATGGCTACGTCCTGCTCGAATCCCATTTTCACGAAGTCGCCGAGTGCGATGGCCATCTGCATCGCCGTCTCGTCGTCCAACCCGCCGGTCTTCTCGACGGTGATCCCGTACTGCAGGACAAACGAATCGGCGTCAATCGGGTAGTGACAGTTGAGCAGTACGGTGCGCTGATCACCGTGCTCGTAGTGGTAAGTGAGGTCATCGATCATGAACGAGGGGCCGTAGTAGGACGCCACCGAGGTGGTGCCAATGATCTTGGCGCCCTCCCCGGAACCGAGATCCGGCCGTGCCTCGCTCTTGTAGTACTGGGTGGCGACATGACCTTCGAATACATTCTTGAAGCTGGTGGGAAGTCCGCCGTGGATGTAGAAGAAGTGCGCCATATCGACAATGTTGTCGATGATCTCGCGGCAGTTGGTGTGGACAACCGTGCTGTACCAGTGCCAGTCGGTCCAGCTGTCCTCACCGACGCCTTCGATACGCGGGATCGTGACATCGGCGGGTGGGGCCTTCTTCTCCGGGTCGTTCCAGGCGAACAGCATGCCGTCCTGCTCCATAGTCGGCCAGGTCGCGGTGCGGGCCAGTTTGGGAACCCTTCGGCTGTAAGGAATCTTCTTGCATCGGCCGTCCCCGCCCCAGCGCCAGTCGTGGAACGGGCAGGCGATCTCGTTGCCCTTGACCTGACCGTCGGAAAGGTCGCCGCCCATGTGGCGGCAATAGGCGTCCAGGATGTTGATCTTGCCGTCCGCACCGCGAAAGACCACCAATTTGCCGCCGAATGCATTGATCGAATGCGGCTTTCCATCACCCAGGTCACGCGTCAGCCCGAGGCAATGCCAACCTCGCGCGAACCGCGTCGGCGCAGCCTGGGCCTCGATCTCTCGAACCCCTCCGAAGCAGTCTTGGTCTGACGGTGTCATCTCGGCCATCCTCGCTGTTCATCGCTTGCAGAAACTGTTGTCGTTCTAACACCGCGCGGGTCGACCAACGGGCCGGTGTTCCACTGACCGGGCGGGGCGCCGAAACTTCACCGTCGTTGGGCCCAGAATCGTCCGGTGACCGATCCGAACAACATCACAGTCGATCTCCTCGTCGTTGGCTCTGGTACCGGGATGGCGGCTGCGCTGACCGCGCACGAGGAGGGGCTGTCGACGCTGATCGTGGAGAAGACGCCATACGTCGGCGGGTCGACCGCGCGTTCGGGAGGCGCGTTCTGGATGCCGGCCAATCCGATCCTCGCGGCGGCAGGATCCGACGACACGGTTGCCGCCGGACGCACCTACCTCGACGCGGTCATCGGCGAGGCGTCAGCTCACGAACGGGCACACACGTTTCTCTACTACGGCGGATCAACGGTGCAGATGCTGCGCCGCACCACGCCGATGAAATTCCAGTGGGCCAAAGGCTATTCGGACTATCACCCCGAGAAGGCGGGGGGCAGTGCGATCGGACGCACCTGCGAATGCCGGCCATTCAACACCGCGGTGCTCGGCCCGGATCTGGCGCGACTGCGCCCGGGAGTGATGAAGTCGTCGTTCCCGATGCCGGTGACCGGCGCGGACTATCGTTGGCTCAACTTGATGGTCCGGGTGCCGCGAAAGTCATGGCCTCGCATATTGCTTCGCGCGTTCCAGGGCATTGGAGGACTGGCCCTGCGCAGGCGATATGCTGCCGGCGGCCAAGCCTTGGCAGCCGGCATGTTCGCCGGCGTGTTGCGCGCGGGAATCCCGGTGTGGACCAACTCACCAGTCACAGAACTGCGCGTCGACGACGGCCGAGTGACCGGTGCTGTGGTGAACCGAAACGGCACTGCAGTCACCGTGGTTGCCCGCCGTGGTGTCGTGCTGGCGACCGGCGGATTCGACCACCGGATGGACTGGCGGCACAAATTTCAGTCCGAGCGCCTTGACGAACATGCCAGCCTCGGTGCCGAGGGGAACGTGGGCGACGGTATTCGCCTGGCCCAGGACTCCTGCGGCGCCGACACCGCACTGATGGACCAGGCCTGGTGGTTTCCGGCCTTTGCGCCGCTGCCGGGCGGGGAGCCGACCGTGATGCTCGCCGAGCGCTCGCTGCCCGGTTGCCTGTTGGTCGACCAGAACGGTCAACGATTCGTCAACGAGGCCATCGACTACATGTCCTTTGGACAGAAGCTGATCGAGCGCGAGCGGGCCGGCAACCCGGTCGAGATCATGTGGATGATCTTCGATCAGAAATACCGCAACAGCTACCTTCTCGCCGCGGAGCTGTTTCCGCGCATACCGATCCCCGCGACGTGGTACGACGCCGGCATTGCGCACCGCGCCGACGATCTGGCGACATTGGCCCGTGCGATCGACGTTGATCCGTCGGCCTTCGGCGTCACGATGGATCGCTTCAACCGGTTGGCGCGGGCGGGTGTGGACACCGACTTCGACCGCGGCGCCAGCGCATACGACCGCTATTACGGCGACCCGACCATCGCACCGAATCCCAATCTACGTCCGGTCGATGCCGGCCCGTTCTACGCCGTGAAAGTCGTTCTCAGCGACCTGGGCACCTGCGGCGGACTTAGGACCGACGTGCGCGGACGGGTGTTGCGAGAGGACGGATCGGCGGTCGACGGGCTCTACGCGATCGGCAATAGCGCCGCCAACACCTTCGGCGCGAGTTATCCGGGCGCCGGGGCGACCATCGGCCAGGGCCTGGTGTTCGGCTACATCGCTGCGTTGCACGCGGCCGGCAAGCTCGACTGAACTGAAACTTCGATGAGTCTCGCGCACAAAGGAACTCACACATGAACAGCGCCATGTCAACGTCTCGAGAATACGACGTAGTAGTTGTCGGATTCGGTGCCGCCGGCGCCGCCGCAGCGATCGAGGCCGCCAGCTGCGGGGCACGTGTACTGGTGCTGGACCGTGGTTACGGCGGGGGCGCGACGGCGCTGTCGGGCGGAATCGTTTATGCGGGCGCGGGAACGCACGAGCAGCACGCAGGAGGTTACGAAGACTCCGTCGAAGACATGCTCGCCTACCTGCGGCAGGAAGTCGGCGACGCGGTATCCGAGGAGACTCTTGTCCGGTTCTGTGAGCAGAGCCCGGCAATGATCGAATGGCTCAAGGCGCAGGGCGTTGAGTTGCGGGGCGGAAAGGTCTCGTCGTACAAGACCTCCTACCCCACCGACGACTTCTACCTCTACTATTCCGGAAACGAAAAGGCACACCCTTATGTCCAACATGCGCGTCCGGCACCTCGCGGTCACCGCGTGCTGGCTCCCGGGATGAGTTCGGGTAAAACACTGTTCGAGCACCTGCGCCGGGCCGCGCAGGCGATCGGGGTCGACTTCATTCCCCTGGCCCGCGTTCACGACCTCATCAAAGACGAGAACGGCCGGATCGCCGGTGTGCGTTACCGTGCTCTCGATCTGGCGCATCGGAACGTACGTCAACACGCACTGTTGACCAGACTCACTGGGAAGGTGGGCAATTGGCTACCCGGGTTGGTCAAAGGGGTGGTTGCACGAACGGAACGTCTCTGGGCCGAGGGCGCAGCAGACGGTGAGGCCCGTGGACGCGCAGTGGTGCTGGCGGCGGGAGGATTCGTCTACAACCGTGCGTGGATGCAGGAGTTCGCCCCGGCCTATATGAAGATCTCGCCGCTGGGAACAGCCGGGGACGACGGCTGCGGCATCGGGCTAGGTCTGGCCGCCGGCGGCAAGACCGACAAAATGGGCAACGTCACCGCATGGCGGTTTCTCGCGCCACCGAGCGCCTTCTTAGAAGGACTGACCGTGGGTGCCGACGGACGGCGCATCATCAACGAGGACCTCTACGGCGCAACACACGGCGATGTGATGATGCGTCAATTCGGCGGCACCGGCTGGGCCATCTACGACGCCCCCACGTGGAAGAAGATCCGAGATCAGGTCAACGATCAGACCCAGCTGTTCCAGCGACTTCAATTGCTCTACCTGCGGACCATCGGGCACAAGAAGGCCCTCACCATCGAGGGCATCGCTGAGAAGAACGGCATCGACCCGAAGGGCCTGCGGCGCACGGTCGATGCCTACACCGACGGAATCATCAGCGGCGCGGGCGATCCGGCACGAAAGGATCCGGACTTGTGTCCACCCATGCAGCGAGGCCCGTTCTACTCGATCAACATCTCGGCCGACTCATCGATGTTCTATCCGATTCCAGGACTGACGTTGGGTGGCCTCGTCGTGGATGAGGCGACGGGCGAAGTGGCACACCGCGACGGCGGAGCCGTGCCGGGGTTGTACGGCGCCGGACGAAACGCCGTGGGCATCTGCTCCAACAGCTACGTGAGCGGCCTTTCGATAGCCGACTGCATCTTCAGCGGGAGACGCGCCGGCGCCCACGCGGCGCACGAGTTGGGCTTCGAACCGGCGCGTCGGGAGAACTGACGTCAGGCTTGGTCGTCTTCGGCAGCGATACGCCTTTCGACCTCGTACCAGTAGTCACGCACCGGGAATTTGGTTCCGTCCTGGCCGCTCTTGGCGAAGGTCTCCTCGACCTCGTCCAGGTCTTTGATCATCCGTAGTGCCAGCTCGCGTTCCGCCGCGTAGTACTCCTCGGACCACCGCAGCGCCAGCCTGGCGTAGGACCACGCCGGCTCCTCGCCGGCCCACCGCGCTTCGGTCGCCGCCGCGCGATGCATCTGCTCGACCTGGGCGACGTGTGCGGTGAGAACCTCCCTGAGCCGGCCCGGATTCATCAGGTGACCGAGGATGACCCGCATCAGCGGGTTGTGTTTGAGAGTGGGAGGTTCAACGGGTTCGTCGTTGGCCCACCGGGTCACCGCGGTCAGCCCCGCATCGGTGATCTTGTACATCCGCCGGCTGCGGACGCCGGCGTCAACACGCGAGGTGACCAGACCGCGCTGTTCAAGCCGCTTCAACTCCGAGTAGATCTGGCTGTACGCCGGACTGGAGTAGAAGAACCGAATGGTCCAGTTGAACCACTTCTTGATGTCGTAGCCGGAGAGCTCGTCTCCGCCCGACAGCATGCCCAACAGCGCCCAACCCGTAGGCGACACGCTCAACGCCTCAGCGGCACCGTCGGTGGACTCACTCACCGTATAAGGCTAACAACGAAAGATGTCGCCGAAACGGCACAGCTACCGCTGACCGGGAACCCGCGTTGCACAGGCGGCTACGCAGGACCGACAGTGGCAGGCGGAAAGTTCCCCCGCGCGAGGAGAGGCATGTCCGACAAAGCCACCAGAATCCCACCCGGTGACCTGCTCATTCCGCTCGCTCCCCAAATGCGTCGGGTCCTCGGGCATTTCTGTACCGGGGTCGCCGTCATCACCGCACATGACGGAGGCCGCCCCCTCGGTTTCACCTGTCAATCGGTCACGTCGGTGTCCCTGGACCCGCCCTATGTCTCGTTCTGCCCGGCCAATACCTCGAGCAGCTGGCCCTTGATCCGCAAGGTCGGGAGGCTCTGCATCAACATCCTCTCGGAGCACCAAGCCGACGTGTGCACACAGTTCGCCGTCCGCAGGAGCGACAAGTTCAGCGGAGTGACGTGGTTCCCGGGAGTCAACGGATCACCCGCATTGGAGGGCACGCTCGCTGCGATCGAAGCCGACGTGGAGTTCGAGCACGAGGCCGGCGACCACACGATTGTGATTGCACGGGTGACCGGTCTGCGAGCCCACCAGGAACGAGCGCCCCTGTTGTTCTACCGCGGCGGCTTCGGCAGCTACAGCGGCTTCGACGGCGGCCGCGATGGGTGACTTCGACTCGGTCTTCGATGTCGTCGTCGCAGGTTCTGGCGGAGGGATAGCCGGCGCCTACACCGCTGCGCGCGAAGGTCTTTCGGTGCTGCTGGTGGAGGCCACCGATCGGTTCGGCGGGACGACCGCATACTCCGGGGGCGGCGGAATGTGGTTCCCGTGCAATCCCGCGCTGAAACGCGCCGGCACCGACGACACCATCGAGGAAGCTCTCGGCTACTTCCACGCAGTCGTCGGCGACCGCACTCCTCGCGATCTCCAAGAGAGCTACGTCCGCGGCGGCGCGCGGTTCATCGAATACCTTGAGCAGGACCCGGGTTTCGAGTTCGTGGCCTTTCCCTGGCCGGACTACTACGGTGCGGTGCCCGGCGCCCGCAACGACGGCTTCCGACACACCGTCCCGGCGCCGCTCCCGGATCGAGAACTCGGCAGTTACGCCGGTTCGGTGCGCGGCCCTCTCGACACTGAACGCCTCGGTATGCCGGCCCCCGACTTGCTGATGGGCGGTCGGGCACTGGTCGGTCGATTCCTGGCCGCGCTCGACAAGTTGCCGAACGCCACCTGCTGGCGTAATGCCCCGCTCACTGAGCTGATCGTCGACGACGGCAAGGTGATGGGAGCAGTGGTCGATCACAGTGGCAAGCCGGTACGGATTCGATCCAAGCGTGGTGTCCTACTTGCCACGGGCGGGTTCGAGCAGAACGCGGCGATGCGGTCGCATTACCAGGTGCCCGGCGACGCAAAGGACACGATGGGCGCCCCGGGCAACACAGGCGGCGCCCACCGTGCCGCCATGGCGGTCGGTGCAGACGTCGATCTGATGGATCAGGCGTGGTGGTCGCCAGGGATGATCCACCCAGACGGTCGGGCGGCGTTCGCGCTGTGGTTCACCGGCGGCATCTTCGTCAACCAGGACGGCCACCGATTCGTCAACGAGTCGGCCCCCTATGATCGGCTCGGCCGGGAGGTACTGGCGCAGGTCGATTCCGGTGAGACCAGGTTGCCGTTCTGGATGATCTATGACAACCGCACGGACGGGATCCCGCCGGTCGGCGCCACCAACGTATCCATGGTCGACGCTATCGAATACCAGAAGGCGGGTTTGTGGCGCACCGCGGACACGCTCGCCGGTCTGGCCGCGGCCATCGGTGTTCCCGAGGCCAATCTGGCGGCAACCATCACACGTTTCAACCAGCAGGCCGCGGCCGGTGTGGATGACGACTTCGCACGGGGCAACGAGGCCTACGACCGGGTTTTCACCGAAGGTGCCTCGCCGTTGGTTGCGATAGATCGGCCGCCGTACCATGCGGCCGCGTTCGGCATATCAGATCTGGGCACCAAAGGCGGGTTGCGTACCGACGACCGCGCCCGGGTTTTGACCGCTGACGGCGCCACCGTGCCTGGGCTCTATGCCGCCGGAAATACGATGGCCGCGGTCAGCGGCACCACCTATCCGGGCGGGGGAAACCCGATCGGCGCTTCGCTGCTGTTCAGTCACCTCGCCGCGCTGGATATGGCCGCACGGGAGGACCGGCGGTGAACGAGCCGATCACGCCGGAAGACGCACAGCGCTCGGCCAGTGTCTTCGAACCGCTGACCCGATCACTGCGTGAACTCATCGATGTCACGATCCGCAGTCAAGTAAACGCCGCCGATGTGCGCAAGGCGCGCGCCTTGATCGACGAGGCGCGCGAACTCCTGGGAGCCCGTCTGGACTCCAACCCGTTCGGCGTGCGCTTTACAACCGACGGGCAGGCACTGCCCTGGGGCAATGTGGCGATCGGTATGCGCAACGCACTAGCACCTCCGCTGCACGTTCGGCGTGACGAGGAGGCCGGTCGAGCGACAGCCGACCTTGTGTTGGGTGCGGCATACGAGGGTCCGCCGGGACAGGTGCACGGCGGTATGTGCGCGCTGATCCTCGACCATCTGCTCGGAGCCACCGCCCACCGACGCGACGAGCCCGCCTTCACCGGAACCCTGACTCTTCGCTACGTGGCCCCCACTCCCCTGGGCCGGCTGCGGGCGGAATCCTGGGTGGAACGCGAGGATGGCGGAAAGACTTTCGCTGCCGGTCATCTCCTGGATGAAAAGGGGCGTATCACCGTCCAGGCCGAGGGGATCTTCATCAGGCCGAAGCGACCGGCATGAACAGTCGGGGCGGACCTCACACCGGGTCCAGCGCCGAAATCAACCACCGCGAGTCGACCTTGGCCAGACTGACCACCACACTGCTGGCGGTGAGCGCTGGTTCGCGACGTTCGCGGCTGACGGTTTCCTGATTGAGGAACACCAGCACCTTCGCGTCGTTCGGCCGGATCTCGATCAGTCCCGCATTCACCACCTGCGCGGCGGCCTGGATTCCCTTGGTCCGCACGGCCGGAGCGACAACGTCGTCACTGAATTTGCCGTAGTAGGTCAAGAAATCGCCGGCCATCAGAGCCCGGGCCCGCTCCAGGTCCTGGCCCAGGGTCTCGGGCGAATACGACAGCAATGCCACCGTCGCCGATGATGCGGCACGCACTGCGTCATCGGCGGCCACGGCGTCAGACTGGCGGGCCGGGCGATAGGCGGTCCCGTACACAACCAGGGCCAGCACCGCAGCCACCGTCAGCACAGCGCCGAGGAAAAGCTGCTTGCGGTGTTCGCTGAGCGCTGCCTTGGTCCGTTCGATCCAACCGGGAGCGGTGTCGGCGGTTTCGCCGTGAGAACGCGTCGATTCATCGGCTGATTCCGGAACTGTACCGGCGTCGTCAGCGATCTCGGGGGCTTGATCGACGGTCATGGCACGAACTCCACTTTCGACATCTTGATCTGATCGCCTTCTCGCTGCAGATCCACAGTGAGGCGCCACCGTCGCGGAGCTTCGTCGGCTCCAGCCGCGTTGGTCACGGTGGACGAGGCGGACACCAGGACAACAGCGGACTCCGAGGTCATCGACTCCACCGCCGCCGCAGTCGCCGTTGCCTTGGTGGTCACCTTCGCATCCTTGGCGACTCTGCTGAAGTCGTCGGCGGCGCCCAGGAATTCATCCCGGAACGGCCCCGTCGAGTTGTCCACGATTCGTTGCACACTGCCTTGCGGATCATTGAAATCGATCGACATCAGGGTGATCACCGCTTGACGCGCCGCCGCGACGAACTCGGCGCGGTTTCGCTCTTGCGCCCGCACGTTCCGTTGCTCTCGAAGCATCAGTCCACTCGCGGCGAGCAGCGCAACCGCGCACAACACGATCGCCGCCGTAGCCAGTTGCCCCCACCGCAAACCAGAAAACCGTTCCCGGGTGCGTGGGCCCTCCGACACAACGGGGTCGAGCGCATCGGCATCGGCATCGGCATCGGCATCGGCATCGGCATCGGCATCGGGACACGCTAGGACATCGCAGTCGGAGTCCCCGTCGGCGTTGCGCCCTTGCTCCCGCAGGCGGATGGCTCGAGCCCGCGCTTGGGCCGCCACCGCCTCGGCCTCGGCGGCCTCAGCCTCTGCCCGCTGCACGAGTTCGCCGACGTCCTCGGGCACGTCAACTGCTGCGTGCCGCGTAGCAGGCGTCACCTGATCCGACATCTCCTCGGTTTTCGACATAGCGCCCACCGGTTTCCCTTCATCGCCGGGTCGGACCGACAACGGCCGACGTCGGCACCCTAAAGCTGGCCCGCGGCGTTATCGGGGCGGCTTCCCATCCAGTGGGCCGTATCAAAACAGGCACGGACCCCCCGCGACGATCGATCACCAATGACGCAACGCGCACAGCGCGCCCTTCGGGCCGTCGGCGGTGGCAACCACAGCCCCGTCCACCTTCAGCTCACATCGAAACCCAGGTTCTCCCGGCACACGGCCACTGCTGGCCGTCACCATCGCCCACCTCTGCGGATCCACCAGCGTGGCGTGCAACACCCACGGCGTTCCAGGCCCCACGTCTACCCGCACTTTGGGGCTGAATTGGTAGGGGTTGTGACTGTAGTCGGCCCACGTCGGCGGATCGGTGTCCCGATAGTAGATGTCTGCGGTCACCGGAGATTCGGCGCTCACGATATAGACGACTTCATGCAGAGCAGGCGGATCCGCGTGCGCCGGTACAACGAGGGAGCCCGCGGCGGTGAGCACTGCCGCGAGCGCGGTCCTAGCCATCACCGCGACTCCAACGCGGAGCACCGTTTTTCGACTGGCAGCTGAGAAACAGTCCGTCAGGGGCCTGGGCCACCCAGTTCTCGTATCCCGCACAGCTTGAGTCCAGTTCCTTGACTCCCGCCATCGACGGGGAGCGGAAGTACCGCGGTTCGTAGCGTCGCGGCGACCCGCAGAACACCAGCCTCTCCGGCAGGATCGAAGGCCCGGCGACGGCAGTCCCGAAGACGTAATGGGCAGTGTCGTGACACGGCTGCCCCAGAACCACACCCGTGGCCAGGCCCGGCACACACGACGGATCGTCACAGGAGACCGGGTCCGCCCCCGCCGGGGCCGCGATCGTCAAGGCCGCAGCCAATACCGCCGCAGCCAATACCGCTCTTCGCCGCATGCTTGGGGACTCTGTCAGTCGGCTGCGGCTCTGCAACGTTGATGGTCCACTCAGCGGACATCTCGCCTCGCTGCCGACTGGGGGCGGTGTTTACTTCGGACGCTGCAGTCTCCGTGCCCTAGACCACTCCGAGGAGCATGCCATGCCACGTAGGCCCGCAATCGCGGTCGCCGTCGCTGCGGTGGCACTGGGAACGACGACTTCCGGTGTTGCGCAAGCCGATCATCCCGACTGGGGCCTCAACGGCACCTACACCGCCACCTCCAACGGCGAGTGGGCGCGAAAGAACGAGATCTTCTACGACCAGGCCAGCCGCCGCAGCGTCTGGACGATCAACACCATCTGCAGCTACCCCGGCGAGTGCGCCGGAACGGTGCGCAGCGACGAGAACTGGACCGCACCGATCTACCAGAAGAGCTCGGTCTGGTACGTCAAACGCCCCATCGACAACTGGGTCCCCTGCCCGGACGGCAGCGCCGCGCCGGGGCTGCAGACCTTTCGGTTCAAGGCGATGACCCCCGAAGGCGCGAATGCGGACCCGACATCGACGACACTGGTCGGCGAAGACACCACCACCGGACCCAGTGGCGCCTGCGGGGCGAGCAAGCCGGTCTACATCAATATGCCCTTCAAGCTCAGCAAGATCGGTTGATCCCACAGATCTGCTGAGCCGCTGCGTCGCTCGCATCCGGGCAACGCCTCACTTCGGCAGCATGTCCTGCCAGTGCTGCGCGGCCGGGCGCACCAGATCGGACTGGGTATACACCTTGCCGTCTGGCGCCGCATACTGTCCGGTCCGCGGGTTGTAGGTGGCGAACGCTACCGCAGGCCCGGTTGTGCCAGCCCCGTAGCCACTCGGCGCGACGGGAGCGGAGCCTTTGGCGGGTGCCGGTTGCGCCGCCGGCGCCGGCCCGGCCTCCGCACCGCCGGGCGAAGGTCCTTCGGCGGGGCCGAATATCTGGTCCCCGAAGGTGATCCGGTCATCCGGGGGAATACCCTGGGCGATCAAGGCGGGGTCGATCGGGTACGGGCCTGTGACATGCTGGCGCATCGCCAGCGGCTCGAAAGGCTGGTCGCTCTCGCAGATCTCGACGGTCGGAGCCCGTTTCCCGGGCTGGGCCATGCATGGGAAGTTCCGTGCACCGCGCACCCCGATGGCCGAGTCCTGCGGAAGTTTGCAGTACAGCCCGTCCGGCGTATCGACGTCGGACAGGTCCGCGGGCGAACGCCACGACGATGGCGGCAGGAAACCCACCGTGCATGCGGGCGGGTCGCCGAGCGTAAGGCTGAACTCCGAAATCGCCATGCCTGTCGGGTTGTTCAGCGACGAACCGTAGGACTGGGTGGCGGCCAGATAAGGCGGCAGCAACACGAGCAGCTGCTCCATCGATCGATGGTAGACGAGTCCGATCTGGCCGATGGTGGTCAGATTTGCCAGCAACACCGGCAGTGTCGGTTTGATCTGGGTGAGCAGACGCGAGGCTTCGTCAGCAGCCCCCGATCCGGTGCGAAGAATGGTCTGCACCTGCGCATCACGAGTTGCCACCTGTTCGGTGATCCCGGCGAGGCTGCGCGACCAGGTCCGGATCGCGTCCGCACTCTCGGCTTGGCCGTCCAGCAACTGCTCGCTGTCGTCGATCAGCGTCCGGGTGCTGTCGGCGACTCCGTCGAGCCGAGAAGCCAGATCACTCGACGACTCGAACAGCGCGCCGAGATCATTCCCGGTTCCGTTGAGCGCCTTGAAGGATTCGTCGAGCACGACGCTGAGCTTGCCGGAGGGAATGCTGCTCACCAACTCGCTCATCTGGTCGAGCATGGGGCCGACAGGTTTTGGCAGCGACACGTCGTCGGCACTGATGGTGGAGCCGCTCATGAGATACGGCCCGGTATCGGTGCGCGGTTGCAGATCCACGTACTGCTCTCCCACCGCGGACACGCTGCGCACGTTAGCCTGCAGGTCTGCGGGGATCCGCGGCGAAGCCTTCAACGACATCGACACTTCGGCGCCAGCACGGGTGGGTCGGATGTCGGTGACCTTGCCGACCTCCACACCGCGATAGGTCACGTTGGAGAACTTGTAGAGACCTCCGGTGGCGGGCATCTGCAGCTTCACCGAGATTCGCCCGATACCGAGCAGAACTGGAGCCTGCATGTAGACGAAGACCATCGAGCCGACACCGATGACGGAAGCGATCGCAAAGATGATCAATTGGTTACGGACGAAACGGGTGAGCATCAACTGCCGCCTTGCGCCGGTGGTGACGGGGGTTGGCCGTCGGGTGGACCTATATCAGTTGCAGTCAGCGGAGGCAGGGTCGCCACCTCGGTGGGGGGCGGACCCAGCGGGGCCTTCAGCGGATCCCGCGTGTAGGTGGAGTACCAGGGGTCGCCGGGTGCGGGCACGAATGAAGCGCCCGGCTCGCCCCACCTGGTCCCGAGCAGTATTCCGCTCTTCAGGCGCGGAATGGTGAAGTCGAACACGATGAATTGGTTCATGTAATCGCCGCGGATGCCGCGGTCGATGAACTCCTGCGTGTACGGGTAGGTAGGCAGGTAGGAAAGCGCGGTGGTCAGATCCGGTCCTACGTCTGCGAGCGCGCGCACAGTCGGCTCAAGATTCTCCAGGTTGCGGACGATATCGGCCTGTGAGTCAGCGATGAGTCGATTCGCCGTCGCGCTCAGGTCACCCAGCTTGTTCAGGGCGGTGACCAGTTGCGGCCGTTGCCTGTTCAGAACGTCAAGGGCCGCAGGAATTCGATCCAGGGCAGCGGTCAGCACGTCTCGCTGACCCGCGAACGTCTCGGCCATCCGGTTCAGCGAGGTGATCGTCGCAACGATGTTGTCACGCTGGTCGTCCAGCAGTGTCACCACGGTGTTCATTCGGGTGAGCAGATCGCGGATCTGAACTTGGCGTCCGTCGAGAGCCGCGTTGAAGTTGTGGACGATGTCGCCGATCCGGGTGAGGCCGCCACCGTTGACCACCACCGACAGGGACGAGAGTGTCTGCTCCGTCGAGGGGTATGTCGAGGACTTGGACAGCGCAATGGTCGCACCCGGCCGCAACCTCCCAGTGGGCGCCTCGCCCAGGGGCGGATCCAAGGCTAGGTGCATCGAGCCCAGCAGGCTGGTCTGGCCCACGGCGGCCACCGCGTTGGCAGGAATTACTACGTCGGGCCGGACCGAGATCTCGACGTCGGCGCGCCAGTTGTCGACGGTCATCTTGCGAATCGCTCCGACAACCACGTCACTGACCATGACGGGCGAATTCGATTCCAAGGTACCGATATTGGCGATCTGGACACGGTAAGTCACCGCGTCAACACCGGTTCCCACCGTACCGGGCAGCGGTAACGAGTTGAGCCCGTCGAAAGAACACCCCGAGCTGAGCAGAGCTGCGCAACCCACCACAGCGGCCATTCGCCGGATCGACTTCTCCCTCGTCACGGCGCGCCTCCCGGGCCCGATAGGCCGGCCCCGCCGGGCAGCAACAGCTCGGTCAGATCCGATGCGGCCGGCACCGGTGGCGGCGGTGCCGGCACCCCGGGGGGAACGGGAGCACCGGGGTACAGAGCCGGGTGCCGATGCGCGGGCAATCCTTCTGGCGCATACATCCCGGCACGCTGCGAGGGGTCGGTCCACCCGGGTGGAGGCGGCACGTCGCCGGCCCCGGTGTAGGCCGAGACCGCCGGCGGTATCTCCTGCGAACCCGGACCGGTCCCCCCTCCCCCGGGCGCCAGTGCGGGATCGGAATAGATCACGTTCTTCGGCGACGGCCCCAGATAGGCGTTGAACGGCAGGGGAAGATAGTTGAAGTTCATCAGGCGCAGCGCGGGTCCCAAGTACTGGGCGCAGGCCTTGCCCGAGGCTTCGGCGGTGGCATTCTCCACCGCTGCGATCGCCGAGCAGATGGTCGCGACGGGGTTCGCGAAGTTATTCATCGCGAACGATCCTCGGGGGCCGCCGGTGTCCGGATTGTAGATGTTATAGCCGTTGACCAGGGCGTTCGGCGCCGCGTGCAGGACGTTCTTGACCACCATGCCGTTGTCGGAGAGCACCTGAGTCACATTCGCCAAACGCTGGATCTGTTCAGCGGTCTGCTCACGGGAGCCGGCGATGAATCGCTGAATCTTGCCGACGACGCCCGCCAGCTCGTTGATGGCCGAGTCGAGGTCGGAGCGGCTGCCGTCGACAACGCTGGTAACATCGGCGAGACGGCCCTGAAACTCCACGATCTGGGTGTTGCTGTCGCGCAGCGCAGTCACGAATGTCTGGAGATTCTGGATAACTGCGACGATGTCGCCGCTGCCCTTTCCGAGAACCCGGCCGACATCCGCCAATTGGGTGATGGTCTCCCGCAGCTTCTCGCCGTTTCCCGCCATGGCGTCGGCGGTGGTATCGATGAAGCGCCCCAGCGAGGTGTTCGATACCCCGCTCGACGGTCCCAGGTCGGAGGCAAGACGAGTGAGCTGCTCTTTGATCTCGTCCCATTCGACCGGAACCGCAGTTCGATCCTCGCCGATCTCGGCCCGGTCGCCCATGGTGGCCCCACTGGCCTGCGGGCTCGATTCGTAGGCGGGCGTCAGTTGCACGTAGCGAGCCGACACCAGGTTGGGCGCCACGATGATGGCTTTCGCATCTGCGGGAATGGGCACGCCGCGATCCACCTTGAGCACGATCCTGGCGCGGGTGCCCAACGGCTCGATGGATTCGATGGTCCCCACCCGCACGCCGACCACCCGGACTTCGTCACCGGGATAGATGGCTGTTGCCGATCTGAAGTAGGCGACGATCGTCTTGGGGCCCCAAAGCTGCTGATAGCCCACGACCACAACCGCGGTGGCTATCAGCAGCGCAACACCGATGACCAGGAGCTTCTTGCCCCGATGGCCGGGATTCATGCCGTGCTTCATCGCGACCCTCCTGGAATTCCGTTGTAGGGGAAGGGGAACTCGGCACGCGGTCCCGCGTTGTCGCGGGGTTGTCCGGCATTGACACCGCGGCGGAATCCGAGTGCGTAGTCGAGGAACGGTTGGATCGCCGGGCCGGGCAGCAGGTTGGATGCAAACCCGTAGTAGTAGAACCCGTTGTTGACGGCCTCACCTTGAGTCAGCTGGTACTTCGCCAAGCCCTTGAGCGACTTCTCTAGATTGTCGCGGTTGCGTTCGAGCATCTTTGCGACGCTGTTTAGCTGCGCGAGCGTAGGCGCCAGTTCTTGTTCGTTGTCGTCGACGAGCCCGGAAAGCTGTTGTGCCACTGCGGAGGTGTTGGCAAGGAGATCGACGATCGCGTGGCGCCGGTCCTGAAGCACACCGAGCAGGTCATCGGCGTTGAGGATCAGCTGATTCACCTGCGCACTGCGTTCGGACAGGACCCCGGTGACCTTGGCGGCAGACGCCAGCAGGTTGCTCAACGATTCGTTGCGATTGTTCAGCGACCTGGACAATCGACTCACCCCATCGAAGGTGGGCGCCAGTTGCGGCGCCAGCCGTTCGATGGTGGTCGACAACGTGTCCAGGGATTGGTTGATGGTCGCGGTGTCGGTCGCGGCCGTGTTCGACGTGAATTCCCCGAGCGCGTCTGTCAGCGAGTACGGCGAGGATGTTCGAGCCAACGGGATGACGCCGCGGGCACCGATACTGCCGCTACCTCGCGGTTCGATGACCAGAACCCGTTCACCGAGCAGAGTTCCGATTCCGATGTGCGCTGTGGTGTCCTTGCCCAGCCGTACCTTGCTGTCGGCGGCGAAGCTCACCAACGCCTTCCCGTGATCGAGTGCGACGCCGGACACCGTGCCGACGGTGACACCCGACACTTTGACGTTGTTACCGGCGGACAGTCCACCCGCTTCGGCGAACAGCGCCTGGTATCTGATAGAGGTCGCCATCGCCAAGATCTGCTTGGGTTGCAACCCGACCATGATGATCAGCGCGATCAGCACCAGACCGACCAACCCCAAACGGAAAAGCGATGATTCGCGGTACTTCAGCATCAGGGTTCACCACACCTTCCGGTGTTCTGGATAACCCACGGGAAGTGAGCCGTGCGACCCTGCAGATCGGTTACCCGAAGGGAGACACCGCAGATGTAGAGGTTCAGCCAGCTACCGTACGAGCCGAGGCGTACCAGTTTGCGGTAGTTCTGCGGTGTCTTCTGCAGCAGCAGGTCGAGTCTTGCCAGATCGGTTTCGTTCGCCACCAACGGGGCCAGCCGGGTCAGCTGATCCACCGTCGCCGACAGCGGCGGGCGTGCCTGAGTCAGTAGTCCCGCCAAGGAGGCGGTCCCGTTGTCGAGCGCGGTGATCGCCTTGCCGATCGGATCGCGTTCTGCCGCAAGGCCGGTCACCAAGCGCTCCAGACCGTCGACCGCGCCGGAGAACTTCTTACCGTCCTTGGCCAGCACCCCCAACGTTTCATTGAGGTTTTCGATGAGCTGCTCCACGGTGTGTCCGTTGTCGGCCAGCGCGTTGGTGAACGACGACGTTCTGGTGAACAGCGACTCCAGGTCACCGCCCTGCCCCTGAAGAACCTGGATCAACGAGCTGGTCAGCGCATTGACATCGTCCGGGTTGAGGCCCTGGACGACCGGTTTGAGGCCTCCGAGCAGCAGGTCGAGATTGAGCGCCGGCTCGGTTTGGTCGACTCCGAAACGTGATCCCGGCGGCCGGATTCTCGTCGATCCGGGGTCGTCGATGAGCTCCAGGTAGCGGTCACCGACCAGATTCAGGTAGCGCACCGCGACTTTAGTGCTCTCGGTCAGCCTGACATTGTTGTCGGCGTCGAAGGCCACCACCACGGTGTTGTCGGGCTGCAACGCGATCTTGCGCACGGTGCCGACTCGAATGCCGGCGACACGGACGGAGTTTCCCGTCTTGAGGCTCGAAACATCTTGGAAAACGGCCGAGTACGGACTGGTGGAACCCGACCGGTATTGGCTGAAGATCGCGAACAGCACCGCGGTGAGCATCACCATCGTCAGACCGAACGCACCGAACTTGGCGGCGGTCTTTCGCAGGCCGCTCATCCGGGCTGACCGATCTGTCCGCTGTTTCGTGGTGGACCGTCGATCGGCCCGTAGAGCAGCTGCTTGAGTCCGTCGGAGTTCAGCAGAATTCCCTCATTGCCGTACTGCGCCGGGTTGGCATTGACATCGGTGATCACAAACGGCGGATGCTTCTGGAACCCGACTTTGGGCAGATCCGTGCACTGTGGTCCGCCCCTGGCCGCGACCTTGGGCAGGTTCTGCGGATACCGGTAACGCTCTTGACCCAGAACCACGGTCTGCAGGAGCAGGCCGCCGGGGACTGGCGTGCCCGGTGCTTTGGCCAGCTCGACCGCGCCGCCGAGTCCGCAGTTCAACGCATCGTGGTACTGGTTGGTGAGGTCTGTCGTCGGGCCGAGCAGTGCCATGACATCGGTGACCGCCTGGCGGTTGGTGCCCACGACGTCATTTCCTGTGTCGGCCAGGCCGATCAGACTGATCAACAGCGTGTCGAGACTGTGTTGTTCGCTGACCAGCGTCTGGCTCATTCGGGTCGTCGCGGCGGCAGTGCTGGTCAGGTGAGGCGCTGCGTCGGCGTAGGCGCTGACCACCTCGGGCGCGACGCTGAGCTGACGCTCCATGGCGGGCAGGCTGGGATCGATTCGTGCCAGGAACGCGTCGAGGTCGGTCATCATCTGACCGATCCGATCGCCGCGGCCGTCCAAGGCGGTGGCCAAGGCGCCCAGCGTCTCGTTGAGCTTCGTGGGCTCGATCTTCTGCAACACCGACGACAGTCGCTCGAAGACCGAATTGATCTCGACGGTGACGTGCTCGACATCCAGCACCTGACCGATCCGCAGGGAGCGTGCCGACGGATCCTCAGGCGGCACCATGTCGACGAATTTCGAACCGAACACGGTGGACGAGGCGATGCCGACGCGGACGTTTTCCGGGATGACGTCCATATACGCAGGGTTCATGGCGAGATGCAGTGCGGCGCGACCGTCCGGCAGCGCCTCTATCGACCGCACCGAACCGACTTGCGCGCCATGCAGTTTTACTTTTGCGCCCGAGTCCATGACCAGTCCCGCACGTTGCGACAACACCGTGACGGGCACAGTCTTGGTGAAGCTGCCCCGAAAGCATCCCAGGCCCAGCGCGACGGTGGCCACGGCCACCGATACCGTGGCCAGCCCCAGGAGGGTGCGTCGCGCCTTCGAAGTCGTTGCCATCTGAATTGTGCCCGCCTCTAGCCCGACAAGTTGAAGTTGCCGTTGGATCCGTAGACGGCCAGTGACACCAACAACGTCACCGAGATCACGACCACGAGTGAGGTTCGCACGGCTGTGCCCACCGCGACCCCCACTCCGGAAGGACCGCCGGCGGCGAAGTAGCCGAAGTAGGTGTGTACGAGCAGGACCGCGATAGCCATCAGGATCGCCTGCAGAAACGACCACAGCAGATCTATCGGGTTGAGAAAGGTTGCGAAGTAGTGGTTGTACAGGCCGGCCGACTGTCCGAACATCACCACGGTTGTCAGCTTGCTGGCAACGAAGGACAAGATCACTGCAATCGAGTAGAGCGGCGCGATGGCAACCATTCCCGCCACAATCCGGGTGCTCACAAGGTATTCGACGGCACGGATACCCATGGTCTCCAACGCGTCGATCTCTTCATTGATCCGCATGGCACCAAGTTGGGCCGTCACACCCGCTCCGAACGTGGCCGCCAGACCGATCCCAGCGACGACCGGCGCCGAAATCCGGACGTTGATGAATGCGGCCAGGAAGCCGGTCAAGGCTTCGATGCCGATGTCACCAAGTGAGCTGTAGCCCTGTACCGCCAGTGTACCGCCGGCGGCGAGGGTGAGAAACCCGACGATGACGACGGTTCCACCGATCATCGCCAATGTCCCTGCCCCCATGCTGATCTCAGCGATGAGGCGTATCACTTCACGCCGATAGCTTGAAGCCGCATGCGGGACACCGCCCAAAGCGCGGCCGTAGAAGGCGGTGTGATCACCGATGCGGCCAATGGTTTCGATCGGTCTGTTCAGTTCCCGCGCCAATTGCGGATGAAGCGCACGCAAGCTAACCATTCGGTGCCCCGGCTAGCCCGATGTCATCTGGATGCCGATGGCGGTGACCACCACATTCACCACGAACAGAGCCATGAATGCGTAGACGACGGTCTCGTTGACCGCGTTCCCCACCGCCTTAGCGCCACCTCCGCTGATCGTCAGGCCGCGGTAGCAGGCCACGACGCCTGCGATCAGGCCGAACAGCGCCGCCTTCACGCACGAGATGATGACTTCGGGAACCCCGGTGAGCAGCGTGATGCCAGCGGCGAAGGCGCCGGGATTAACGCCCTGGATGAAGATCGAAAAGGTGTAGCCCCCGAGGATCCCGATGATGACCACGAGGCTGTTGAGCAGCAGCGCGACAATCCCCGATGCGAGCATCCGGGGAGTCACCAGCCGCTGAACCGGGTTGATGCCCAGCACCTCCATGGCGTCGATCTCTTCACGGATGGTGCGCGACCCCAGATCAGCACACATCGCGGTGGCGCCGGCGCCGGCCACGATAAGCACGGTCACCATCGGGCCAACCTGCGTGACCGCGCCAAACGCCGCCCCGGCCCCCGAAAGGTCCGCTGCTCCCAACTCCCGCAGCAGGATGTTCAGGGTGAAGCTGACCAGCACGGTGAACGGGATGGCGACCAGCACGGTGGGCATCAGCGACACCCTGGCCACAAACCAAGACTGCTCGAGAAGTTCCCTTCCCTGGAAGGGCCTACGGAACAGGAACTTGACCGCGTCGGACGACATGGCCAGTAGCCCACCGACTGCCTGCATGGTTCCGACTCCACCGGATCCGAGCACTCGTAGTCCGGAGGACCAGCGGTCTTGGGCACCGTTGACCATGTACCGCAAACCCTTCGCTGGTGGTTCGACCGAACCATGTCACCGGCTCGCCCGCTCGGCGGCCACAGACACCGTGACAGCCGCAGGTGTTCTGCGACACACTTTGTCCCACCTACCGGGAAGCGCCGCGGCGCGGGCGTGCAGCGGGCGAGAACGTACCTGCTGTCCCCACGCATAGCGGTCCACCACAACGACAGGAGGTCGCCTGTGTCACTGCCCACCGATCCGTCTGCCGGTTTCGCACGCTACGTCGACCGCCGGGTACTGGTCACCGGTGCGGGATCCGGCATAGGCCAGGCCTGCGTTCTGCGGATTCTCGCCGAGGGCGGCCGCGTGGTCGCTGCCGACATCAGTGCCGACGGGCTGGGCGACACGGTCACCAAAGCCGGCGAGTTCGCGGGCGGCTTGTCGACGGTGGCGATGGACATCGGTGACGAGGAGTCGGTCCGCGCGGGCGTATCCCAGGCCGTCGAGGTGCTGGGCGGCCTGGACACCCTCGTCAACGCCGCCGGAATCCTGCGGTCCGCGCACTTGACCCAGACCACCCTGGCCGACTTCGAGCAGGTGATTCGCATCAACCTCGTCGGCACCTTCCTGGTCACCCGGGAAGCCATCGCAGCACTGCACGAAGGTCGAGGGCCATCGGTGGTGAACTTCAGCTCCACGTCTGCACATTTCGCTCACCCCTATATGGCCGCCTACGCGGCCTCCAAGGGCGGTGTGCTGTCCATGACTCACGCCTGGGCGATGGAGTTCGCACGGGCCGGCATCAGGTTCAATTCGGTTCAACCCGGCTCGATCGCGTCGGGGATGACCGATGGATCGGGGGCATCGCGACAGAGCATCGGCCCCGGATTGCCTGACGACGTGGATTTCGGCCTGTTCGCCAAGGTCGCACCGATGCTGCCGCTTGAGGGTGGCGCGATCTTCGCCAACCCGGATGCGGTGGCGGGCGTGGTGGCCATGCTGGGCAGCGACGACGCATACTTCATCACCGGGACCGAGGTCCGGATCGATGGCGGCTCCCACATGTAGGGACAGCGATGCCAGCCTGCTGCGATACATGGAGGACAGAATGAAGGTCACCGGTCTGCTGTGCGCACTTTCGGCGTTGGGAACCGCCGGAGTGTTCGCCGCCCCACCAAGCTATTCCGAGCCGTTCTTCGCGAACTACCAACTCGTGCTGCCGGACCGCCAGGACTTTCACTCCTGGACGTGGGCGGTATCGCACTGCGTGCCGGCGGCGGATAGCTGCGCGCACATCCAGGCGATCCCCATGCCCGTAGCCAAAGCTTTCGAATACTCCGGCGAGGCCCAGCTTGCTGACGGTCGCTACACGCTGACCCTCGATGTCCCTGACGGATTACGTTGCGGCAACATCTACTACGGACCCACCATCCCAACGCGTGACGACTACTCCTGGGACGCGACCACACTGCAAGGGACTTTGACATCAGCGTTTGCGGTCGGCTGCGGCGGGACGCCGGGCGGAGTTCTCACCTACCCGTTTGCACTGGTTCGCCTCTGAACCACCTGGAAGTCAGCTGCCAACTGCATCGCTTGCACAGAGATCTGCGAGACGTCACGACCGCGCTATCAGGACGTCGACGGCGCCCGAAACGACCTCATCCGCAGCAGGTAGCGAGGCACCCCCGAGATACCGAGACTGCGTGGCCAGTCATCGCTGCGGAAGTAGGCGTCCGTGCCCCCATCGACGAAGATGACGCTGCCGCAAAGGAAGTCGGCGGCATCCGAAAGCATGAACAGCATCCAGTCGGCCAACAGTGCGGGATTCCCGTAGCCGCCGACCGGCACTGGGAACGACTGAACAGCTTTGGCCTGCTGCGGTATCGCCAACAACTCATCGAGCAATGGAGTCTGGATCGCGCCGGGCGCCAGCACGTTGAGCCGGATACCGGCCACGGCCCACGCCGGAGTCACCGCGTGCCGGCGTGCCCAGCGGGTCACCGCGATCTTCGATGCCCCGTAGGCCATCGACGGCGCCGCGGGGCCCAGCAGCTTGACTGTTCGCACCGCCCGCGCCGTCTTGCCGGCCAGCAGGGCGCGCACCGCGCGACGTGGAACAGCGGGGATGGTGGTCGACGAATTGCTGCCGATCACCACCACTTTGGCGCGCTCAGCGGCGGCCAGCGCCGGTCGCCACGCCTCCAACAGGTCCACCACCCCGCGGAAGTTCACCTCGAAGATGGTCCGGGGCATGCTCGGTCCCGGCTTCGGGCCCAGCCCCGCCGCCAGGACGGCGCCATCGAGGCGGCCCCCACACTGGGCCAGCACCTGCTCGGCGGCAGCGGAGCGTCCGGTCGGGCCGGACAGGTCCGCGACGACGTCGGCGTCGCGCAGATCGACCCCGATCACGGTGTGGCCGGCCGCCCGCAACTTGTCCGCCGCCTGGCGTCCCATACCGGATGCCGACCCGGTCACCGCGTAAACACCCACGACACGTCCTCCTCAATCCGTTGCGCTTCGTCATACAGGCTTACAGGGCATGGGGGACACCATGCACATCGGATTCATCGGACTCGGGAACATGGGCAGCGGCATGGCCGCCAATCTGCTCAAGGCGGGTCATGCCGTCACCGCCTACAACCGGTCACCGGCCAAGGTGGCCGCCCTGGCACAGCAGGGCGCCACGCCGGCACGCACGGTGGCCGACACCTGCCGCGGCGACGTGGTGCAGACGATGCTGGCCGACGACGAGGCCGTCGAGAACGTCGCGTTCGGCCCGGACGGGATTGTGGCGTCGTTGCCACCGGGCGGGACCCACATCTCGTCGAGCACCATCAGCGTGGCGCTCGCCCAACGGCTCACCGCCGCGCACGCGGAAGCAGGGCAGTCCTATATCGCCGCACCCGTCTTCGGCCGGCCTGACGCCGCCGCTGCGGCAAAGCTTTTCGTGATCGCGGCGGGCGCGCCGGCGGCGCTGAATCTGGTGTCGCCGCTTTTCGACGCGATCGGACAGCGCACCTTTGTGGTGTCCGAGCAGCCGTACACCGCCAACCTGGTGAAGCTGTCCGGCAACTTTCTGCTCGCCACCGTCATCGAGTCGCTCGGTGAGGCCATCGCGCTGGTGGAGAAGGCCGGGGTGGACCCGGCGGGCTACGTCGACATCCTCACCTCGACGCTGTTCAACGCTCCGGCGTATGCGACCTACGGCGACCTGATCGCCCGCAAGAGCTTCGAGCCGGCCGGTTTCGCCGCCACCCTCGGGCTCAAGGACGTCCGCTTGGCGTTGCAGGCCGCCGAGGAGCTGACCGTGCCGCTGCCGCTGGGCAGCCTGCTGCGCGACCGTTTCCTGGCGCTGCTGGCCAACGGCGGCGGACAGCTGGACTGGTCGGCGATCACCACCCTGGCCGGACGCGACGCAGGGCTCTAACGGCCGCTAGCCTTCGACCACTCCGCGCAGCCCGTCGGCCCCGAACGCCGGCTCCAGCATCGAGGAGAAGTCTGGGCCGCGGCGCAGCATCTGCCCGCCGTCGACGTTGATGACCTGACCGGTGATGTAGCCGGCCGCGTCACTGAGCAGGAACAGCGCCAGGTTGGCGACGTCCTCGACTTCGCCGGGCCGCGGCAGCGGCGTCGAGACGCGGTAGTCCTCGCTGAGTGCGGGCGAGTCCAGGATCGGGGCGACCAGCTCGGTACGGGTCAGGCCCGGGCGGATGCTGTTGACCCGCACCCAGGAGGCGCCCAGCTCGTCGGCGGCCAGCTGCATCATGTGGTCCAGTGCCGACTTGGTGGGCCCGTAGGCGCCGAACCAGCGGTGGGTGTTGCTGGCCGCGATCGAGGAGATCCCGACGAATGAGCCCCCGCCGCCCCGCACCAGCGCCCGACCGGCGTGCTTGAGCACATACAGGGTGCCGTTGACGTTGAGGTCGACGGTGCGCCGCCACAGCTCCGAGTCGATCTGGGTGATCGGCCCGATGGTCAGCGACCCGCCGGCGCAGTGCACCACGCCGTGTAGCCGGCCGTTCTTGGCCACGGCGGCATCGACGGCGGCGATCACGCTGTCCTCGTCGGTGACGTCGGTCGGCAGGTGACGGACGGTGTCGCCCAGCTCGGCAGCCACCTTCGCCAATCGATCGGCGTCTCGCCCAACGATCAGGACATCGGCCCCGGCGGCCGCCAGCGCGGCGGCCACGGCCTTGCCGATGCCGCTGCCACCGCCGGTGACCAGGTAGCTGCGGTCTTCAAAGGAAAGCTGCACACCGACCCCTCACATCGAAACTGAAACACGTTCTACCTATGGAACCATGCCTCAGGCCGGCGTCCCCGCCGAACGACGCAAGGCGCTCAGCTCAGGGTTGGTCGCGGCGGGCCACAGCGGTGGGCCCGGCGGTGCGCCAGTCTTCGACATCCGGGGGCAACCCCAACGGAGCCCGGTTCTCGTTGTGGGCCGCCCAGTGCGCGTGCCCCAGCTGATGGATGTGGAAGCCGTGCCGCAGCGCCTCGGTGAAGCCCATCGCGTCGGCAGCGCCGTTCACCGAATCCTTGATCAGCAGCGCAGCCATGGTGGGCAGCTTCGCGATGCGCTGGGCGAACTCCAGCGTCTTGTCCGCCAGCTCATCGGTCGGGAACACCTTGGAGACCATGCCCAGCCGGTGCGCCTCGTCGGCGTCCAGCGAGTCCCCGGTCAGCAGCAGCTCCTTGGCCTTGCGGGGCCCGAACTCCCACGGGTGGGCGTAGTACTCCACCCCGGGCATGCCCAGCCGCACCCCGACCACGTCGGAGAACCGGGCGTTGTCGGCGGCCACGATCAGGTCGCACGCCCAGATCAGCATCAGCCCGGCCGAGATGGCGTTGCCCTGCACCTGCGCGATGGTGATCTTGCGCAGGTCGCGCCACCGGCAGGTGTTCTGGAAGAAGAAGTGCCACTCCTGCAGGTACGTCTTCTCCACCACCGGCTCCCGGGTGGCGCCGTGGGATTGGAACGTCGGGTGCTGCGCCGGGCCGGGACGCCGCTCGAGCAACGTGGCTTCGGACCCCAGATCGTGGCCGGCAGAGAAGTTCTTGCCCCGCGCGGCCAGGATCACCACCCGGACGGTGTCATCGGCCTCCGCGCGGCCGAATGCCTCGTCAAGCTGCACCAGCAGGGTGCGATTCTGCGCGTTGTGCACGTCGGGGCGGTTCAGCCAGATCCGGGCGATGCGCCCGTCGTCGAGCGTTTCGTAGTCGACCAGGCGATCCGAAGTCTCGCCAGCCTGCTCCGATGCGGTGTCCGATGTACCCATTGCCTCCGCCCTCGCCGTCTTCGCATCACAGGCTACGGCGGCCGGCCTGAGCTGCCCGAGCCAGGTGTGACACAGCGCGCACTTCGCTAGAGTCAAGTCATGCCTGCTAAATCCGAACACGCCGACATCGAGGACGTGGAACCGCTGGCCGACAGCACCGCGCGCCAAGCTCGGCGAGTGGTTGCCGCCTACGCCGAGGACGCCGACGAGTGTCGCGTCTTCCTATCCATGCTGGGGATCGGGCCCGCGACACCCGACAAGAACGGGGCGTAGATGCCGGAGGCCGGCGGTTCAGCGAGGCTCGACGAAGGAGAGCCGAAACTGGGACCGGCGCATGAACCGGGAGAGTCCGATTTCGTCGTGGTGGCCAACCGGCTGCCGATCGACATCGAGGTGCTCCCCGACGGCACAACGGCGTGGAAGCGCAGCCCTGGCGGATTGGTCACCGCACTAGAGCCTCTGCTGCGCAAGCGCCGCGGCGCCTGGGTCGGCTGGCCCGGCAGCCTGGAGGCGCCCGACGGGCCAATCGACATCGAAGACCTGCGGCTGCATCCGGTTCCGTTAGACACCACCGATATCGCCGAGTACTACGAAGGCTTCTCCAACGCCACCCTGTGGCCGCTGTATCACGACGTGATCGTCAAACCGATCTACCACCGGCAGTGGTGGGACCGCTACGTCGACGTCAACCGCCGCTTCGCCGAAGCAGCTTCGCGGGCCGCCGCGCCCGGCGCCACGGTCTGGGTCCAGGACTATCAGCTGCAGCTGGTACCCAAGATGCTGCGGGATCTGCGGCCCGACCTGACCATCGGCTTCTTCCTGCACATCCCGTTCCCCCCGGTGGAGCTGTTCATGCAGCTGCCATGGCGCGCCGAGATCGTCGACGGACTGCTCGGCGCCGACCTGGTCGGCTTTCACCTGGCCGGCGGCGCCCAGAACTTCTTGTACCTTGCCCGCAACCTGGCCGGCGCCGTCACCTCGCGCGGCTCGGTCGGGGTGCGCAGCCGGTTCGGCGAGGTGCGGCTGACCGATCGCACCGTGCGGGTCGGCGCCTTCCCCATCTCGATCGACTCAGGCGAACTGGACCGCAAGGCGCGAGAACGCGGAATCCGCCGGCGCGCCAAAGAGATTCGTGCCGAACTGGGCCATCCTCGCAAGGTCCTGCTCGGCGTGGACCGCCTGGATTACACCAAGGGCATCGACGTCCGACTCAAGGCGTTCAACGAGCTGCTGGCCGAGGGACGCGCCAAGCGGGACGACACCGTACTGGTGCAGCTGGCGACTCCGAGCCGGGAACGGGTGGAGAGCTACCAGATCCTGCGCGACGACATCGAACGCCAAGTCGGCCATATCAACGGCGAGTACAGCGAGGTCGGCCACCCGGTGGTGCACTACCTGCACCGCCCGGTCCCCCGCGATGAGCTGATCGCGTTCTTCGTCGCCAGTGACGTCATGCTGGTCACCCCGCTGCGTGACGGGATGAATCTGGTCGCCAAGGAATACGTGGCGTGCCGCAGCGACCTGGGCGGCGCCTTGGTCTTGAGCGAATTCACCGGTGCCGCAGCGGAATTGCGGCAGGCTTACCTGGTCAACCCGCACGACCTCGAGTGCGTCAAGGACGTCATCGAGGCGGCGATCAACCAGACCCCTGAGGAGGGCCGGCGACGAATGCGGGCGCTGCGCCGTCAGGTACTGGCCCACGACGTGGACCGCTGGGCCCGATCGTTCCTCGGTGCGCTGGCCGACTCCGCGGAGTAACTCCGCCGACGGCGCCGACCCGCTACGCCCGGCTGGCGCCGCGCTTGCGATCGCCGCTAGCTACACAGATGCTGCGGGTTGTCCTGGCAGTTCAGCGGGTAGTGGACGACCGGGTACGGCAGCGGCGAAACGAAGGTCAGCGTGAACGCGCGCTTGGTCAACCCGGGCTGCAGACCACACACCGCGTTGTGCGCGGTGGTGTAGGTACCGTTGAGAGACGTGTCGAACTGGTACATCTCGTCGCTACCGGCGGTGCTGCCATCGGAGCACCGGGTGCCCGCCAGGAGCGGTGTCTTGTACGTCCACTGGCCGTTGGCCAGCCGGTAGGCCCCGGCCTGTCCGGGCGGGCCGTTGCTTTCGACCTGCAGCTTGCAGCCGACCGCCAGGTGCAGCGGCACACGGCCGTCGCCGACCGTCGGGACGCACAGCGGATAGATCTTCCAGGTCGCGGTCTTGGCACCGTCGTTGTAGGTGTAGATGCCTTCCAACGTGCCTTCTGGAATCGCTTGGTCGTCGGCGCCGGTTTGACCTGCCAGCCCGGTGGCCGCCGTCATGGCCGCAGCGAAGGCGACCAGGCCGCGAACGAGATTCCCCATGGCGCTCATCCTCTCAGCTAAATCGGCACGATATTGCTGATCAGCCACTTGCGGTCGATCTTGCGGAAGTCCACCCGCAGGCGGCTCCCCTCGTAGTACTTCTCCTTGGACTTGCCCGTCACGGTGCGGTTGACGAACACCAGGACCGAACCCGAGGCCCGGCGCGCAACCATAGCAGCGACGCCGACGACATCGACCTGGTTCACCAACTGCTTTTCGCGGGCCTGCGGGATGATCTCCTTGACGGCACGAGCCTCGAATTCACGGCGGTAGTCCCCGGTGAACATCGGGTAGGTCTCGGTCAGGCTGCGTTCCACAGTCTTGTACTCATAGCCAAGTACTTTGGGGATCTCGTCGGCGGTCAGTTTGACCAATTCCTCGCGCGCCGACTGCTCACCATGTGTCTCAACCCGGTTCCAGTACAGCTTTCCCGCCGATGCGCCAAGACCCACGAACGCAGCGAGCAGTCCCGCCACGACGGCAATCAACACCCACTTGCGCGTCATCGGCTGCCGTCCGGCCACTTGAGGTCGTAGGCGGTCATGTTTCCCGCGTCGTCTTCGTGCACGATCACCCGCAAAGCGTAGGGCTGCGATGGCTTGTTGACGCCATCGACGTCGGTGGCGGTAGCCCGCATCGCCACCAACACCGACGCGTTGCCGGAGACGTTGTCGACGCCCTCCAGGGCCTTGGCGTTGATCACGGCTTCCGAGCTGTGCTTGGTCTCGCGGAGCAACGCCTTGAGGTTCTCGGCGTTGGCGGCCATGGTGTCGCGCAGCGGTCCGCTCGTGCCAGCCACGAACAGATCCACCTGGTCACTGATGGTGTCGGGCGTATAGGTGTACATGTTCAGCACAGTCTGGACCGCGGTGTCAATGAATCGCTGGTCCCGCTGCTGCGCCGCGTCGGCATGCCGGTGTTGCACCCCGAGCGTGGCGACCAGCCCACCGAGCAGGACCGACGCCGCCAGTCCGACCGCGCCCGCCAGTTGCGCGGTCTTGCGGGCGTTGGGCTGCCGGCGCGGCGGCGGTCCGGCGGGCCGAACCGCCCGTACCGCGGCGCGGCTGGGTGCTGGAATCCGTACCGCACTCGGCGTCGTCTCGCCGGCATCACCCGCTGGTCCAGCAGCCCGCGAGGCCCGGCGCCGGACCTTAGCGTCGTCGGGTCCGCTCACGTCTGCCTCGGCGCGAGCATCAGATCAGCCCAGTTCTCCGCGGGCAGCCACTTGTCGGAGCCGGAGACGAACACTCCACTGTTGCCGGCCGGATCCACGAACTTTCCGGACCGGTCGTAGGTGCTGTAGGCGACGCTATTGGCCTCGGCCGGCAACGGTCCCGGAGCCGGACCGGGCGCCGGTGCGGGGTCACGGCCGTAGGCGGGAAGGCCACCATTGCCCCCAGGACCAGTCGGCAGGTTCTGGTCCGGCGGCGCGTAGTACGGCCACGGCGCCGGCGGGTTGGGGCCGAGCTGGTTCGGCGGGTACGGCAGCGGGAACGGCGGGTTGGGCGCCGGACCGGGGCCCGCGGGCACACCGGGCGGCAGCGCCACGACCGGCGGTCCCGGGTCGTAGTCCGTCGACGGCGGGATGTAGGGGAACTTGTTCATCGGATTCAGCATCCGCGGGTCGGTGATCGGTGTGTCATACGGGACCGGCGGCCCACGCCAGGTGTTGCTGCCGATCGGCACGAAGCCCTGCGGGTCACGGCAGAGCTGGATGGTCGGCGCCCGCTTGCCCGGGTACTCCATGCACGGGTAGTTGCGCGCGCCGCGAACCGCAGTCGGGTCGTTCTGCGCGGCTTTGCAGTACAGGCCCTTGGGCAGCTCGCGGACGGTTTCGTCGGCCGGAGTGCGCATCTCGGTGAACGGCAGGAAGCCGACCGTGCAGGGCGGCGGGTCGTGCATGTCGATCTTGAAGTCCAGCTTGGCGCCCTCGTCCATCGGCACGCCACCGGCGACGGTGATCAGGGCCGCCATCAGGGCCGGGAACACCACCAGCGCCTGCTCAATGGAGTTGCGATAGATGACCCCGACCCGCCCGAAGTTGGCGATGCTGGCCGCCAGTGTCGGGAAGGAGGCGCGGATTCCGTCGAATGTGGTGTTGGCTTCGTCGGCGACGCTGGGCAGGGTCTGCAGCACCTCGCGGAGCTGCGGGTCGGCGTTGCGCACTTCGGTGGTGACCGCCGCCAGCGACTGTGCCAGCTTCTTGATGCCATCACCGCCGCGGATCTGGGCGTCCAAGAAGGGCTCGACCTGGTCGACCAGCTTCGAGGTCGCCTCGAAGTTGTCATTAGCCTCGTCGATCAGCTGCCGCGACGAGGCGATCATCCGGGCCAGCTCCTGCCCCGACCCGTTGAACCCTTCGAACGCGCTGCGCAGCAGATCACGAAGACGGCTGTTGGCGACACTGTTGACCAGCGACTGCGCCTGGTCCAGCAGTCCGGCGATGTCCTGGCCGATCGCGGTGCGGTCCTGGCCGATGCGCGCGCCGCTGTGCAGCACGCCTGCGGCGGCCTCCCCGGCCGGCGGGACCAGATCGATGTACTGCTCACCGATCGCGGACATGCTCTTGACGGTGGCGGTGACATTGCCGGGGATCTTGGTGGCGCTGTTGAGCCGCATGGCGGCATCAACGCCGTGGTCGCTGAGTTGAACAGATTCCACCCGACCCACGGTCACGCCGCGGTAGGTGACGTTGGCGCTCTTGTAGATACCGCCGCCGCCGATGAAGTCGGCCGTCACCTTGTAGGTCCCGATGCCCATCCGGCTCGGGGCATGCAGATACAGGATCGAGATCGCACCGACGGCCAGCACTGTGACCACGGCGAAGATCCCGAGTTGGATTCGAACGAGGCGGGTCAGCATCGCAGGTCATTCCTCATAGTGGGGAGCCGTGCCGGGCGGGATCTTGAACGGGTCGGCAGCCTGCCCGGACAGGTTCGCCATCTCGCCGATCAAGAAGTCGGGTGGGTTGAGGATGTCGTGCATGTGCGGCATGTTCGGGTCGAAACCACCGGTGGTGAACACCGTCTCCCCGAATCGCCGCAGCGTCATGTCGAAGATGACATAGACGTTGAGGAAGTCGCCGCGCACCGCGTTGCGCAGATACATCGACGGGAACGGGAAGGTCGGGATGAGCGGAAACGCCGTTACCAACTCGTTGGCGTTCTCAGCGAACGCCTTGACGACCGGGTACAGGTCCTTGATGTCGGCCGCGAAGTCTTCCTTGGTCTCGCTCATGATCCGCGATCCGACCACGGCCAGCCTTTGCAGTGCGCCGAACGCATCGACGATGTTGCTGCGGTTGTCGTTGAGCACCTGCAGCGCCGCGGGCATGGTGTCCAGCGCCCGCGCCAGGCTGGGAGCGCTACGGGCCAGGGTAGCCCCGACCCGGTTCAGCCCCTCGGCGGCCGCGACGATGTCGCGCGCCTGGCGATCCAGCGACGCGGTGAGTTCGGCCAGCCGCGGCACCAGCTCGGCAAAGGCGCCGGCCCGGCCGGCGACCGCGGCGTAGGCCTCTTCGGTGATGTCTTGCACCGCACCGAGATTGCCCTGGTTGACCACCACGCCCAGCGAGGACAACACCTCTTCGGTACTGGGGTAGCGCCCGGTCCGGCTGAGCGGAATCTCATCGCCTCGGGCGAGGGTGCCGACCGCAGGTTGGTCGGTCGGCGCGGCCAGCTCGATGTGCTGAGACCCCAGCAGCGAGGTCTGCGCGACCTTCGCTATGGCGTTGGCCGGCAGATGCACGTTGCCGTCCAGCGACAGCTTGACCGAGGCGTAGAAGGTGCCGTCGGGCTGTTGCACTGCCCGAATGCCCGAGACACTGCCGACGGTCACGTCATCGACCATCACCGGTGAGTTCTGCGGCAGCGTAGTGACATCCGGCAGTTGCACCGTGATGCTGTAGGAGCCGCGGCCATGGCCGGCGGTCCCCGGCATGTTCAGCGAGTTCAGCCCGCCGAACTGGCAACCGGACAACACCAATGCCCCGGCACCGAGCACCGCACCGCGCCGGCCGACCCGCTGCAGCGCGCCGCCAAGAGTCTTCACGCTCATCCGCCCTCCCGGGGTGCACCGGCACCGGGCTGGGCCGGCCCCGTCGGGCCGGGCGCCTTGCCCAGCTGCCCCGGCGCGGGCGGCGGCAAGAACAGCGCCGCGACATCTTCGGTGTTCGGCGGCGTGACACCCGGAGCCGGCAGCCACTTCAGATAGGGCACCGGAGTCTGGGCCTTGGCCTCGGTCTCGGGGGTGTCGTAGATGATCTGGCCCTTGTAGGCGGTGATCGAGTTGATCGGGTGGAACAACAGCGGGATGAAGTTCATCGCCCACCGGCGCATGACCGGTCCCATCCGCTCCTTGCAGATCTCGGCCCGCTTGAAGTTGTCGGGCACCGAACCGATGTCGAAGACGCCGCCGCAGATGAACTGCACCGGGTTGGCGAAGTCGGGCAGGGACAGCAGGCCGGCGAGCGAGCCCTGGGCCGGGTTGTAGATGTTGTAGAAGTTGACCAGGCCGTGCGGGGTGATGTGCAGCACCTGCTCGAAGTTGTCGCTCTGTTCCGACAACATACTGGTGAAATCCGCCAGCTTGTTGACCTGCGCGATCAACGCGTCGTTGTTGTTGTGCAGGAAGCCGCGCACATCGCGCAGGGCCTGGCTCAGCGTGCCCAGCGTGACATCCAGGTCTTTGGAGCTGTCCGCCAGCACTGCCGACACCGCAGCCACGTGGTCGGTGAACTGCACGATCTGCTCGTTGCTGCCGGAGAGCGCGTCGACCAACACCTGCAGGTTCTTGACGGTCCCGAACAGGTCAGTGCGCGAGTCACCGAGACGGCCCGTAGTCGTCGACAGTTCACGCAGTGCGTTACGGAACGAGTCGCCGTTGCCGTCGAAGGTATCGGCGGCCTGGTTGACGAATGCACTTAGTACGCCGTTGAGCTTGCCCGACTCGGGCGCCAATTGGGCGCTGAGCTGGGTCAGCTCCTGCTTGACCTCGTCCCATTCGACCGGGACCGCGGTGCGGTCTTCGCCGAGCACCGCTCCGTCGCCCAGCTTCTCGCCTTCGGTGTAAGCCGGGGCCAGCTGAATGACCCGCGCGGAGACGATGTTCGGTGCCATCAGCAGCGCATGCACGTCGGCCGGCAGCGGTACGTCCTTGCGCACCGACATGGTGATCTTGACGTTCTCGGCACGCGGCTCGATGGACTCGATGCGGCCGACCGGGACCCCGACCACCCGGACGTCGTCGCCCGGGTAGAGGCCCACTGCCGACGCGAAGTATCCGGTGATGCGGTAGTTGCGCTGCGCGGGCAACACCACGTACGCCGCGGCGGCCAACAGTATGGCCAACGCCCCGGCGAGAACGATGCGTGAGGTTCGGCGCGTCATGGTGACTTCGGCCTAATAACCGTGCGGTCGGAGATCATTCCGCGCAGGTAGTCGGCCAGGCTGTCGGGCAGCTTGCCGGGCTGGAAGAACATGTCGAGCAGCACCTCCGACATGGTGGGCGGCGGCAGGCCGTAAAGGTTGATCTGGAAGCCCGGTCCCGACGCGACCACCTCGCCGAGCGTGGTGGCGTATCCGGGCAACCGGTCCAGCGCTCCGGCGATCCGATCCTTGCGCTCGATCAGGTTGTCCAGCACCAGATTGAGCTTGTTCAGGGTGGGACCGATCTCTTTCTCGTTATCGGTCACGAATCCGGAAAGCTGTTGTGAGACATCGTCAATACCGCCGACCAGGGCGCCCAGGGCTTGGCGGCGCTCATCCAGCGCGGCAAACAGCTGGTTGCCGTCGAGCACCAGCCGGTTCACCTGGGCAGCACGCTGATTGAGCACACCGGTGACAACCTGGGCGTGCGACAGCAACTGGCCCAACGCCTCATCGCGACGGTTGAGGCTGCGCGACAAGTCGGCCACCCCGTCCAGGGCTCCGCGCAGCTGCGGGGTCGCCTCGCGCATGGAGTCGGTGAGCACCTGCAGCGCTTCCTCGAAGCGCGGCTTGTCCAGATCGCGGACGTTGCCACCGAGGTCCTGCAGCGCGTTGTTGAGTGTGTACGGGGCACGGGTGCGGTCCAGCGGGATCGAGGTCACCGAACCGGCCCCGGCGGGAGTGACCGAAAGGGCTTTCTCACCCAGCACGGTGTCGGTACGGATGGCCGCCAGCGACTGGTCTCCCACCCGGACCTTGCGGTCTACGGTGAAGTCCACTTTCGCGCTGGCGCCGGCCAGCGACACCGACTTGACCTTGCCCACCCGGATACCGGACACCGTCACGTCGTTGCCGGGAATTATGCCTCCGGCGTCGGCGAAGTAGGCGTGGTAGTTCTTGCCCTGCGGCCAGAACGGCAGGCTGGTGTAGCCGAAGGACACCAAGACCAGGAACGTCACCAGTGCGATGCCCAGCAGACCCGTGCGAACCGGGTTTACGCCGTCAATTTTTGACAGGAGAGCACCTCCCCTTGCTCGTGTCGTTCTGGCCGCCCATGGGCAAGATGATGTCACTGCCGGCAGGGCCGTTGAACTTCAGCGCGACGGTGCAGTAGTTGATGTTGAAGAACGAGCCGTAGGCGCCCAGGGCGTTCAGCCGCAGGTAGTTCTCTTCCAGCGGGTCGATGACGTCGTTCAGCTCCTGCTTGCGCTTGTCCAGCACAGTAGCCAGCGGCCGCACGTTCTCGATGACACCCTGCAGCGGGCGCCGGGTGCGGCGCAGCGTGTCAGTGAGGTCAGTCTCGACCGAGGCCAGTGGGCCGATCGCACCGGCGATCGCATCCTTGCCCTGGGCCAACCCGGTGATCAGCTGCTGCAGCCGGTCGACAGTGGCGTCGAACTGTTGGCTCTTGTCGTCGACTGTGGTCAACACCGTGTTCAGGTTGTTGATCACGTCGCCGATCAGCTGGTCGCGGGAGGCCAGCGTGGTGGTGAATGAACTAGTACTGGCCAGCATCTGCGACAGCGCACCACCCTGGCCCTGCAGCAGCTCGATCAGGGCGTTGCTGATCTCGTTGATCTTTCCGCCGTCCAGGCCCTTGAGCAGCGGGCGCATCCCGCCCAACAGCGCATCGAGGTCCAGGGCGGGCTGGGTGTGGTCGCGGGCGATGGTGCCGCCCGGCGGCAGCTTGTGCAGTTCCCCGGCGCCCGAGGCGATCTCGAGATACCGGTCGCCGACCAGGTTTTCGTAACGGATCAGCGCGCGGGTCGAATCGTAGATCTGGTAGCGCTTGTCGACGTCGAAGGTGACCTTGACGGTGTTCTCCGGCGTCAGCTCGACGCGCTTGACGGTGCCCACCGGGATTCCGGAGATCCGCACGTCCTCGCCGCCTTTGAGCCGAGAAGCACTGGCGAAGTCGGCGTGATAGGTGTGGTTCGAGGCGAATCGGAATTCGCCGAACACCACCACCAGACCGGCAGACACCAACAGCATGGCGACGGCGAAGATCGACACCTTGATCAGGGTGCTGCGCGAATTCATCAGTATTCATCCCGTTCCGCGAAGGCGCCGTTGAAGAGGAACTGCGCAGTGGAGGGGGCGTCGAACTGCACCTCGGTGTTGGGCTGGAACGGGATGTAGGCACTGTCGGTCACCAGGAACGGCGAGCGGAACCAGGAGCCGCCGTACTGCTTGCTGGGGATGTCCGGCAAGCCGCGGCAGTTCGGCCCGCCGCTCGCGTTGGCCACCGGCAGGCTCTCCGGGTAGGTGTAGGCCGGCGCGCCCGGGATGAAGCTGGACTGAACGTACAGCGCCGGCTTGGTGCCGCCCAGCGACGGGCCGAAACGCTCCAGGGCCTTTTGGACTCCCTTGAAGAGACAGCCGAACTCGGGCGAGTACTCGGCCAGCAGGCTACTCATGGCGCGGAAGCGCTGAATACCGGCGATGAAATCGTCAGCCGCCGGAGCGAAGGTGTCGTAGCCGTTGTTGGCCAGCCCGGTCGTCGCCAGCAACGCCTTGTTCAGGTTCTCCCGCTGGTCGACCAGTGTCTTACTGATCGCGGGGACGTTGTCGAAGGTCGTGGCCAGATCCGGGGCGGCATCTCCGTAGATGTTGCCGACGACTGCGGTCTTGGCGAAGCCTGACTGCAATTGGGGCAGTTTCGGATTGAGCTTTCCGAGGTAGCTGTTCAGCCCGGACAGCAACCCGCCCAAGTTGTCGCCGTTGCCTCGCAGCCCCTCGGCCAGCGCGCTGACCGATCCGTTGAGCTGCACCGGGTCGAGCTTGTCCAGCAGGTCGGTCAGCTTCTGGAACAGCGTGTTGACTTCCAGCTGCACATCGGATGCCTGGACGTTCGCGCCGTTGCGCAGCGTGGCGCCAGAGGGCACCGGCGGCGGCACGAACTCCACCGACTTGGCCCCGAAGATGGTGTTTCCGGCGATGTGCACCGCGGCGTTCGACGGGATCTGGCGCATCGCAGCACTGTCGATGGCGAGCGACAGTTTGGCCTGGTCGCCCTGGTACGAGATCGTCTTCACCTTGCCGACCTGGATGCCGCGGTACTTGACCTTGGCGTCCTGCTCCATCACCAAGCCGGCACGCGGCGAGGTGACGGTCACCTTGTCGGTGGAGCTGAAGACCGAGACGTAGGACAGATAGGTGAACACGGTGGCGGCAAGCAGAATCGCACCGAGGATTGCCGCAGCAATCCGCACCTGGGTACGCGTCGATCCCGTTTGCACGTGTATTCCCTTGCTAGCCCGAAAGGTTGAAGTTGCCGGAACCGCCGTAGACGGCAAGTGAAACGAACAGCGTAATGACGACGACCACGACCAGCGAGGTCCGCACGGCCTGACCGACCGCAATGCCCACCCCGACCGGGCCGCCCGCCGCGTTGAAGCCGTAGTTGGTATGCACGAGCATCACCGCGACGGACATGATGATCGCCTGCAAGAAGGACCACAGCAGATCCGTGGGGATCAAGAAGGTGTCGAAGTAGTGGTCATAGAGGCCTGGTGACTGCGCGTTGATGAACACCGTGGTGGACCGGGCGGCGAAGAACGCCGCCAGCACCGACAGTGAATACAGCGGAATGATCGCGATCAGGCCCGCCACCAGCCGGGTGGACACCAAGTAGGACACCGCATGGACGGCCATCGATTCGACGGCGTCGATCTCCTCGGCGACGCGCATGGCACCGAGCTGCGCGGTGGTGCCGGCTCCGATAGTGGCGGCCAGTGCGATGCCGGCTACCACCGGCGCGACGATCCGCACGTTGAGGAACGCGGACAGGAAGCCGGTCAGCGCCTCGATGCCGATGTTGCCCAGCGAGGAGAAGCCCTGGACCGCGATCACGCCACCGGAGGCCAGGGTGAGGAAGGTGGCCACCCCGACCGTGCCGCCGATGATGGCCAGCGCGCCGGTGCCCATGGTGATCTCGGCGATTAGCCGGACGGTTTCCTTGCGGTACCGGGTCAGTGCGTTGGGGACGTACCGGATCGATTCGGCGTAGAACAGTGCCTGCTCGCCGAAGTTGTCGACGGCCTTGGGCACCCCGCGGAACAACCGCCGGAACCGCAACGTGGCGTCGTAACTCATTTGACCAACACCCGGACGCTGATCGCGGTCATGACCACGTTGATGACGAACAGACAAATAAAGGCGTAGACGACGGTCTCGTTGACCGCGTTGCCTACGCCCTGAGGGCCGCCCTTGGCGGTCAGCCCGCGATAACAGCCGATCAGACCGGCCGCCGTGCCGAACAGCAGCGCCTTGATCTCGGCCATCACCAGCTCGCCGAGCCCGGTGAGCACGGTGAGACCGTTGATGAAGGCGCCGGGGTTGACGCCCTGCAGAAAGACGGAGAACACGTAGCCGCCGACCAGACCGATGGCACACACCAGGCCGTTGAGCAGCAATGCGACGAAGGTCGACGCCAAGGCCCGGGGCACCACCAGTCGCTGGATCGGGTCGATACCGAGCACCCGCATCGCGTCGATCTCTTCACGAATGGTTCGGGCGCCCAGGTCTGCGCAGATGGCGGTCGCGCCCGCGCCGGCCACCACCAACACGGTCACCACCGGTCCCAGCTGGGTGATGGTGCCGAACGCGGTTCCGGCGCCGGACAGGTCGGCAGCGCCGATCTCGCGCAACAGGATGTTGAGCGTGAACGCCACCAACACAGTGAAGGGGATCGCGACCAGCACCGTCGGCAACAGCGACACCCGGGCGATCATCCAGGTCTGGTCGAGGAATTCGCGGTACTGGAAGGGCCGTCGGAACATGGCCCGGAACGTCTCTATCGACATCTCTACGAAGCCGCCCACGGCCCGAGCCGGAACCGTGAGTTGTTCGATCAAGACGCGTCCTTCCCTCAGGTCGGGCTTGCAGGGCATCGGTGGTCGCAAAACTGTATCCGGCAACCTCGCGCGACCGGCGTCATTCGTGCAATTCAGACGCCGCCCCGCGTGAGCCGGATCATATTAACTAGAACACGTTCTCAGTGTCAAAGAACACGTTTCAGCGAGATTCCTGAGATATTCGCCCTGGTCACAACACATTGTGACCTACGCCTCGCTGTAACGCGTTCTAATTTTGTTCTAATCGCCGGACATCAGTTCGGAAGCCGAGAAAGTCCGGGCCGGGTCCCGGCCGGCGAAGTAATTCGCCAGCGTGTCCGACAACCCGCTCGGGTCCCATGCCTGCCCGTCGGCGCTGAACTTACGTTCCACCGTCGGCGCGGCCATCAGGGTTACCTCAGGTCCGTAGACCACGAAAACCTGACCGCTGACCGCAGCCGAGGCCGGGGATGCCAGGAACCGGACCAACGTCACCACGTGCTCGGGCGAAAGCGGGTCGATCTCGCCTTCACCAACCTTGGCCTCGCCGAACACATCGGCGGTCATCGCGGTGCGGGCCCGCGGGCAGATCGCGTTGGCAGACACGCCGTAGCGGCTCAGCGCCCGGCTGGCCGAGAGTGTCAGCGCGGTGATCCCCGCCTTGGCCGCGCCATAGTTGGCCTGCCCGACCGGGCCCATCAGGCCGGCCTCCGAAGAGGTGTTGATGATGCGGCCGTAAACGGCACCGGCCTCAGCGTCCTTGGCCTTCTGACGCCAGTAAGCCGCAGCGTTGCGAGTCAGCAGGAAATGTCCACGAAGGTGGACTGCGATCACAGCGTCGAAGTCGTCGTCTGACATGTTGAACAACATCCGGTCGCGGGTGATCCCGGCATTGTTGACGACGATGTTCAGCCCGCCCAGGCCGTCGGCGGTGCTGACGAGCTCGTCGGCGGTGGACCGCTGACTGATGTCACCGGCCACCGGCACACCCTTGCCGCCGGCCGCCGCGATCTCGTCGATCACGTCGGAGGACTCCAGCGCCGGCGCGATGTCGTTGACGACAACCGTCGCCCCGGAGCGGGCCAACCCGATCGCCTCGGCTCGGCCCAAGCCGGCGGCTGCGCCGGTCACCACTGCGACCTTGCCGGTCAGGTCGATCGCGCTGTCAGTCATCTACGCCGCTCCTTTACGTCACCGGCGCACTCGTTGTCACCGGCGCCTATGAATACCTCTAGTCGTTGCCAGTGGGAGGCTAGTCGTCGACGCGGCGCAGCGCGGCCCGCGGGCACTCGGCGATGGCCTGCTCGGCATGGGCTTCCCGGTCCGCCGGGACGGGGGCCATCTTGACCTCGGCCTGCTCGTCGTCGTTCAGATCGAACAGGTCGGGGTCGATTCCGACGCAAATCGCGTTGCCCTCGCAACGATCCAGATCTACCTCAACTCGCATGACATTCTCCTGTAAAAGCCCTGCGTCGACCGAGCATCTGCGGTCGTCGTCGTCCACTAGTGTCACCATACGATTCGACAGCTCTCCCACACGAGCCGCTAGGGCCGTTGGACCCCGGGACTAGAACGTGTTACAACGGGCTGTCGAACCAAAATCTTATCGTGACACCGATCACCAGCGAAGGACTCCCCTGATGCAGATCAGCTACACGCCGGCACAAGAAGAGCTGCGCAGCGAACTGAGGTCCTACTTCACCACGCTGATGACGCCGGAGCGCCGCGAGGCCCTGAGCTCCACCCAGGGCGAGTACGGCACCGGCAACGTTTATCGGGAGACCGTGGCCCAGATGGGTCACGACGGCTGGCTGACGCTGAGCTGGCCCAAGGAGTACGGCGGCCAGGCGCGCTCGACGATGGATCAGCTGATCTTCACCGACGAGGCCGCGATCGCCGGTGCGCCGGTACCGTTCTTGACCATCAACAGCGTCGCACCGACGATCATGGCGTTCGGCACCGAAGAGCAGAAGAAGTTCTTCCTGCCCAAGATCGCCGCCGGCGAGCTGCACTTCGCGATCGGCTACTCCGAGCCGGGCGCGGGCACCGACCTGGCCTCGCTGCGCACTACCGCGGTCCGTGACGGCGACGACTACGTGATCAACGGCCAGAAGATGTGGACGTCGCTGATCGCCTACGCCGACTACGTGTGGCTGGCGGCTCGGACGAACCCGGAGGCCAAGAAGCACCGCGGAATTTCCATGCTCATCGTGCCCACGAGCGCCGAGGGCTTCTCCTGGACGCCGGTGCACACCATGGCCGGCCCGGACACCAGCGCCACGTACTACCAGGACGTGCGGGTGCCGGTGACCAGTCTGGTCGGCGAAGAGCACGCGGGCTGGAAGTTGGTGACCAACCAGCTCAACCACGAGCGGGTTGCCCTGGTGTCGGCGCAGCCGATCCTGCTGGCTCTCGAAGAGGTCCGCGAATGGGCACAGAACACCAAAGACGCCCACGGCAACCGGATCATCGACTCGCAGTGGGTGCAGCTCAACCTGGCCCGGGTGCTGGCCAAGGCCGAAGTGCTCAAGCTGATCAACTGGGAGCTGGCCTCCACTGACAAGGCCGCGCCGTCCCCGGCGGACGCCTCGGCGGCGAAGGTATTCGGCACCGAGTTGGCCACCGAGGCCTACCGCCTGCTGATGGAGGTGCTCGGCACCGCCGCCACCGTGCGCCAGGACTCCCCCGGCGCACTGCTGCGCGGCCGGGTGGAACGGATGCACCGGGCCTGCCTGATCCTGACCTTCGGCGGCGGCACCAACGAAGTGCAGCGCGACATCATCGGCATGGTCGCCCTGGGCCTGCCCCGTAACCGCTGACCTATATACCCAAGGACTTTGGAGGCAAGTACTCATGGACTTCACCACTACCGAAGCATCTGACGACCTTTCGGGTCTGGTCGGCACCATCGTGGACGCGGTGTGCACGCCGGAGCGCCAGCGTGAGCTCGACGCGTTGGAGCAGCGCTTCGACGCCGAGCTGTGGCGCAAGCTGATCGACGCCGACGTCGTGTCCAGCGCGGCGAGCGAGTCGCTGGGCGGCGGCGGGTTCGGCGTGCTGGAGCAGACGGCGATCCTTACCGCACTCGGCCGTCAGCTGGCCGCCGTGCCCTACCTGGAGTCGGTGGTGCTGGCCGCCGAGACGCTGGCCAAGTTCGGCTCCGCGGAGCTGCAGCAGGCTTGGGGTGCTCCGGCCGTGACCGGCGAGAAGATCCTCACCATCGCCCTCGACGGCGAGATGGGCGAGGGCCCGGTTCGGGCGGCCGCCGCTGGTGATGGCTTCCGCCTCACCGGTACTCGCACCCAGGTCGGTTTCGCTTCGGTCGCCGACGCATTCCTGGTGGCTGCCGAAACCGATTCGGGCGCAGCGGTGTTCCTGGTCGCGGCCTCCGACCCCGGCGTGACGGTGACCTCGCTGGCCACCACCGGACGGGGCAGCGTGGGCCACCTGGAGCTCTCCGGGGTCGAGGTGGAGGCCGGCCGCCTGGTCGGTGGCGCCGAAGTGCTCGACCGCCTGATCAGCGTGGCGGCCCTGGGCCACAGCGCCTACCAACTGGGAGTGTTGGAACGCGGCCTGGCGATGACCGCCGAATACGCCCGCGAGCGCGAGCAGTTCGACAAGCCGATCGGCAGCTTCCAGGCGGTGTCGCAGCGGCTGGCCGACGGCTACATCGACGTCAAGGGCCTGCGCCTGACGCTGACCCAGGCGGCGTGGCGGGTCAGTGAGGGTCTGCCGGCGACCACCCAAGTGGCCACCGCCGCCTTCTGGGCTGCCGAGGCCGGCCACCGGGTGGCGCACAGCATCGTTCACATTCACGGCGGGGTCGGCATCGACATCGACCACCCGATCCACCGCTACTTCCTGGCCGCCAAGCAGACCGAGTTCGCGCTTGGCGGCGCCACGGGACAGCTGCTGGCGATCGGCCGCGAACTGGCCGAAACGCCGGCGTAGTTGGTTGGCTAGCGGTTCAGCGCTTCACCGAACGTCACGTTGAACCCGGGCAGGTCTGTCAGGGCGATGGTGGCGTCGTAGGTGCGCTGGTAGCCGGTGTGGCTGAGCTTCCAGCCGTCCTCGGTGCGGCGGTAGGTGTCGTGATAGAAACCTGCCCCGATCAGCATCAGGTTGACGTCGGGCACAATCACCCGGTCCTGCAGGTACCAGATACCGGTGGCGGTGTCCGGGCCGGTGAGGGAGATCTCGGGGTGGTTGACCCGGTGCTCGGTGATGATGTTGCCGGGAAGCGAGTTCCGCATGAACTCCACCAGCGAGTCACGGTCGGCGAAGGTCTGCTTTTTGCCCATCGACTGGCCGTAGGCGGCGGTGACGTCCTCGGCCAGGGTGGCCGCGAAGTCGTCCCAGTGCTTGGTGTCCAATGCCCGCATGTAGCGGTACTTGACCTGCTTGATCTCGTCGATGTCGGCGATATTTTTCAGAGCTGCTATGGCGTCGAAAGCCTGCGAATCAGTCACCGCTCTATTGCATCACTAATCTGATCACCATGTCAGCACCCGCCCAGATCGACCAACAGTCCACCGTCACAGCACTGCTGGCGCAAGTCGCCGAGGTGGACGACCGCGGTGTCTTCTACGAGGACACCTTCGTCAGCTGGCGAGACCACATCGCCGCGGGCGCCCGGCTCGGCGCGGCGCTTCGGGCCCGCCTCGATCCGGACAAACCACCACATGTCGGTGTGCTGCTGGGCAATACGCCGTTCTTCTCCACGATGCTGGTGGCGGCGGCACTGACCGGCATCGTGCCGGTGGGCTTGAACCCCACCCGCCGGGGCGCGGCCTTGGAGCGCGACGTGGCCCACGCGGACTGTCAGCTGGTGCTGGCCGACAACACCGCCGACGTCACGGTTCCCGGCATGATCGATGTCGAATCACCCTCGTGGCAATCGGAATTGGCCGGGTATGACGACACACCGGTGAGCTTCCGGGAGGCCGACCCCGACGAGCTGTTCATGCTGATCTTCACCTCGGGCACCAGCGGTGACCCGAAGGCGGTGCGCTGCACCCAGTGGAAGGCGGCGTTCCCCGGGGTGATGCTCTCGGGGCGGTTCGGGCTGGGGACTTCGGACGTCTGCTACCTGTCGATGCCGCTGTTTCACTCCAACGCGGTGATGGCGGGCTGGTCGGTGGCGGTGGCCGCCGGTGCCTCAGTCGCGTTGCGCCGCAAGTTCTCCGCCTCCGGGTTCATTCCCGACGTGCGCCGTTTCGGCGCCACCTACGCCAATTACGTGGGCAAACCGCTGTCGTACGTGCTGGCCACCCCGGCGCAGCCCGACGACGCCGACAACCCCCTGCGACTTCTTTACGGCAACGAAGGCGCACCCCGGGATCTGGAGCGGTTCGCGGCGCGGTTCGGCTGCACCGTGATCGACGCCTTCGGCTCCACCGAGGGTGGAGTGGCGATCGGGCGCACCCCGGACACCCCCGCCGGCGCGCTGGGCCCGCTGATCGACGGCAACACCATCATCGACGTCGAGACCGGTGAAGAGTGTCCGCCCGGCGTGGTCGGCGAGTTGGTGAATGCCAGTGGCCGCGGCCAATTCCGCGGCTACTACCGCGATCCCGAGGCCGAGGCGCAGCGGATGGCCGGCGGGATCTATCACTCCGGCGACCTGGCCTACCGTGACGAGGCCGGCTACGCCTACTTCGCCGGCCGGCTCGGCGACTGGATGCGGGTGGACGGCGAGAATCTGGGTACCGCACCGATCGAGCGGATCCTGCTGCGCCACAACGCCGTCGCTCAGGTCGCGGTGTATCCCATCCCGGACCCCGCGGTGGGCGATCAGGTGATGGCCGCGCTGGTTTTGGCCCGCGGCGCGTCGTTCGACGCCGACGCCTTCCGCGAGTTCCTGGCCGAGCAGCCCGACCTGGGCCCCAAGCAATGGCCGTCATATGTGCGGGTGGCCGAGGAATTGCCGCGCACCGAGACGTTCAAGGTGCTCAAGCGGGTGTTGACCGCCGAGGGCACGCAGTGCGCCGATCCGGTTTTCCGGATCTCGCGTTAGCCGGCAGTCCTATGCCCCGCCGGCGCTGTCACGAGATGACATCCCAGCCTTGGCTCGGATCGCCGTCGCAGTAGCGGGTGGAGACCCACGTCCCAGGTCCCGGTCCGCCGAGGACAGCGAGGCACAGCCAGCCCGGGTCGGTCGTGACCTGACCATTGGGATCGAGATTCCAATTTTGGTCCCACATTCCGATACAGGGCCCGAGGTGCGCGAAAAGGCCGTCGCCAGCCGGATTTATCAGGCATCCCCCGGGGAAGGCGACGTTCTGCAGCTGCCTGCCATTGAGGTACCAGCGCTGGGAGTCCGAATCCCCGCAGGGGTTGACCACCACCGCAGCGAAATAGTTCGCGCTGGGGGCATCAAGACAAAAATCGCCCAGCCGGCTGCTTAGCCGGACCGGGCCGTCGGCGGCCGCCAGACCGGCAACTCCCACCGCGACGCACAGCGCCGTACCGAGCGCGGCAAGGACCCGGCCGACACCGCCCATCACGCGCAACCGGTGCATTGTTCGCCCCATCTTCTCGGCCCCGTCCACCCCCGTCACCCCAGGTGATCAGCAACTCCTACCACCATGGCCGCCGTCGATGAGCCCCAAATGACGAATTGCCCACTCCGGTTCCGGCGGGGCGCGCGGTGTGGCCACCACCGTTTCGAACCCCCGGCGCGCAATACTGAATCAATGCCTGCTGCCCGCCGCGTGCTCGTCGCAGTCCTGGCCGCCGCCCTGGCCCTCCCCTGGCCCTGGCCTCCCCCGCCTCCGCAGAGCCGTTGCAGACCAGCTTCGCGCAGCTGGCCAACACCATCCCGGCCAACATCGGCATCGCCTACGCCCCAGCCGGCCAGAACGGAGCGGGCACGCTGGGCAGCCTGCAGAACGGGGTCGCGTGGTCGTCTATCAAGGTTCCACTGGCCATCGCGGCAATCCACGCCAACGTCGCGAACGCCAAAGACCTGGCGGCGCGTGCCGTTACCGCGTCCGACAATGACGCCGCCGAGAAGTTGTGGTCCGAATTGGGGCCCGCGCCCCAGGCAGCCCAGCAGGTTCAAGCTGTCCTGCGGGCGGGCGGCGACTCCGGCACCGCAGTGGAATCCCGACGGCTGCGGCCTGAATTCAGCGCGTTCGGTCAGACCCAGTGGCCGCTGGCCCGCCAGGCCGTGTTCGCCGCACACCTGCCCTGCATGCCAGTTGCCTCACCCGTTGTCAGCTTGATGCGCAACACGGTTCCCGACCAGCGCTGGGGCCTGGCAAGCCTCAACGTCCCCAGCAAGGCGGGGTGGGGTCCTGGTCGAGGCGGGGGCTACCTGGTGCGCCAGTTCGGCGTGGTGCATGCGCCGGCCGGCGACCTCGGGGTGGCGCTGGCCGCCGAACCCAAGGACGGCAGCTTCGAATCCGGGATTGCGGCGCTCAACCAGATGACCCAGTGGCTCAGTGCCCATGCCGCCGAGCTACCGGGTGGCCGCTGCGCGGGGTAGTTTGGCGGCTAACCACGTGTTACCCGCGAGTAGGAGTTCACCATGCCCGCCCCATCCGCCGCAGACTTCGACCGACTGCGTCAACTGTCCGCGATCGACGACATCGATGCGCGGCAGTCGAAGACCATCGACGAGGTCTTCACCGGTAAGCCGCTGACCACCATCCCGGTGGGCAACGCCGAGGATGTGACGGCGGCATTCGCCAAGGCCCGCGCGGCTCAGCGCACCTGGGCGGCGCGCGGCGTCAAAGAGCGCAGCGCGATCATCGAGCGCTACCGCGATCTGGTGATCGCCAACCGGGACTTCCTGATGGACGTCTGCCAGGCCGAGACCGGCAAGGCGCGGTCGGCGGCTCAGGAGGAGATCCTCGACATCATGCTCAACGCGCGCTACTACGCGCGTCAGGCCACCAAGTTGCTGGCCTCCAAGCGGGTACCGGGGCTGCTGCCCGGCATCGTCAAGACCGTGATCAACCATCACCCCAAGGGCGTAGTGGGCGTGATCGCGCCGTGGAACTACCCGATGACGCTGTCGATCTCCGACGCCATCCCGGCGCTGCTGGCGGGCAACGCAGTGGTGGTCAAGCCGGACAGCCAGACCCCGTACTGCACCCTGGCCAACGCCGAACTGCTGTATCAGGCCGGCCTGCCGCGTGACCTGTTCGCGGTGGTGCCCGGTCCCGGTTCGGTGGTCGGCACCGCGATCGTGCAGCAATGCGACTACCTGATGTTCACCGGCTCCAGCGCCACCGGTCGCACCCTGGCCGAGCAGTGCGGCTCCCGGCTGATCGGCTTCTCCGCCGAACTGGGCGGCAAGAACCCGATGATCGTCACCAAGGGCGCCAACCTGTCGGAGGTCGCCAAGGCCGCCACCCGCGCCTGCTTCTCCAACGCCGGGCAGTTGTGCATCTCGATCGAGCGGATCTACGTCGAGCGCGACGTCGCCGACGAGTTCGCCGCGAAGTTCGCCGAGCAGGTGCGCGCCATGCAGCTGTCGAACGCCTACGACTTCTCCGGCGACATGGGCAGCTTGATCTCCGAAGACCAGATCAAGACCATCTCCAACCATGTCGATGACGCGAAAGCCAAGGGCGCCAAGGTCATCGCTGGCGGAAATGCCCGCCCGGACATCGGACCGTTGTTCTACGAGCCGACGGTGCTGACCGACGTCACCGACGAGATGGAGTGCGGTCGCAACGAGACGTTCGGCCCGGTGGTCTCCATCTACCCCGTCGACAGCGTCGAAGAGGCCATCGCAAAGGCCAACGACACCGAGTACGGCCTGAACGCCAGCGTGTGGGCCGCCAGCAAGGCTCAGGGTGAGGCGATCGCCGCGCGCATCAAGTCCGGCACGGTCAATGTCGATGAAGGTTACGCGCTGGCCTTCGGCAGCGTCGCCGCCCCGATGGGCGGTATGAAGGCCTCCGGGGTGGGCCGCCGCCACGGTGCCGACGGAATCCTGAAGTACACCGAGTCGCAGACCGTCTCCACCGCCCGGGTCCTGAATCTCGACCCACCACTGGGGATTTCCGGCCCGCTGTGGCAGAAGATGCTGACCCCGATGATCCGCGTGGTGCAGGCGCTACCGGGCCGGTAGCGCTCAGCGCCGGCCGGTGCGGTTCTTGCCTCGGTCGATATCGCGCTCCAACTCGGCCAGCGCCGGCTCGATCGCATCGGCCATCTTGTGGATGTCCTCGGCGATCTCCGGCGTGGTTACGAAACCGAAGTCGAGGTGGTCGCGGTAGGAGAAGCAGGTGATGTTCAGCGCCACGTCCATGACCGGCGGGCCGAGCGGCACCAGTGACTCCAGTTCCGCCCCGGCCATGTAGATCGGAATCGGCGGGCCCGGCACGTTGGAGACGACGAGGTTGATCGGGGCCAGCCGATTCGACAGCCCGGTCGCGGTGTAGGCACGGGCGGCCAGCTGCAGTAGCCCGGGCGGGGTGGTATCGGTCAATCCCATTATCTGGTGCGCCGACAACGCCTTGGCCATCTGCTTGGCACTCTGGGTGCTGGCGTGAATCGTCTTGAGCCGCTGGGCAGCTCCCTCGATGTCAGTCCCCATCGAAACCGTCATCGAACTGACCTTGTTACCGACCTCGCCCTGGCTCTCCTCGGTGCGGGTCGATACCGGGATCTGGGCGACGAGTGGCCTGTCCGGCAACTCCCCGCGCTCGCCCAGATACTGCCGAACTGCGCCGGCGACCATAGCGAGCACGACGTCGTTGAGCTTGACGCCGTAGGCGTCCTTGACGGCCTTGATCCGGGCCAACTCGACCCGGGCGGCGCTGATCCGCCGGTGCGGCGAGACGCTGGCGTTGAACCGGGTCACCGGGGCGTCGAAGTAGCGCGGAGGTTTGCGGGGCAGTCCCAGTCCCACGGTGGCAATCTGCTGGCGAACTGTCTGCTGCAGCAGCCGGCCGATGCGGTAGGGCGTCTTGACCGCGACGTTGACCAATTCCTCGACGACCCGGCGCTCGTAGCTGGGGATGGCGGATCCATTCGAGGACCCGATCGTCTCCGGTAGTGGCGGCCGTGGCTCGGGCGTGATGTCCAGCATGATCTCGAACAGTCCTGCGCCAGAGACACCGTCGACGATCGCGTGATGCATCTTGGTCAGCGTCGCGACCCGGCCGCCGCTGACTCCTTCGATGACCCACATCTCCCACAGCGGGCGGGAGCGGTCCAGCTTGTAGGACATCAGCCGGCCCACGAGCTCTTCGACCTCGCGCCGCCCGCCGGGAGCGGGAACGCCGATGCGCCGCAGGTGGAAGTCGATGTCGAGATGCTCGTCTTCGACGAACCACGGTCGGTCCAGCCCCATGGGAGAAGGAGTGACCCGCCAGCGCAGCTGCGGCAGTTGCGGTAATCGCTCGATCAGAAGCTGGCGAACCCGCTCAAAGCTGTAGTTCGGCGCATTGGTGGTGTCGCAGATCGCCAACCCACCGATGTGCATGTGCCAGCCCGCCGTTTCGGCAGACCAAAACGCCGCGTCGACGCCCGAAAGTCGCTGCATCGACAGAGACTAGCCCGCAAAGCGTTCCGTCGAGGGCAGCTCTGCACCAAAAACTCGGTGAGTTAGCTCTCTGCCGACACGTGCTTGGCGTGCACCTCGTCGGCGGGACGGGCTTCGGTCTGCTCCTTGGCCCAACGGTAGTCGGGTTTGCCGGCCGGGGAACGCTTGACCTCGTCGACGAACCACAGACTGCGGGGCACCTTGTAGCCGGCGATCTCGGTACGGGCACAGGTGTTGATCTCGTCCAGCGAAGGCCGGGCATCGCCGCGCGCCTGCACCACCGCGGCCACATGCTGGCCGTAGCGGGCGTCGGGCACGCCGACCACCAGCGCGTCGAAGACGTCGGGGTGAGTCTTGAGGGCGGCCTCGACCTCTTCGGGGTAGATCTTCTCCCCACCGGAGTTGATCGACACCGAGCCGCGACCCAGCATCGTGACGCTGCCGTCGGCCTCAACCTGCGCGAAGTCGCCCGGGATCGCGTAACGCACGCCGTTGATGGTGCGGAACGTCTCGGCGGTCTTCTTCTCGTCCTTGTAGTAGCCGACCGGGATGTGGCCGCGCTTGGCGATGATGCCCCGCACGCCCGAACCCGGCTGGACCTCGTTGCCGTCGTCGTCGAGCACCGTCGTGTTCTTGTCGATGGTGACCCGCGGTCCGCCGGTGTGCGCTTCGCCCTTGGCGACGATGCTGGTGCCGCCGAAACCGGTCTCCGAAGACCCGATGGAGTCGGTGATGATCCGGTTGGGCAGCAGCTCCAGCAGGCGCTCCTTGATGCTCGGGCTGAACAGCGCTGCGGTGGACGCCAGCAGGAACAGCGACGACAGGTCGTACTCGTTGCCGGCGTCCTGGTGGGCCAACAGCGCATCCAGCAGCGGGCGCGCCATTGCGTCACCGGTGAAGAACAGCAGGTTGACCTTGTGGTCGTGGATGGTGCGCCACACTGCGTCGGCGTCGAATTCCGGTGCCAGCACCACGGTCTGGCCACTGAACAGCGACATCCAGGTCGCCGACTGGGTGGCGCCGTGGATCATCGGCGGGATCGGGTGGCGGACCATCGGCGGGTTGGCGACGGCCTGCTTGGCCAGGTCGTACTCGTCGGCGATCGGTTCGCCGGTGGCGAAGTCGGTGCCGCCGAACAGCACCCGGTAGATGTCCTCGTGGCGCCACATCACGCCCTTGGGGAAGCCGGTGGTGCCACCGGTGTAGAGCAGGTAGATGTCATCGGCGCTGCGCGGTCCGAAGTCCCGCTCGGGCGAGCTCTGCGCCAGTGCGGCCTCGAACTCCACGCCGCCGTAGCGCTGGTAGTCCAGATCGCTGCCGTCCTCGACCACCAGGATGGTCTTGACGTGCGGGGTGTCGGGCAGCACGTTGGCCACCCGGTCGGCGTACTGGCGCTCGTGCACCACCGCGACCATGTCCGAGTTGTCGAACAGGTAGCGCAGTTCGCCCTCGACATAGCGGAAGTTGACGTTGACCAGGATGGCGCCGGCCTTGATGATGCCGAGCATCGCGACGACGATCTCGTTGCGATTGCGGCAGTAGAGGCCGACCTTGTCGTCCTTCTTGACGCCCTGACTGATGAGGTAGTGGGCCAGCCGGTTGGCCTTCTCCTCTAGCTGCCCGTAGGTCAGCTCGTCAGGCCCACAGATCAGGGCAACCCGATCCGGTACGGCGTCGATGGCGTGTTCGGCTAAGTCGGCGATGTTGAGAGCCACAACACACAAACTAGAACGTGTTACATTTCGATTTCAAGTCGAGGCCCCAACCCGGAAAGGCGGACGCCGGTGAGCGAGTCGTCAGAACAGCCCCACGCCCTCGTTGAGCAGCGCGGACACACGCTGATCGTCACCCTCAACCGGCCCGAGGCCCGCAACGCCCTTTCCGGCGAAATGCTGGCGATCATGGTCGAGGCCTGGGACCGCGTCGACAACGACGACGAGATCCGCTCGTGCATCCTGACCGGCGCCGGTGGTTATTTCTGCGCGGGCATGGACCTCAAGGCAGCCAACAAGAAGGCGCCGGGCGACTCGTTCAAAGACGGCAGCTACGACCCCTCGCGTATCGACGGCCTGCTCAAGGGCCGCCGGCTGACCAAGCCGCTGATCGCCGCGGTGGAAGGCCCGGCCATCGCCGGGGGTACCGAGATCCTGCAGGGCACCGACATCCGCATCGCCGGTGAAAGCGCCAAGTTCGGCATCTCCGAGGCCAAGTGGAGCCTGTACCCGATGGGCGGCTCCGCGGTGCGGCTGGTGCGTCAGATTCCCTACACCATGGCCTGTGACCTGCTGTTTACCGGTCGCCACATCACCGCCGCCGAGGCGCTGGAGATGGGCCTGATCGGGCATGTGGTGCCGGACGGTTCGGCGCTGGACAAGGCGCTGGAGATCGCCGAGCAGATCAACAACAACGGCCCGCTGGCGGTGCAGGCGATGCTGCGCACCATCCACGAGACCGAAGGCCTGCACGAGAACGACGCCTTCAAGATCGACACCAAGATCGGCATCAAGGTGTTCTTGAGCGAGGACGCCAAGGAAGGCCCGCGGGCGTTCGCCGAGAAGCGCAAGCCGGAGTTCAAGAACCGCTGATGCGGGTCGCAGTCACCGGCGGCACCGGCTACCTCGGCGCCCACACGGTCAAGACACTGCTGGAAGCCGGGCATTCGGTGCGGCTGCTGGTCGCCCCGGGCTGCGGTGACGAGCCCGTCATCCCCCGGCTGCGCGAACTGGGCGCTCTGGAGGTGCTCGACGGCGACATCCGCGACACCGCGGTGGTGGCTGCGCTGTTGGACGGCTGCGACTCGGTGCTGCATGCCGCCGGGGTGGTCGGCACCAACGACCGCCAGGAAAAGTTGATGTGGGACATCAACGCCTACGCCACTGAAGCGATTCTGACCCGCGCCGTTGCCGCCGGCCTGGACCCGGTGGTGTCGGTCAGTTCCTACAGCGCGCTCTTTCCGCCACCGGACGGGATCATCGGCCCGGATTCGCCGACCGTGCCGGGGCGCAGCGCGTATGCGCGCACCAAGGCCTACGGCGAGCGGGTGGCCCGCAGGCTGCAGGACGAGGGCGCACCGGTCGTGGTCACCTATCCCTCCAGCGTCGTCGGCCCGGCGTTTCACACCGCTCCCGGCGTCACCGAACGGGGCTGGGCTCCGATCGTGAAGTACCGGGTGGCGCCGGTGGTGCGCGGCGGCATGGCGATGGTCGACGTCCGCGACATCGGCCTGGTGCACGAAGCGCTGATGCGTCCCGGACGCGGCCCGCACCGCTACCTGTGTGGCGGAATCATGGTCAGCTTCGACGAGATGATCGCCGCGGTCGAGCAGGGTTTGGGCAAGCCGGTGCGGCGAATTCCTATTGCTCCCAGCGTCTTCAAGGGCATCGGCCGGGTCAGCGACCTGGCCAGCAAGCTGCTGCCGCTGCCCGAGTCGCTGAGCTACGAGGCGGCCTGGCTGCTGACCTCTGCCACCCCGACCGACGACTCGGCCACGCTGGCCGATCTGGGGCTGGCGTGGCGGTCACCGATCGAGGCGATCGTGGAGTCGCTGCGGGCGCCCCTCGCCTCCCCGCCCAACGTGTAACCACTGCGAAGATCCGGCCGGATTTTCGCAACCAGTGCACGCCACAGACCCAGATCCCGGTCTACGACAAATGGCAGCAACTGGTGGCTGTGCTGGATATGGGTTGGGAGGAGATCAAAGTCGGCCTCGACTACGAGGGCGACCACCATCGCACCAGCGCACGGCAATTCAACAAGGACATCCGGCGCCATGAGACGGTCACTGGTCTTGGCTGGATCAACCTGCGGATCACTGTCGAAGACACCGAAGCCGGGATCACCGGCCGAGTCAGCGATGCCTGGGCTCGCCGAACGTGTACTGAGCCTGAGATTTTCGCGAAACATCCGGCCTGATTACACGCTCGGCGAAGACGCCTAGACCAACACCGGTTTGCTCGGGGTGAACACCACCGGCATCGATTCCAGGCCACTGACGAAGTTCGCCGGGCGCAGCGGCAATGCGTCGCCGGATGCCAGCCGCAGATCCGGCAGGCGCTGCAGAATCCGCTGCGTCATCAGCCGCAATTCCAGCCGGGCCAGCTGATTGCCCAGGCAGAAATGCGTGCCGAAACCGAACGCCACGTGACTGTTGGGGTCGCGGGTGACGTCGAAGCGTTCCGGCTCGTCGAACACCGACTCGTCGAAGTTGGCCGACTCGAACAGCAGCAGCATTTTCTCGCCCTCGCGCAGCTGCGTGCCGTGGAACTCAGTGTCGCGGGTCAGGGTGCGACACATGTTCTTCACCGGCGAGGTCCACCGCAGCATCTCCTCGATCGCCACCGGCAACCGATCGGGTTCGCGCTGCAGCAACTCCCACTGATCGAGGTGGCGCAGTAGCTGGGCCGTGCCACCGGACAGGGTGTGCCGAGTGGTCTCGTCACCGCCGATCAGGATCAACAGCGTCTCGAAGATGATCTCGTCGTCGGTCATCTGTGCGCCGTCCACCTCGGCGTTGACCAGCACGGAGAACAGGTCGTCGGTGGGCTCGGCCCGACGTTTCGTGATGGTGTTCCTGGTGAATTCGGTCCAGCCGGCGAACGCCGCCATGACCGCTTGAGCCGTCGCCGATTCCGGATCCAGGTGTGAGCTCAGTCCGGCCACCAGGTCGTCTGACCACCGCAGCAGCATCGATCGTTCTTCGGGCAGCACCCCGAGCATGTCACCGATCACCGCCATCGGAAGCGGGGCGGCGATATCGCGGACGAAGTCGCATTCACCGCGCTCGCACACCGCGTCGATGAGGGTGTCGCACAACGTCTCGATGGACGGCAGCTGGGCATGCACGCGTTTACGGGTGAACCCGGCGTTGACCAGCTTGCGGCGCAGCAGGTGCGCGGGGTCGTCCATGTCGATCATGTACGGGAAGCCCGGTTGATCGGGACGGATGCCGCCGGCGTTGGAGAACACCTCGGGTGTGCGTTCGGCGTCGATCACCGCTTGGTAGGTGGCCGCCGCGGCCAGCCCGTTGCGGTCCCGGAACACCGGCTCGTTGGTCCGCATCCAGCCGTAGGCGCCACGAGCACCCCCGTCGGCGTAGAACGTGCCGTCGGTCAGATCGACGTCCGGCTTGGTGGCCGGCTTCGCATCGGCCATTACCTCGGTCATTGACGTCCTCCCCGGATTACAGTGGGAGCCATGGCTCTTTCACAGCACACCATCGCTGGCACTGTGCTTACCATGCCGGTCCGTATCCGTCACGCGGATGTGCATTCCGCTATGTTTTCGGTCCCTGCAGACGCCGCGCAGGCGATGATCGACTACAGCGGCCTGCAGGTCTTCCAGCAGCAGCCGGGGCGCGCCGTGGTCAATCTGATGCTGGCGCGCTACATCGACGGCGACCTCGGCCGCTACCTGGAATTCGGCACCGCGGTGATGGTCAACCCCCCGGGCACCGAGGCCAGCGGCTGGCGCGCACTGGGCGCCGCCGGCGCGTTCATCCACCATCTGCCGGTCGACCAGGAGTTCACCCTCGAGGCCGGACGCACCATCTGGGGATTCCCGAAGATCATGGCGGACTTCACCGTTCGCGACGGACGGCAGTTGGGTTTCGATGTCGCCGCTGGCGGCCAGCACATCGCCACCATGGAATTCGGTCGCGGGCTGCCGGTTCCGGGGTTGCTCACGTCCAAGCCCCGGGTGCTCCAAGCATTCAGCCATCTCGACGGGGTTACCCGCCAAGTACCTTGGGAGATGCGGATTTCGAAAGTGCGCGGGTCGCTCGGCGGCACCACGCTGCGGCTGGGCACCCACCCCTACGCCCGCGAGCTGGCCGCGCTGGGCCTGCCCAAGCGGCCGATGATGTCGTCGACCGTGGGCCGCGTCGAGATGACCTTCGGCGACGCACAGGTGATCGGCAGCTAACCGTCCACGCACGGCCGGGGCTGATCCACGAACTTCGGCCATTCTCCTCGGTGAATTGACGCCCGCACGACCGGCTGTCAACGTTGATTCACAGCTGACGCAATAGAGGAGTCACGATGTTCGTCGATCCGGCAATGCTGAAGGACGGGGCAACCCATTCGCACAGCGCCGCGGACCACGCCCAGGCGGGCGCGGCGTCGTTGGATCAGACTGCGGTGGCGGCGGGAATCTTCGGCAGTTTTGGCGCCGCCGACACCTTCCACCAGGCGATCTCGACCCGCCATTGCGACCACATCACAACCCTCAACGATCAGCGCCGGGTTTTGGCCGATGTCGCGGACAAGGCACACCACGCCCGGCGGGCATTTATCGGTATGGATCAGCACAACGCGGCCGAACTTCGTGCAGTGCGGTGCAACTCCGCTACATAAGCCTGCCGCTGCTCATCGATGCCGTGGGCGGCGACCCGTGGCAGGTCAACAACACCCTGCGAAGCGGTAACCCGGCCGCTGTCGACGAGCTCGCGCAGGCCTTCCACAACGCCGGCGCGTGTACCGCCGCGTCCAGCGCGGCGTTCACCCAAGCCCGCCAACGCTTTCAGGCCGCTTGGAACCGGGAGAACGGCGAGCACCCGATCAACGACTCGGTGGAAGTGCAACGCGCCACCGACACCTTGCACCTGCAGCAAACCCAGCTCACGGCAATCGGCACCGACCTGGAGATGATCGCCGCCGCGCTGGCCGAGGCCCAGAAGTCGGCGGCCGCGAAGATCAACGCGCTGGAGATCCAGCTTCAAGACATCGACAACCGCATCTGCATGTACCAGCAGGCACACCTGGATACCGCCGAGTTGGAGCAGGTCGCTATCGATGACACTGCCGGCATCTTGCACCAGATCGAAAAGCTCCGCGACGACTACGCCGGAATACTTCAGGTTTCGACAACCAAGCTGCTCTCCCACGGCTACGACCGGGCACCGCTGGGTGGCCCCCTCGGTCCCGCCCCGAGCGCGCCGGGCGACCAGTCCGCGTTCGAGGAGCTGTTGCGCGCCAACGACCAGGCGGTGCTCGATGCAATGGCGCGGGTGCGGGCCGCCCAAAAGGCACTCGACGACGCCACGGCCAAGGCTTACCAACGGGGCGCCGGCAGCGACGCGGCCCAGGAGGCGATGACGCGGCTGCCGGCCTTGAAGAAGAACCTCGCCGATGCCCTCGACGACCTGGGCAAGATCCCCGACTACTCGACCATCGATCCTGCCTCGGTGCGCCTGGGCCCCGACGGCGCCGTGTCATTCGCCTACACCCTCGAGGGTCAAAAGGTGGTGGTGACCGGCACCCTCAAAAACGGCACCGGCGAGATCTACGACCAAGGCGCCGCCGCCGGCAGTGGCGCCTACTTCAGCTATCAGGACGGCGAGCTGGCCGCCTCCCGGTTCCTCGACCCGGGCCGCGTCACCCCCGATGACGCGCTGCTGCAGAACGTCATCTTCACCGCGGTGGGTGCCGGGCCCGCCGTCACCGCCGGCAAGGCCGGCGTCGAAGCCGGCTGGCAAGGCATACGGTCCCTGTTCGCCCGCGAAGCCCTCGAAACCAGCGGCGGTACCGCTGCCGCCTTGAGCGCCGACAACGTGCTGCCGCGCGCGATCACCCAGGCCGAAATCCGCGCGCAGGCCGCCGCCGACGATCTCGCTATCCACCACCCCGGCGTGCACGCCCCGGTCACCACCAGTGGCGATAACATCCCGCCACCGCTGACGACCGCCGATCAAGGCCCAGCGGTGCTTACGCACGAACACGTCCCACACAGCGGGCCACACGTGCCGGCCCCAGCAGCCGAGGTACATCCATTACCAGCTGATTCACCCTTGTTCGAGGGCTACCACCCCATCGAACCGGGACCACAATTCACCGACTCCGCCGGCCGCTTGATCTACCCTGATGACAGCCTGGCCAGCAAGCCGTACGCAATACCGGGCACCGTCATCCCCGACGCCGACTTGACCGCGGGAACCGAACTCGGACGATTCGGCAAACCCGGCGGCGCCTATTTGGCCCCCGATGGAACACCCTTCGCCCAGCTGTCGCTACCGCCAGGAAGTGCCACTAACCCCTATTACACATACGTCGTAAATGATCGGACAGCGCTTCCGCCCGGCTGGCGCCTAGAACAATCCCAAGCAGCCCCTTGGTTCCACCAACCCGGCGGCGGAACCCAATATCGCGTGATAGCACCAGCAGGAGAAGACGCTTCGATCGAGGCATTGATCGAGTCAGGTTACCTGAAAGAGGTTCGTAGATGACAGGCAAATTCACTCGACTGTCCCACGCATGGGCCGAGTTTGCTAATTTGGCCAGCCTGAGGAGTATTTCCGTATCGCTGGACAACAAGGCGGCGGCAACTTTTCTAGCCGACGACGAATCATTTTACCTTTACAAAGAGGGTGACTGGTGGGTAGTAGATCGGACAGACGACCGTGGTAAGCGCTACACTGCTACTGCGAAATTTTCCAATTTCGAACTCCTAGAGAAATACCTGATTTGGCGATGGGGTTCCACTGCGCGAAGCGCATTCTCCCTGGAAAGCTTGGGTCCGCCCCTGTACAAGATGGGCTTCAGCAGCAACGTCACTGTGGCGCCAACCGAAAACCAATGGAAAACAGAGATCAAATCGGCCGCAGGAAGCGCGATTCTAGGACAGCCTTACAGCACCATCTTCAGTCATTTGATGTCGAAATCCATTGACGAGATCAACGAGATGGTTAGAGCAGGGTTTCCCACATGAGCGGACACCAGGGCACACAGAGGCAGCCGAGCGCGCCTCACCCCTAAATCTTGGCGTCCCGCCCCTCCCAGTACGGGTCGCGCAGCTTGCGCTTGTACAGCTTGCCGTTGGGGTCGCGCGGCATCTCCGTGATGTAGTCAATTGACTTGGGCAGCTTGAACTTCGCCAGCCGCGCCGCCGCGTACTCCATCAGCTCGGCGGTCAGCGCGTCATCGCCCACAACACCCTCGGCCGGCTGGACGACGGCCTTGATCGCCTCGCCCCAGTCCTCGTCGGGCACCCCGAACACCGCGACGTCGAGCACCTTCGGGTGAATGATCAGCTCGTTCTCGATCTCGGCCGGGTAGACGTTGACCCCGCCGGAGATGATCATGTTGGTCTTGCGGTCCTGCAGAAACAGGTAGCCGTCCTCGTCCAGGTAGCCGACGTCGCCGACGGTGAACAGGTCACCGGCCCGGTTTTCCTCGGTCTTCTTCTGGTCGTTGTGATAGGCGAAGGTAGAGCCGCCCATCTGCATGTAGACGGTGCCGACCTCACCGGCCGGCAGCTCGTTGCCGTCGTCGTCGAGCACCTTGACCACCGAATACGGCCAGGCCTTGCCCACCGAGCCCGGGTGCGTCAGCCACTCGGCGCCGCTGATCTTGGTGCCGCCGCCCTCGGTGGCGGCGTAGTACTCGGTGATCACCGGACCCCACCAGTCCAACATCTGACGCTTGACCTCGGGCGGGCACGGCGCCGCACCGTGAATCATGTTGCGCAGCGAGGACATGTCGTAGCGCTCGCGCACCTCGGCGGGCAGTGCCAACAGCCGACGGAACTGGGTGGGCACCATGTGGCTGTGGGTGACCTTGTGCTGGTCGATCAACGCCAGCATCTCTTCGGGGTCCCACTTGTCCATCAGCACCACCTTGTGACCCAGCTGGATGGAGATCGACGAGAAGTTCAGCACCGCAGTGTGATACAGCGGCGAACCACAGATGTGCACGTGGTTGTCGAACGGCAGCAGGTCATACAGCGCGAAGAAGCCGGCCGAGGCAACCGGCACCGCGTCGGGGTCGGCGCCGGTGAGCGGACGCTTGACACCCTTGGGCTTGCCGGTGGTACCGGAGGTGTAGAGCATCGCGGCGCCCATGGTGCGCACGTCGGGCCGGGTCGCCGGCTCGTCGGCACCCAATGCGGACAAAGGATGGAAACCCTCGATCGCTCCGACGGCGAACCGCCCCTCGGCGGGCAGGCCGGCCTCGTCCGCGGCGATCGTGGCTGCCTCAGCGAACCGCTCGTGGGCGACAACAACTTTCGCGCCGCTGTCGGAGATGATGTAGCCGATCTCCGGACCGGTCAGGTGCCAGTTGATGGCCACGATGTAGAGCCCGGTCTGCATGGCGGCGAAGTACACCGCGAGCGTGTCGACGATATTCGGCAGCACCATCACCAGCACGTCGCCGGGCTGCAGGCCCATCGCCTGCAGGCCGCGACCGTAGCGGTCCGCGCGGGCGGCCAGTTCCGCGTAGGTCAGCTGGCCACCGTGGACGTCCACCACGGCGACGGCGTCGGGGGTGTCACGGGCAATGTTCCACAGGCCGGCTTCACTCATTCGGCCAATCTAGAACGTGTTCTAGTCTGCCCGCAAGGTGGGACCGGCGCCGCGCGCCGAACCGAACTAAACCAGCGAGGCCAGCTGCTGAATCTGCTCGGTGCTGCGTCCGGTGACCACCATCATGGTGACGCCGGCGGCCTCCCAGACCTTGATCTGCTTACGGACGTAGTCGACGTCGCCCACGATCGCGGCGTCGTCCACCAGCTCGTCGGGGATGATCTCGCCGGCCTTGTCCTTTTGCCCGCCGCGGAACAACTTGGTCACGTCGTCGACGACCTCGCCGTAGCCCATCCGGCGGTAGACCTCGGCGTGGAAGTTGGTGTCCTCGGAGCCCATGCCGCCCATGTAGAGCGCCAGGTAGGGCTTCATGGCGGCGAACGCCGCGGCGCGGTCTTCGGTGATGACGATGTTGGCCGTCGCACAGATCTCGAAGTCTTCGCGGGCGCGCCGTGCTCCCGGTCGGGCAAAACCCTCGTCGAGCCATTCGTTGTACATGCCGGCCAGCCGCGGGGCGTAGAAAATCGGCAGCCAGCCGTCGGCGACCTCGGCGGCCAGTGCGATGTTCTTCGGACCTTCCGCCCCCAGCATCACCGGGATGTCGGCGCGACGCGGGTGGGTGATCGGCTTGAGCGCCTTGCCCAGTCCGGTGCTGCCCTCACCGCTGATCGGCAGCGGGTAGTGCGGTCCGGCACTGGTCACCGGGGCCTCGCGAGCCCAGACCTGCCGCAGGATGTCGATGTACTCGCGGGTGCGGGCCAGCGGCTTGCCGAAACGCTGGCCATACCAGCCCTCCACCACCTGCGGCCCGGACACGCCCAGACCCAGGATGTGACGGCCACCGGAGAGGTGGTCCAACGTCAAGGCGGCCATCGCGCAGGCAGTCGGAGTACGCGCCGACAGCTGAACCACCGAGGTGCCCAACCGAACCCGTGATGTCGACGAGCCCCACCAGGCCAGCGGCGTGTAGGCATCGGAGCCCCACGCCTCGGCGGTGAAGACCGAGTCAAAGCCGGCATCCTCGGCCGCGGCCACCAGTTCGGCGTGGTTGGTCGGCGGCTGCGCGCCCCAATATCCGAGTTGCAGTCCCAGCTTCATCCTTGGCTCCTCGCTCGCCTGCTTGCCACCATTGTTAGAACCTGTTCTACTCGATGCCGTGACTGCCAGCCAAAGCAACCGCGCGCAGATCGATGAGCATGAGCCGCCCCTCTCTGCGCCGCTGAAGTTGTCCTTCGACTACACACGTTCAGTCGGCCCCGTTCTGGGCGCGTTCTTCACCGCTCTGCGTGAGCGCCGCATCGTCGGTGTACGTGGTTCCGACGGTCGGGTGTACGTGCCGCCGGCCGAGTACGACCCGGTCAGCTACGAACCGCTCACGGAGATCGTACCGGTGGCCAGTGTCGGCACCGTGGTGTCGTGGTCCTGGCAGCCGGCCCCGTTGGAGGGGCAGCCGCTGGACACCCCGTTCGCCTGGGCGCTGATCAAGCTCGACGGCGCCGACGTGCCGTTGCTGCACGCGGTGGCGGCCGCAAGCAGCAGGGACATCAGCGTCGGGACCCGGGTGCACGCACACTGGGCCGACGAGACCGTCGGCGCGATCACCGACATCGCTTACTTCGCGATCGGCGAAGACGCGGAGCCGGTCGCCGACACCCCCGATGACCGCGACCCGGTGACCATGGTGGTGATCCCGTCCAGCCTGGAGATCCAGCACACCGCCTCGCTGCCGGAGAGCGCATATCTGCGCGCCTTGCAGGAAGGCAAGCTGCTCGGGGCGCGCACCGGCGCCGAGGGCAAGCTGTACTTCCCGCCCAAGGAAGCCGATCCGGCCACCGGCCTGCCGTTGGACAACTTCGTCGAGCTGCCCGACAAGGGCACGGTGACGACGTTCGCCATCATCAACATTCCGTTCGCCGGGCAGCGCATCAAGCCGCCCTACGTGGCCGCCTACGTGCTGCTCGACGGCGCCGACATTCCCTTCCTGCACTTGGTGTCTGAGATCGACGCCCATGACGTGCGGATGGGAATGCGCGTCGAGGCGGTGTGGAAGCCCCGCGAGGAGTGGGGCCTGGGCATCGACAACATCGAGTACTTCCGGCCCACCGGCGAACCGGACGCCGACTACGACACCTACAAGCACCACCTGTGAGGGGCAGCATGACGCAACGCGATGTCGCGGTGGTGGGCTTCGCCCACGCCCCGCACGTTCGCCGCACCGACGGCACCACCAACGGCGTCGAGATGTTGATGCCGTGTTTCGCTCAGTTGTACTCCGACCTGGGCATCGCCCAGACCGACATCGGCTTCTGGTGCTCGGGTTCCTCGGACTACCTTGCCGGACGGGCTTTCTCGTTCATCTCCGCGATCGACTCGATCGGCGCGGTTCCGCCGATCAACGAGTCGCATGTGGAGATGGACGGCGCGTGGGCGCTGTACGAGGCCTACATCAAGGTGTTGACCGGCGAGGTCGACACCGCGCTCGCCTACGGCTTCGGCAAGTCCTCTGCCGGCCAGCTGCGCCGGATCCTGGCCCTGCAGACCGACCCCTATACCGTCGCGCCGCTGTGGCCGGACTCGGTCTCGATCGCAGCCCTGCAGGCCCGGCTCGGTCTGGACGGCGGCCAATGGACCGCTGAGCAGATGGCGCGGGTGGCACTGGATACGTTCGCCGTCGCCGACCGGGTTGATTCGGTCGAGCCCTCCACCAGCCTGGACGAACTGCTGGGGCGCCCGTTCTTCGCCGACCCGCTGCGCCGGCACGACATCGCACCGATCACCGACGGCGCTGCCGCGATTGTCCTGGCCGCGGGCGACAAGGCCCGAGAACTGTGCGAAAACCCGGCGTGGATCACCGGTTTCGAGCACCGCATCGAGTCTCCGGTGCTGGGCAGCCGGGACCTAACCCGCTCTCCATCGACCACCGCGTCGACGCGCGCCGCCAGCGGCGATGACATGCCCGCGGTAGACGTCGCCGAGATCCACGCGCCGTTCACCCATCAGCATCTGATCCTGACCGAGGCGATGCGGTTGCCGTCGAAGACGAAGGTGAACGCCTCCGGCGGTGCCCTGGCGGCCAATCCGATGTTCGTAGCCGGGCTGGAGCGCATCGGCTTCGCCGCGCAGCACATCTTCAACCGTTCGGCGGGCCGGGTACTGGCGCATGCCACCAGCGGTCCAGCGCTGCAACAGAACCTGGTCGCGGTGATGGAAGGACGCAACTGATGGGCCAACTCGCTGCAGTGCTGGGAACCGGGCAGACCAAGTACGTCGCAAAGCGCCAAGACGTCTCAATGAACGGCCTGGTGCGTGAGGCCATCGACCGCGCGCTGGCCGATTCGGGCTCGACGTTCGACGACATCGACGCGGTGGTAGTCGGTAAGGCGCCGGACTTCTTCGAGGGCGTGATGATGCCCGAGTTGTTCATGGCGGATGCTGTTGGCGCCACCGGCAAGCCGCTTATCCGGGTGCACACTGCCGGTTCGGTGGGCGGGTCGACCGCGATCGTGGCGGCCAGCCTGGTCAAGTCCGGCAAGTACCGGCGCGTGCTGGCGATGGCCTGGGAGAAGCAGTCGGAGTCCAACGCCATGTGGGCGTTGAGCATCCCGGTGCCGTTCACCAAGCCGGTCGGTGCCGGCGCCGGCGGCTACTTCGCCCCGCACGTGCGCGCCTACATCCGCCGTTCCGGAGCGCCGAACGACATCGGCGCGATCGTCGCGGTCAAGGACCGGCTCAACGGCGCCCGCAACCCGCTGGCCCACCTGCACCAGCCCGACATCACGGTGGAGAAGGTGATGGCGTCCCAAATGCTGTGGGACCCCATCCGTTTCGACGAGACCTGTCCGTCTTCGGACGGTGCTTGCGCGATCGTGATCGGTGACGAGACCGCCGCGCAGGCTCGCATCGATGCGGGCGAGCCGGTGGCCTGGATTCACGCCACCGCGCTGCGCACCGAACCGTTGGCCTACTCCGGGCGCGACCAGGTCAATCCGCAGGCCGGCCGGGACGCCGCTGCCGCGCTGTGGAAGGAGGCCGGGATCACCAGCCCGATCGACGAGATCGACGCCGCGGAGATCTACGTGCCGTTCTCCTGGTTCGAGCCGATGTGGCTGGAGAACCTGGGCTTCGCTGCCCCCGGTGAGGGCTGGAAGCTCACCCAGGCCGGCGAGACCGCGATCGGCGGGAAGCTGCCGGTCAACGCTTCCGGCGGGGTGCTGTCATCCAACCCGATCGGCGCCTCGGGCATGATCCGGTTCGCCGAGTCGGCGATCCAGGTGATGGGCAAGGCCGGCGACCACCAGGTGCCGAACGCCCGCAAGGCGCTGGGCCACGCCTACGGCGGTGGCTCGCAGTACTACTCGATGTGGGTCGTCTCCGCTGACAAGCCAGCCGACAAGCCCGCCAAGTGAGAGGACCACTCGCATGAACGCAGATCACCCCGCCCACCTGGCAGGTAAGCGCTCCCGCGACGCGGTAGCAGCCCGCGACAAGGAGGCCTGGCTGGCGAACTTCGCCGGCGATGCGATCGTGCAGGATCCGGTCGGTCCGTCGCACTTCGACCCTGAGGGCAAGGGTCACCGCGGTCGTGACGAGATCTCGGCGTTCTGGGACAAGGCGATCGCGCCCACCGACAAGATCGAATTCAATTTCTCCGATACCTTCCAGTGCGGCGACGAGGAAGCCAACACCGGGAACATCACCATCACCATGGGCGGCCACCAGATCGTCACCGAGGGCGTGTTCACCTACCGCGCCAACGACAAGGGTGAACTGGTCGCGCTGCGCGCCTACTGGGAGTTGGACCGCGCCGCCAAGACCGCCCGCAAGCTCTAAGCGCGGCGCTGCGGCCGGTCACTCCGGCGTGACCGGCTCCATGCCTTCGCGGTAACGCTGCGCGAGATCGCGGTAATACGGCGGGTTGGCGTTGATCCACATCTCGGCGCCGGTCCCCGCGATCGGACCCTTGACGACGGCGGGCGAGCCGGTCACCAGCATCCCGGCGGGGATCTTGGTGCCGGCAAGCACCATCGCACCGGCCGCCACCAGGCTGCGGCTGCCGATCACCGCGCCGTCGAGCACGGTGGCGTGGTTGCCGATCAGCGCCTCGGCACCGATGTTGGCGCCGTGGATCAGGCACATGTGGGCGATCGTCGCGCCCGGGCCGATGTCCACCGGCACACCGGGCGGCACATGCAGCACCGAGCCGTCCTGCACGTTGGCGCCTTCCCGCACCACGATGGGTGCGTCGTCGGCCCGCAAGATGGCGCCGAACCACACCGAGGCCCCGGCTTCGATGGTGACGTCGCCGATCAGTGTGGCAGTGGGCGCGACGAAGGCCGTCGGATCGATCCGTGGCGAGCGACCATTGAAGGAGAACAGCTGCATCGTTCACATATACCAGGGACCAAAGACCCCGAACCAGCAGGGTTTATTGCGCAAACAGGTGTCAAAACTGTAACGTGTTCTAGTTAGAAGCAAAGGGTTGGAGGCAACAGGTGAGCACTGACAACGCCGAGGTCGGCGTCCGCCACATCGATACCGGAACACTGCCGGACCGCTATGCGCGTGGCTGGCACTGCCTGGGACCGGTGAAGGACTTCCAGGACGGCAAGCCGCACTCCATCCACGCGTTCGGCGCCAAGCTGGTGGTGTTCGCCGACTCGCACGGTGACCTGCACGTGCTCGACGCCTACTGCCGCCACATGGGCGGGGACCTGAGTCGCGGTGAGATCAAGGGCGACGAAGTCGCCTGCCCGTTCCACGACTGGCGCTGGGGCGGCGACGGCCGCTGCAAGCTGGTGCCCTACTCCAAGCGGACGCCGCGGGTTGCGCGCACCCAGTCCTTCCCGACCGACGTGCGCGGCGGGCTGCTGTTCATGTACAACGACCCGGAGGGCAACCCGCCGCCGGACGAGGTGCGGATCCCGGAGATCGCGGAGTGGTCCAGCGGCGAGTGGACCGACTGGCGCTGGAACTCCATGGTGATCGACTCCAACTGCCGCGACATCATCGACAACGTCACCGACTTCGCGCACTTCTTCTATATCCACTACGGGCTGCCCACCTCGTTCAAGAACGTCTTCGAGGGCCACATCGCCTCGCAGTACCTGCACAATGTCGGGCGTTCCGACGTGCCCGGCCTGGGCACCAGCTACGGCGGTTCGGAATTGGACTCCGAGGCCTCCTACTTCGGTCCGTCGTTCATGATCAACTGGCTGCACAACAGCTACGGCGGCTTCAAGGCCGAGTCGATCCTGATCAACTGCCACTACCCGATCAGCCAGGACCAGTTCCGGCTGATGTGGGGCGTCATCGTGCAGAAGCCCAAGGGCCTCGACGACGCGACCACAGAGAAGATCGCCGACGCCATGACCGACGGCGTCAGCAAGGGCTTCCTGCAGGACGTCGAGATCTGGACGCACAAGAGCCGGATCGAGAACCCGCTGCTGGTCGAGGAAGACGGGGCGGTCTACCAGCTGCGCCGGTGGTACTCGCAGTTCTACGTCGACGCTGCCGACGTCACCTCGGAGATGACCGACCGCTACGAGATCGAGATCGACGCCACGGTGGCCAACGAGAAGTGGAACGCGGAGGTCGCCGAGAACCTGCGAGTGCAGGAAGCGGAAGCGAAGGCCCCAAAGGTTTCAGAAACCGTTAACGCAGAGTAGGTCTGACACCATGGCCCGCGAGGTTCCCGACGCCGGTGAGCTGGCCCGGTCCATGCTGATGTTCTACGGCCCGCACGACGACCACGGCGAGCACGGCGACTCCCCCGACGACGACGGGCCCGACACCCGTTACTCGCGGCAACCGCTGTTTCCGGTCGACCCGGAACGCTACGAGGCGATTCGTGCTGCGACCGAACGGGATACCGACCGCTACCTGCATTCGGGTCTGATGCCGGTGGAATGCCGGCACTGCACCGCCACTGTCGAGGTCAAGAAGCTGGGCCCCGGATACACCTCGGTGCAATGGAATTCGGCGGCGGTGAAGCAATGCGCCTATTTCGCCGCCGAGCGCGAGGCCGGCCACGCCAGTAGCCGTAGTCGCGGCTGTCCGAAGCTGTCGAAGAGTATTTCGCACGCGGTCGCCGAGGGCCACCTGGAGGAGCGCTCCAGCGCTCCCCCGCCCGGCGACGGCATCGACTAGCTCACTTCAACCCGCGAGCAGACATAGAATCGCACCCCGCGATGGCGGTGAGTGCGATTCTATGTCTGCTCGCGCCTAGAAGAGGCTCACAGGCCGGCGAAGCGCTCCCGGACCTGCCCGGCGGTCAATCCATAGTCGGCCAGCGAGTATTCGTGCTTCGGCGCCCGCGGTCCGGTCTTGCTGGCGGCATAGTCGTCGGCCATCGCCTGGCGCGCCTCATCGGAGAGCGGCAGACCGAAGTGTTCGTAGATGCCCGCGGCGGTGGCCAGCGGGTCGGCGACGAACTCCTTGTAATCGATATCGCAGAACTGCGCCTGATCGTATTGCGCGCGTTGGGTGTTGAACAGCTCCAACCCGCGCGCCCAGGTCTCCATCTCGTCGGCGCCGATCCGCGCGCCCACGAAGGTGTTCGACTGGCCTTCGGTGGTGTGCCGAGCCAGCGAACACATCGACGCCAGGATGGTTTCGGCCGGCCGATGGCACTGCACGATGAGCGCATCGGGGTAGACCGCCATGATCGCGTCCAGCGCGAACAGGTGGCTGGGGTTCTTGAGCACCCAGCGCTTACCCGGGTCGTTGAGCCCGATCAGCTGCAGGTTGCGGCGGTGCCGCCGGTACGACGGGATCCAGTCCCGCTCGGAGAGCCAGCGCGAATAGCTCGGCAGGTGCGCCAGCGTCTCATAGGACACCGAGTGCAGCGACTGGCGCAGCAGCTGCCAGCACTCCTCCAAGCCGTCGGCGGTCATGAAGTGCAGCCCGGTGTAGTCCGGGTTCTCGTCGTGGTGCCGCGCGAACTGAGCCTGCATCTGGGTGAAAACCGGGTTGCTGTCCCAGGTTTCGCGTGGCGGCCGCGGCTGCGGGAACTCGGCCAGCCACATCTCCAAGCCCTGATGCGCCGGGTCGGCGCCCAGCAGCCGGTGCAGCGCGGTGGTTCCGGTACGGGGCAGCCCGGTGACGAAGATCGGCCGCTCGATGCCGACCTGGGTGTACTCGGGGTTCGCATTCCAGCCGGCCTGCGACAGCAGCCGGGCCACCAGCGCAGCGCGCAGGAAGAACCGGTTCATCTTGCTGCCCAGCTCGGTGAGATCGGCCTCAGTGCGATAGGAATCCAGCAGCACGCCGAGCGCTTCGCGGTAGTTGTCGTCGTCGGGGCCGAAGTCGTCCAGACCCACCATCTTGGTGGCCGAGGCGTGCAGATCCTCGACGGTGCCTACATCGGTACGAGCCGTCATCAGTTGTGGTACTCCCCGCAGTTGACGTCGAGAACCTGCCCGCTGATCCCGCTGGCCAGATCGCTGGCCAGGAACAGCACCGCCGAGGCCACCTCGTCCTCGGTGGGCAGTCGCCTCAGGTCGGAGTTGGCGGCGGTGGCCGCATAGATCTGCTCGACGGTGGTGCCGTACTTGCCGGCCTGGTGGGCGAAGTAGCTCTGCAAGGTGTCACCCCAGATGTATCCGGGCGCTACGGAGTTGACCCGGATGCCCTGCTCACCCAGTTCGGATGCCAGCGACTGCGACATCGCCAGCAGCGCGGCTTTGGCCATCTTGTAGGCGCCGTACTTGGGCTGCGAGTGCCGGATCACCATCGAGTTCAGGTTGACGATCGAGCCGCCTGCCGCCGCCAGCGCCGGCGTGAAGCCCTGGGTCAGGCGCAGCGCGCCCAGCCCGCTGAGTTCGATGGCGTCGCGGATGTGTTGAAACGTGGTCTGCGCCAACGGCTTCATCGACGGCACCCGGAAGGCGTTGTTGATCAAGACGTCGATGTGGTCGAACTCGGCTGAGACTGCCTCCACCAGGTGCGCGACCTGGTCGTCATCGGTGATGTCGGCCGGGACCACCAGGGCGCGACGCCCGGCAGCCCTGACCTGCTTGGCCACCTCTTCCAGGCGATCGGCGCTGCGCGCGACCAGCACCAGGTCGGCACCCTCGGCCGCGAACCGATTGGCCATCGTGCTGCCGAGCCCCGGCCCGACCCCACTGATCACAACGACTTTGCCCGTCAGCATTCCGGTCATCTTCACCCCAGCATTCTGTTAGCGATTTGCTGCTGCCGCTGCGCGATTCGCGCTCGCCAGTCCTCTTGCGAAATCTTGTTGTGGTCGTAGAAGGGCAGTGCCGTCTGCACCGCATCGACGTCGATGAGCTCGACGGTGGGGCCGTCGGCCTCGGTGAGTTGCCGCGACACCCGTTGCCAGCGGAACTGCAGGAAGCCGCGCCGATGGGCACACGTCTCGACCCAGTTGGTGACCCCGGGATCGGTGTCGGAGACCACGATCCGGATCTTGCCGTCCGGATCGGCTTGCGCCTGAGTGCCGTTCAACGAGGTCTGGTGGTTGATGTAGTCCAGCGAGATGTACCACAGACTGCCCAACTGGAATCCCAAGTACGGCGCGTCCGACACCGGCAGCGTGATGACCAGCGCCTGGCCGGGCTCGAGCTCGTAGTGCCCGGCCGACGAGTACTGCGTGGCCAGCCCGCCCGGCGTGAGCCGCGGCGCCACCATGGTGTTGACCGGGAGGTTGAGATAGAACCACTGCGGGAAGGCCAGCCAGGTCTTGACGCGGTTGATCAACTGCTTTCCCGCTGCCGCATAACGCTTCTCGATGAGTTGGCGGGTCAGCGGCGGCGGCGCGGTGCCTTCGGTGTCGGTCCGGGCGATCGAGAGCGTGCCGCGCTGGGCGGCCCAGTCGTTGTAGACCTCGCGGATCACCAGTTGCGCCGGCGTCTTGGGCTGGAAACGCCAGGTGAAGGTGCCGTCGGCGGCAACATCGAGTTCGCGATCGTCGAAGGCGGCCTCGCTGGCCGGGACGTTGTCGTCGGTGTATTCGCCGCCGAGCAATTGGAAGCTCAGGTCGGTCGTGGTTCCCCGGGTGCCCTGCACCACGTAGTCGTTGCCGGGACGCACGACAGTGCCGAAGTACAGCGTGTCGGGGTTGTCCAGGCCCATCTTGGTGAACGGCCCGGTGCCCGAGAGCAAGAACGGGTGGTCGCGCTCGCTGTTGAAGGCGGCGTGCACACACGCCTCGACACCGCCGGCCAGGTATTGCAGGCCCTCGAGCAGGTCGGCCTCGGTCTCGATGTGCGGGGCCGCGGCGACCAGCTTCTCCGCCTCGGCGATCGCGGCCGACAGGGGTTCGGAGTACATCGCTGCAGCACCTCCCAAATCGTCGATTGGTCCATTATTGGACCGAGATGGTAGATATCTCGAACCGACTTTAGACGGTCGCGGTAGCATGCTGCAATGGCTGTGCCTGAACAAGCGGCGCCCCAACGGATCGTGCGGTCGTCCCCGCCGACCGAGCGGGTGGTGACGATCCTGGATTTTCTGGCCCGCCACCCCGACCAGAGCTTCGGCCTTTCCGAACTGGCCCGGCGCACCGAGCTGTCCAAGCCGACCTGCCTGGGCATCGCCAACGCCCTGGCCGACGCGGGCTACCTGACACGGGACCATCCCGACAAGACCTACCGACTCGGACCGGGCCTGATCTCGCTCGGTCGCGCGGCCCAGCAGTCGCTGCGGGTCGGCCCCGAGGCACGCGAGCAACTGCGGCGACTGTCCGCGGATTTCGCCACTTCGGCGGCGCTGAGCGCGGTGGTCGACGACCGGATCACGGTGCTGGAACTGGTGGCGGCACCCAACGCCCATCTGGGAGTTCAGGCCGGCCAGAGTTATCCGTTTGCGCCGCCGGTCGGGCTGATGTTCGTGCTCTGGGACGACCCTGCCCTGCAGGATTGGCTAGCCCGCCAGCCCACCATCCCGCTGCGATCGGAGAGCGAACGACTGCAGCGCGTCGTCGACGAATGCCGTGCCGATGGGTATCTGGTCGAGCGCCTGACACCGGGCGGACAACGGCTCTACGGGTTGATGGCGGGCCTGTCCAGCGATCTGCCCGACGAACTGCGGGCCCTGCTCGGTGAACTGGTCTCCGATATCGGCGAGCGGGTGTATCTGCGTGGCGAAGCCGGCACCCGGGGCCGCCACGACATCAGCGTGATCTCCGCGCCGGTCTACGACCACCATCAACGCCAAGCAATGGTGGTGTCGCTGCACGCCCAGCGAGCACTGACCGACTCCGAGATCACCAAGTGGGCCCGCGGACTGCTGCGGACCGCCGAGGCGCTCACCGCGCAGCTCGGCGGGAGCAAGCCCGCATGGCTGTTAGGTTCGGCGCCATGACCACGCTGGTCTTGTCGACTGCCTCCCGACTCGAGCTATCCGGGCTCGTGCACCGCTACGCCGGCTACGTCGACGCGCGACGATTCGACGAGGTGGCCGAATTGTTCACCGCCAACGCCGAACTCGTCCTGCCGGATCCGCCGGATCACCTGGAGCCATGCGTGCGACACCACGGCCACGCCGGCGTACGGGACGCAATGTCGGCACTGACCGCGGTAACCCGCACCCAGCACGGCATCGTCGGCGAGATCTACGCGAGTGCGACGCCCGGCGATGTCGCGACCGGAGAGATCACCGGGGTAGCGCATCATTGGATCCAGCACGACGGCAAGCTCACTGACCACGTCTGGTATCTGCGCTACCGCGACACCTATCACCGCGTCGAGCAGGGCTGGCGGATCGCGCAGCGGGCGCTGACCATCGACGCGATCGAATCCCGACCGGCCCGCCAGGTGCGCTCATGACTTCAGTACAGAAGCCGCAAATCTCTTTTCAGCTGAAGACTTTCACCGACGACCCCGGCCACGACTGGTGCACCACTCTGGCGCTGGGCGCGGCGATGGACGCTGCGGGCATCGATCGTGTCGTGGTCTCCGATCACGTGGTGTTCGGCGAGAACCCGGACGCCTACGCCGACCCCCGACTGGGCGGGATCGCCGGCGGGCGCCAGCCGACCGGCCCCGACGGCCAGTGGCTGGACCCGCTGATCGTGCTGACCGCGCTGGCCGCCACCACCACCCGCATCCGCTTGGGCACCGCGGTGTTGCTGGCGGCACTGCGCCGGCCGGCCGTGCTGGCCAAGGAGCTGGCCACGCTGGACGTGTTGTCGGGAGGACGGCTGGATCTCGGCGTGGGCGTCGGCTGGCAACGCGAGGAGTACGAGGCCGCCGGCCTGGCGTTCGAGCGCCGCGGGCGGCTCCTGGACCACACCCTGGAGGTGTGCCAGACATTGTGGACTCAGCAGCGCAGCACTTACACGTCCCCGGAGTTGTCCTTCGAGAACATTCACCAGATGCCCAAACCTGTTGCGCCCGGCGGGGTTCCGATCTGGGTGAGCGGCACCGTCAACGATGCGGTGGCGCGCCGGCTGACCCGGTTCGGGTCCGGCTGGATCCCGTGGGGCCCGGCGATGCGCGACCCGGCCGGCGCGATCGCGGCCATGAAGGAGCGCATCGCGCGCCTGGGCGGCGATCCAACTGGCCTGCAGGTCCTGGGCCACGCGACCACCGCCAAGCACCCGGACGGCTCCCTGGACACCGAGGCCACCGCGGCCTCCGCACCGGCACTGGTAGCCGCCGGGGTCACCGATGTGCGGGTCACCTGCTCGCTGCCCAAAGACGTCGGCCGGGCCACTGATCTGCTTCGCGAGCTCGTCGAGGCGTTCCGCGCCGCAACCGGTTAAGGAGAGACATCGATGGAAAAGGTCATGATCGTCGCGCGGACAACCGATTTCAGCGAGCGGTGGTGCCAGAAGCTGCGCGGTCCGATCGCGACGAAACTGCTGGATCTGGAGCTGCCGGGCGTCGTGGTCAACGTGCGCGACGAGCCGGTGCGCGACTCCATGATGACCCTGACGACGCTGGATCCGCCGGCGGCGGCCGTCATCAGCCTGTGGACCCAGCAGTACTACGGGCAGCAGGCCCGCGATGCCATCGCGCTGATCGAAGCAGAATCCGATTCGGCGGCAGCGTATCTGGTGACCGAATCAATGCCCATGCCGCCACCGGACCTCGGCGAGGGCCGCCGTACCCGCGGGCTGGCCAACGTGGCGTTGCTGCGCCGGCCGGCCGACTTGGACGAGGCGACCTGGCTGCACCGCTGGCACATCGACCACACCCAGGTCGCGATCGACACCCAGGCGACCTTCGGCTACACCCAGAATGTCGTGATCCGCCCGCTCACCGCCGACGCGCCCCGAATCGACGCCATTGTCGAGGAGAACTTCCCCGACGAGGCGGTGTCAGACCCGTACGCGTTCTACGGCGCGGCCGACCAGGCCGACCTCACTGATCGGGTGGGCCGGATGATCGCCAGTGTCAGCGCTTTCGGCGCTCACCTGAACATCGACACGGTGCCCACCAGCCGCTATGTGTTCCGATCGCCGTTCGTCACACACACTGCTGGGACAGCGTGATCAACGCCTGACGCACATCGGGGTGCAGTTCCAGATAGGCCAACACCGGGTTGGGTGCGCTTGGGCCCTCCTGCTTGCCCTGCTCGTTCAGGTCGTTCCTGACATCTGGATGCCACCACTTGGCGCGAAAGTAGCGCCACCTAGCAGTCGGCGGCGCCGGCTGACGGCTGGCGTCGGACCAGCATTGTCATGGCGGCCAGGCCGTCTCACCACGACGGCACCGTACCGTCGGCGCGAATTGTCTTGACGGCAAACTTTGCTCGTGCAACCATACTAAAAGGTATGTTAGAGGTGTGTCGTCAACCGATGCGGAGCACCGCCATGGCGATTGGGGCGAATCTGACTCAACTTCTGCGGCGGGGCAATGGCCTCCCTGCGGCCACTTTGCGATGTCGAACACTGCACCCGTCTTTAGTAGCTGGCCGTAAATCAACCCAGCGACGGCGTTTCAGCAGCTCGGGCTAGACCCCCGTGCAGCGACACGGACAAGGGATGAGGCGATGCGGCGCGCACCCTCGGGGTCCTTGGCCGAACTGTTGAGCCGGCGCCGCAGTCATCAAGGAAAGAGAAACATGACACTCTCGTCGGCCAATCTGAGTCTCGATCCCATGCAGATCAGCCCATTCTGGGACGCAGACGCTCACCAGCGGCTCGCCGCCTTCGCCGACATTCGTAAGCACGGCGATGGAGTCCAGTACCTCGAAGGCGCAGATGGATCAGGAGCTTGGTCCCTGACTTCTTACCAAGCTGTCCGAACAGTCAGCCGCGACCCCCAGACTTTCTCCAACACGCAGGGATTTTCGCTCGACGACCTTCCGCAGCATTTGCTGGAGATGCTCGGATCCATCATCGCAATGGATGGCCCCAAACACCGAAACCACAGACGCCTCGTTCAGGTAGCCTTTTCGCCCCGCGCTATTCGCCAAATGACAGATTACGTCGGTATTTTAACTGATTCCATCATCGATAATATTCGTCAAACCCGAACGTTTGACTTCGTTGAAACGGTCGGCGCGCACCTCCCGTTCCAGGTAATTTCCGATCTGCTCGATATTCCGGTGGACGATCGCGGCCGACTGCGGGAACTTATTGACCTAATCCTAGGGGTCAATGACTCCGATGTCAGCGACGTCGCGACCAGCCTGAACGCAGCGGCCGAGTTCTTCAACTACACCATAGACCTCGGTAAACAGCGGCAAGCACACCCCGGCGACGACATTACCTCGCAACTCATGAACGCCGAGGTCGATGGCAACAGACTTACACCTATCGAATTCGGTTCCTTCGTTATATTGCTCGCCGCAGCCGGCAACGATACCACTCGCACCGGACTATCTTGGGCCATGTCTTTACTGAGTGCGAACCCCGACCAAAAACGGAATCTAGCCCAGAATTTCGAGGAACTTAATAACAACGCGATCGAAGAGATCCTACGGTGGTCATCCCCGGTTCTACATATGCGACGTACAGCGACCACCGATACCCAATTGGGTGAACACATCATCAAGAAAGGCGCCAAGGTGGTCCTGTGGTATCTAGCCGCCAACCACGACCCAACCGTGTTCACCGACCCACACACCTTCGACATCCATCGACACAACGCACGCGAGCACGTGGCCTTCGGAGCCGGCGGCCCACATCATTGCCTCGGCTCCGGATTGGCCCGCATGGAGATGCGCGTGGTACTCGAGAAGCTACTCACAAGCTTCCCCGATATTCGAGCCAGCGCCGAACCCGAAGTTCTCCGCTCGCAATTCGTTCACGGCATCAAAACCCTGCCCTGCACTGTCGACTGAACTGAGAATGTTCGCAGGGGCAACCCACCAGCCGCTATGTGTTCCGATCGCCGTTCGTCACACACACTGCTGGGACAGCGTGATCAACGCCTGACGCACGTCCGGGTGCCGTTCGAGGTAGGACAGCACCGGGTCAGGCGCCCCTGGGTCCTCCTGCTTCCCCCGATTGGACAGGTTGTTCTTCACGTCGGGATGCCGCTTCAGGTACGAGTCGACGGAGTTACCGAAGGTTTGGTCGCATGGTGCCGCGTTGGCCACCGGTGTCAGTACCCCGGCCACGCTCAGCAAGCCGACCGCAATCGCTCGAGTAAGACCGCTCATCACTCGACGGTACCCGCGCCGGCGGAGTGGCTCAGTTGACGCTGGCCAGGGCGAACGGCAGGACCTGCGGCGCACCGGCAGCACGCAACACCCGGGCCGCCATCGTCAACGTCCACCCGGTGTCGGTCACGTCGTCGACCAACAGCACCGGGCCGACACCGGCCGGAAGTTCCGCCGGCGGCAGCCAGCAATCCTGCAACGCGGCGACCCGGTAGGCCGAGTTGGCTGCCGTTGTCGCGCGCCGGTGCGGCGCGTACCGCAAGGTGTCCAACCGGGTCAGGCGGCCGAGTTCGGCCAGCCGGTCAGCCAGCGACCCGATCAGGACCGGGTGCGTCGCCGAATCCAGCCCCAGTACCGCGGTCGGCCGGCTCTGCCACCCCCAGCCGGCCAGCACACTCACCGCCGCGCGCACCACCTCGTCAGGAACCTCGCGGTCCGGCTCGTCGAGCAGCCGCCGCAGCCGCGCACCCCAGCCCAGATCGGTGAGCCGGCCGATGACCCGACCGGGTTCCGGGCCGTCGGCGATCCGGCCGGAGAGTTCGACGCCGAGTTGCGCCAGCCCGGACGGCCACTGCCGCCGTGGCGTGATCTCCACCCCCGGGCGCATCAGCCGCTCCCGGGTGGCCGCGGCCGCGGCGGAGTCCACTTCGGCGTCAAATCGCGGCCCGGCGCAGTTGTCGCAACGACCGCAACGCTCCCCAGCCTGCAGCTGGGGGTCGTTGAGTTGGGCACGCAGGAAGCTCATCCGGCAGCCGTCGGTGCTCTGGTAGTCCAGCATGGCCTGCTGCTCGGCCCGGCGGAGCTCGTCGAGCTTGCGGTAGCGCTGCTCGTCGTAAGTCCATGCCGCGCCGGTGCCCAGCCAACCGCCCTTGACCCGGCGTACCGCGCCGTCGACGTCGAGGACCTTGAGCACCATCTCCAAGCGCGACCGATTCAGGTCGACCCGAGCCTCCAATGCCGGCGTCGACAGCGGCTGATCGGACGACAACTCGCCGATCACCTTGCGCACCAAAGCCTCCGCCGGGAAGGCCAGGGAGGCGAAGTAGCGCCAGATGTCGGAGTCCTCGGCACCGGGCAACAGAATCACCTCAGCGCTGGCGGTGGCGCGCCCGGCCCGACCGACCTGCTGGTAGTAGGCGATCGGCGAAGACGGCGCACCCAGGTGGATGACGAACCCCAGGTCGGGCTTGTCGAATCCCATGCCCAACGCCGAGGTGGCGATCAGAGCTTTGACCCGGTTGGCCAACAGATCGGCCTCGAGTTGCTCCCGGTCTGCCGAGTCGGTGGAACCGGTGTAGGCGGCCACCACGAACCCCTGTGCACGCAGGTCGGTGGCCACATCGTGGGCTTGGGCCACGGTGAGCGTGTAGACGATCCCGGAGCCGGGCAGCTTCTCCAGGTGAGTTCCGATCCAGGCGGCCCGCTGAGCCGGGCCACCGGCTTGCACAACCGACATCCGCAGCGACTCGCGGTCCAGGCCGCCACGCAGCACCAGTGTGTCGCCACCGCCGACCCCGAGCTGGCCGGCGACATCATCGACCACCCGGTCGTTGGCGGTCGCCGTGGTCGCCAACACCGGGATGTCGGCGCCGAGTTCGGCGATCAGGGTGCGGATACGCCGGTAGTCCGGCCGGAAGTCATGGCCCCAGTCCGACACGCAGTGCGCCTCGTCGACCACGACCAGCCCGGCCCGGGCCGCCAGCGCCGGCAGCACCTCATCGCGGAAGTCGGGATTGTTGAGCCGCTCCGGGCTGACCAGCAGCACGTCCAATTCGCCCGCGGTCACCCGGCGTTGCACGTCGGCCCACTCGGTCACGTTCGAGGAGTTGATGGTGGCCGCGTGCACACCGGCTCGCTCGGCCGCGGCGACCTGGTTGCGCATCAACGCCAGCAGCGGCGAGACGATCACCGTCGGACCGTTCCCGCTGGCCCGCAGCAACTTCGCCGCGATGAAGTACACCGCCGACTTGCCCCAGCCGGTCCGCTGCACCACCAGGGCGCGGCGGCGCGCCACCACCAGCGCCTCGATCGCGGCCCACTGGTCGTCGCGCAGCCGCGCCTGCGGTCCGGCCAGCTGCTCCAGAATCGCCTGGGCCTGCGGCCGCAAAGTCATGCCGCGATTATTTCGCAGCCCGCTCCCGCTGGATCTCCAGCGCGATGTCGATGAGCTGGTCCTCCTGGCCGCCGATCAGCTTGCGCTGCCCGGCCCGGTGCAGCAGCTCATGGGCGGGCACGCCGTAACGCTCGCCCTGGCGCACCGCGTGCTTGAGGAAGCTGGAGTACACCCCGGAGTAGCCCATGATCAGCGCGTTGCGGTCCAGCACGCACTCGGCCGGCATGGCCGGGCGCACCACTTCCTCGGCGGCGTCGGCGATGTCGAAGAAGTCGATCCCGGTCTTGATTCCGACCTTGTCGAACACCCCGATCAGCGCCTCGACCGGGGCGTTGCCCGCACCCGCGCCGAATCGGCGCACCGAGCCGTCGATCTGCTTGGCACCGGCGCGCACCGCCTCCAACGAGTTGGCGACACCAAGCCCGAGGTTCTCGTGGCCATGAAAGCCCACCTGAGCGTCATCACCGAGCTCGGTGACCAACGCGGCCACCCGATCGCGAACACCTTCCATCACCAGCGCACCGGCCGAGTCGACCACGTACACGCACTGGCAACCGGCATCAGCCATGATGCGGGCCTGGGCGGCCAGCTTCTCCGGGGTGACGGTGTGGGCCATCATCAAGAACCCGACGGTCTCCAGGCCCAACTCGCGGGCCAGGCCGAAGTGCTGGATCGAGACATCGGCCTCGGTGCAGTGGGTGGCGATCCGGCAGATCTCGCCGCCGTTGCCCTGCGCCTGCTTCATGTCTTCCTTGGTGGCCACGCCGGGCAGCATCAGGAAGGCGATCTTGGCGTCGCGGGCCGTGGCCGCCGCGAGCTTGATCAACTCCTGATCGGGCGTCTTGGAGAACCCGTAGTTAAAGCTCGACCCGCCCAGCCCGTCCCCGTGGGTCACCTCGATCACCGGCACCCCGGCGGCGTCGATCGCGGCGACGATCGCCGAGACCTCCTCGGGGGTGAACTGGTGACGCTTGTGGTGGCTGCCGTCGCGCAGCGAGGTGTCGGTGATCCGCACATCGAAGATGTGGTCGCTCATTACGCTCCTCCAGCCTTTGCTGCCGCCATCTCGCGGGCGATCTCCTCGCCGACCTTGGTGGCGGCGGCGGTCATGATGTCCAGGTTTCCCGCATACGGCGGCAGGTAATCGCCGGCGCCCTCGACTTCGACGAAGGTGGTGACCACGGCGCGCCCGCCGGAGTTCAGCGACGGCTCGTCGAACTGCGGCTCGTTGAGCAGCCGGTAGCCCGGCACATAGGTCTGCACCTGGGCGACGACGTCCTTGATGGACGCGGTGATCGCGTCGCGGTCGGCGTCTTCGGGGATCTGGCAGAAGATGGTGTCGCGCATGATCATCGGCGGGTCGGCGGGGTTCAAGATGATGATCGCCTTGCCGCGCTCGGCACCGCCGATGGTCTGCACACCCGCCGAGGTGGTCTTGGTGAACTCGTCGATGTTGGCCCGCGTACCCGGCCCGGCCGACACACTCGCGACGCTGGCAACGATCTCCGCATACGGCACGGTGCCGCCCTGGGCTTTGACCGCGCGAGTGACCGCGTACACGATCGGAATGGTGGCCTGGCCGCCGCAGGTGATCATGTTGACGTTCGGTGCGTCGACGTGTTCGTGCAGGTTTGCCGGCGGGATCACCGCCGGGCCCACCGCGGCCGGGGTCAGGTCGATGGCCCGGATGCCGGCGGCCTCGTACTTGGGCGCGTACGCCTTGTGCACGTAGGCGCTGGTGGCCTCGAAGACGAAGTCCGGCTTCTCATCCAGGGCCAGCAGCCAGTCCGCCCCCTCGGCCGAGGTCTCCAGGCCGAGCTTGCGGGCTCGGGCCAGGCCCTCGGACTCCGGGTCGATACCGATCATCCAGCGCGGCTCCAGCCACTCCGAACGCAACAGTTTGTACAGCAGGTCGGTGCTGATGTTGCCCGACCCGACAATCGCCACTGAGGCTTTGGCAGCCATGAACGCTCCTCTATTGGAATCTATGCGAAAACCAGCCGGACTGAACCCAGCCCGGTGAAGTCGGCGACACAGTCGTCACCGGCGTGTACGTCGATGGCCCGGGTCGCGGTGCCCGGCAAGACGATGTCGCCTGCCTTCAACCGCACCCCAAAGCTTTCCACCTTGCGAGCCAGCCAGGCCACCGCGGTGACCGGGTTGCCCAGCACCGCGTCACTGCGGCCCTGCGCGACCACCTCGCCGTTCTTGGTCAGCGCCGCATCGATGTTCTTGATGTCGATGTCACCGGGCTTGACACGCTGCTTGCCCAGCACGAATCCCGCCGACGAGGCGTTGTCGGCGATGGTGTCGCAGAGTTTGATCTTCCAGTCGCTGATCCGGCTGTCGATCAATTCGATTGCCGGGGCGAAGGCCTCGGTCGCGGCCAGCACGTCCTCTTCGGTGCAGTCCGCGCCCGGCAGATCCGCGGCCAGGATGAAGGCCACCTCGACCTCGATCCGCGGGTAGAGGTAGTTCGAGGCCTTGACCGGCTTGTCCTCGAACACCTGCATCTCGTTGAGCAGGTGCCCGTAGTCCGGTTCGTCGACGCCCATCATCTGCTGCATCGCCTCGCTGGACAGGCCGACCTTGTGGCCGACCACGCGGGCGCCCTCGGCGATCCGCTGGCGGATGTTGATCAGCTGGATCTCGTAGGCGTCGACGACGTCGATGCCGGGCTGAGCCGCCGTCAACGGAGAGATCGGAACCCGACTCCGCTCCGCTTGCGCCAACTCGGCGGCGAGTTCCTCACGGATCTGGGCGCTGAGCATCTTCGATGGTCCCCTCGGGTGGTGTTGAGCGGATGAAACGAGCCGTTCAGCGGCAATTCTATAACGTGTTCTAAAACGCCAACACTGAGACGAGGCCGTAGCCCCGTAGCGACCCGGACGTGATGTGTACCCGACAGGATCTGCCGATGAAACAACTGTCGGGACAACAGTCAACTTTTTGAAACTCCGGAGGCGCCGTGCGGTCGATGGCCATCATGACCAGCATTGGCCTGGCCGCTGCGGCAATCGCGGTTGTCCCACCCACCGCGGCACTCCCGGATGCCGGCGAGCTGAACTTTGCCGGTCCCGGCTTCGCCGTGCGCATCAATCAGACACCGTTTGCGATGCAGGTGCTGAACTCCGCTGGCCAACCGGTTTTGACGCAGGTACCCAGCAACGGTGGGCCGCGGCTGGTCCGCAACGAAGCCGCGAAGCCGCTGGGTGTGACCCCATCCGAGTGGCTGTTTCCCACCCGGTACACACCGTTCACGTTCACCGTGGGTACGTCCTCGACGACCCCGTTTCTGATCAGCCCGCTGTGGGTGGGTGACCTGTGGGAGGCCTCCAGCTGCGGAATGCAGTACGCGGCTACCGGAGTGCTTTCCACTCGCCCCTTGCCGCAGGGCCTGGAGCTGACGCTCAGTACCGACGACCCGTCGGGTCGCACCCTGGGGGTGACTCTCAGCGAGGACTCCGGGCGGCTGCGGGTGTCGGTCGTCCCCAGCAGCACCCAGGGCATCGTCTCGATGGGAGACAGTTTCGCGTCGCCGGCCGGTGAGCGGTTCGCCGGCTTCGGCGGCCTGCACAACGGACTGGATCAGCGCGGGGGCCGATTCACCAACTGGGTGCAGGAGGCCAACGTCGGCGCCGGGCCGTTGGCACCGGTGTTCAATGTCCTGATGGCCGGCTCCGGCGGCCCGCACTACCTGTTCCCCGGCGGTCCGAGGGCCGCCTACTACGTGCAGCCACAGTTCACCTCGACCGCGGGCTACGGCTTCCTGCTGGCCCAGACCGAGCTGGCCGACTGGCATTTGGACTCCGATCGCCCCGACGCCTGGCACGTCAACGTCGCAGCCGCCCACCTGGACTACGAGGTCGCCGTCGGTGACCCGGGACAGGTGATCAGTGCACTCAGCGCTGCCAACGGCCGCCATCGCGTCCCGCCGGCATGGGCGCTGGGCACGCAGCTGGACCGCCGCATCGTGACCGGGCAGACCGGGGCCGACTACGCAGCAACCGTCCGCAGCGACCTGGCCAACATCGTCGCCTACAACCTGCCGATCACCGCGTACCGCCCCGAGGCCTGGATGACCATCGACCCGGCGGTCCTGCGCCAACTGATCAGCGAATTCGGCTCGCACGGTATTCACGTGCTGCTCTACGTGCGCAGCTTCGTCAGCATGGATCCGCTGCGCAACACCAGCCCGGCGGACTACCGGTACGCGGTGGCCAACAACTACGTGGCGACCCACGCCAATGGCAGGCCCTACATCGTCGGCTCCCCCAACCAGGCGCTCGGCGGACAATCTGCCGTCATCGACTTCACCAACCCCGCCGCCAAAGCATGGTTCCAGCACACCGTGCGGGAGATATTGGAGACCGGGGCAGACGGTTTCATGAGCGACTTCGGCGAACAGACCCTGCCCGACATGCATTTCGCCAACGGGCAGACCGGCGCCACGATGCACAACGCCTACCCGACGCTGTACCAACAGGTGGTCCGCGAGGCGGTGGACGCCTACGAGCAGTCACATCCGGGCCGCAACATCTGGTTCTACAACCGCGCGGGCTATACCGGGTCGACCCGCTACGAGGGCGGCAACTTCCCGGGCGACGAGAGCACCGACTTCTCGGTGGCCTCCGGCCTGGCCGCACTCATCCCGGACATGCTCAACCGGGGCCTGGCCGGCGCCTATGGCTATGGCACGGACATCGGCGGTTATCAGGATCTGCTGGCCGGCCCCACCCCCAAGGAGCTGTTCGTGCGGTGGTCTCAGATGGCGGCACTCTCACCGATCATGCGGGTGCACGGGGCTCACTCCGGCACCCACATGCCGTGGGACTTCGACCAGGAGACGTTGGACACCTTCCGGCAGCTCGCCGAGCTGCGCAAGCAGGCCATCCCATTGATCTCCGCGACCTGGGCCACCGCGGCCAGCACCGGGGTGCCGTTGTCGCGGCCGGTGTGGCTGGCCGCGCCCAACGATCCGCAGGCGTGGGCAGCAGACCAGGAATGGATGATCGGATCCGATGTCCTGGTCGCCCCGGTCGTCACCCAGGGCGCCACCTCGCGGAAGGTCTATTTCCCGCCCGGTTGCTGGACACGCAAAGACAGCGAAGGAAGCTACACCGGCCCGTCGGAGTCCACCGTGGCGGCGCCGCTGACGGACCTGCCCTACTTCGCCCGCTGCAACACCGGCGGCTTCTAGATCACCGACCGCCGGTGTAGTCCACGTTCCAGTGCTTGATGCCGTTGAGCCAACCCGAGCGCAGTCGCTGCGGGCGGTCCAGGGGCTTGAGGTCCGGAATGTTGTCGGCGATCGCGTTGAAGATCGACCCGATCGTCATCCGCGCCAAATGCGTGCCGATGCAGTAGTGCGCACCGGTGCCGCCGAAACCGACATGCGGGTTGGGGTCACGCAAGATGTTGAACTCCTGCGGCTTGTCGAACACCGTCTCGTCGAAGTTGGCCGCGCGGTAGAACATCACCACTCGCTGACCTTCTTTGATCAACGTGCCGTTCAGGTTGTGATCGCGGGTCGCGGTGCGCTGGAACGACGTCACCGGAGTAGCCCAGCGCACCACCTCGTCGGCGGTGGTCGCCGGGCGCTCCTTGCAGAACAGCTCCCACTGCTCGGGATGCTCGGTGAACGCCATCATCCCCTGAGTGATCGAGTTGCGAGTGGTCTCGCTGCCGGCCACCGCCAACAGGATGATGAAGTAGCCCAACTCGTCATCACCCAGCTTCTCGCCGTCGACGTCGGCCTCGACCAGTGTCGTGACGATGTCCGGGCCGGGGTTCTGGCGCTTGAGCTCGGCGAGCTTGAGCCCGTAGGTGATGATCTCCAACGCCGAGGCCGCCGGGTCGTAGTGCGCGAACTCCGGGTCGTCGTACGAGGTCATCTGGTTGGTCCAGTCGAACAACTTGCCGCGGTCCTCCTGCGGCACCCCCATCAGCCCCGCGATCGCCTGCAGCGGCAGCTCCGAAGCCACTTCCACCACGAAGTCACCGCTGCCCCGGGCCAGTGCTTCCTTGGTGATCGCCTGCGCCCGCGCCTGCAGGTCATCGTGCAGCGGCAAGATGTGCCGGGGCGTGAAGCCGCGGGAAATGATGCGCCGCTGCCGGGTGTGCTTCGGCGCGTCCTGGTTGAGCATCAGGATCCGTTGCGCGTCGAGTTGTTCGCGGGTTGTTTCGTCGTGGAACCTGGGGATGGCCCCGTTGCGCTCACTGGAGAACACGTCGTCGAGCCGCGAGATCTCCTTGACGTCCTCGTGCCGGGTGATGGCCCAGTAACCGCCGTCTTTGAATCCGCCGCTCTTGTCGTCGGGCTGCGCGATCCACTTGATCGGCTCGCTGCGCCGCAGTTCGGCGAACTCCGCGTCGGGTAGTCGCTCGGCGTAGATCTCCGGGTCGGTGAGGTCGAAACCGGCCGGAATGCCGGTGGCTGACGCGATAGAAGGGCTGGCCACGATGACAACTCCTCACTACTGATCCGCAGGAGAAAACGATACGTTCTCGCGCCAGTAAAGCATGCCTTTACCTCAGGCGGAAGGGCAGAAAGGCCCTGCATGCGGGGCAAAACTAGAACACGTTCTACTATCGCGCCAGGTCTGCCTGACCTGGCCGGAACCGCCGGGTTACCAGCAGGGTAGGGAACGGTTGTCCGGGGGCCGCCCGAGCAATAAGGCCAGCCAACTGGCGCCCAGGCGGGGCAATTCTATAACGTGTTCTACATGGCCGAACAGGAGTACGACGTCGTCGTGGTCGGAAGCGGCGGCGCCGGGATGGTCGCCGCCCTCACCGCCGCCCACCAGGGACTGTCCACCATCGTCATCGAGAAAGCCGCCCACTACGGCGGCTCTACAGCTCGCTCCGGTGGTGGCGTGTGGATCCCGAACAACGAGGTGCTGCAGCGCGCGGGCGTCAAGGATGACGCCCAAGCCGCCCGCACCTATCTGCACACCATCGTCGGTGACGTGGTTCCGGCCGAGAAGATCGACACCTACCTGCAGCGCGGGCCGGAGATGCTGTCGTTCGTGCTCAAGAACTCGCCGCTGAAGATGTGCTGGGTTCCCGGCTACGCCGACTACTACCCCGAGCAGCCCGGCGGCAAGCCCACCGGCCGTTCGATCGAGCCGAAGCCGTTCAACGCCAAGAAGCTGGGCGCCGACATGGGCGGCCTGGAGCCGGCTTACGGCAAGGTGCCGCTGAATGTGGTTGTCATGCAGCAGGACTACGTCCGGCTCAACCAGCTCAAGCGCCACCCGCGCGGGGTGCTGCGCAGCCTGAAGGTGGGCGCCCGCACCATGTGGGCCCAGGCCACCGGCAAGAACTTGGTCGGCATGGGGCGTGCCCTGATCGCACCGCTGCGCATCGGCCTGCGTGACGCCGGCGTCCCGGTGCAGCTCAACACCGCGCTGACCGACCTCTATGTCGAAGACGGCGTGGTCGCCGGTGTCTACGTCCGTGGGGCGAGCGACCCCGAATCGAGCGAGCCAAAGCTGATCCGCGCCCGGCGCGGCGTCATCTTGGCCAGCGGCGGATTCGAGCACAACGAGCAGATGCGGGTGAAGTACCAGCGCGCCCCGATCACCGCCGACTGGACCGTGGGGGCGAAGGCCAACACCGGTGAGGGCATCGTGGCCGGCGAGAAGCTCGGCGCCGCCCTGGACATCATGGAGGACTCCTGGTGGGGGCCGACGGTGCCGCTGCCCGGATCACCGTGGTTCGCACTGTCGGAGCGCAACTCGCCCGGATCGATCATCGTGAACATGGCCGGCAAGCGGTTCATGAACGAGTCGATGCCCTACGTCGAGGCCTGCCACCACATGTACGGCGGCGAATTCGGCCAGGGCCCCGGCCCCGGCGAGAACATCCCGGCCTGGCTGATCTTCGACCAGCGCTACCGCAACAACTACATCTTCGCGGGATTGCAGCCGGGCCAACGGATCCCGAAGAAGTGGCTGGAGTCCGGCGTGATCGTCTCCGCCGACACCCTCGACGAGCTGGCCACCAAGACCGGCGTGCCGGCCACCGCATTGGCCGCGACCGTCGAGCGGTTCAACGAGTTCGCCCGCACCGGCGTGGACGAGGACTTCCACCGCGGTGAGAGCGCCTACGACCGCTACTACGGTGACCCGACCAACAAGCCGAACCCGAACCTGGGCCAGATCGCCCAGGGCCCGTTCTACGCGGCCAAGATGGTGCCGGGCGACCTGGGCACCAAGGGCGGGATCCGCACCGACGTGAACGGCCGGGCACTGCGCGACGACGACAGCGTCATCGCGGGGCTGTACGCGGCCGGAAACGTGAGCGCACCGGTGATGGGCCACACCTACCCCGGACCGGGCGGCACCATCGGACCCGCCATGACGTTCGGCTACCTGGCCGCCCTCGACATCGCCGGAAAGGCCTAGCTATGGCGATCGATCTCGACGTCGCATTGGGAGCAGAGTTCGGCCAGGTCGAATTCTCCTGGACCGCAACCAATGTGCAGCTCTACAACCTGGCGCTGGGCGCCGGGTCGGACCCGATGGATCCGCGTGAGCTGAGCTACGTGGTGGACGGCAAGCCGCAGGTGTTGCCGACGTTCGGCTGCGTTGCGGCCTCGTTCAACGAGGTGGACCCGCCGAAGGTGAGCTGGCCCGGGATCGAGATCGACCTGGCCAAGATCCTGCACGCCTCGGAGAAGGTCACCGTGCCGGCGCCGCTGCCGCCGTCGGGCAGCGCCCGCGCGATCAGCCGGATCGTCGAGGTGTGGGACAAGGGCAAAGCCGCGGTGGTGGTGCTCGAGACCTCGGTGACCAGCACCGACGGCACGCCGCTGTGGACGCAGCACCGGTCCATCTTCGCTCGCGGCGAGGGTGGCTTCGGCGGCGAACGCGGGCCGTCGACGTCGAGTGAACTGCCCGACCGGGCACCGGATTTCGAAGTCGACATCGCGGTGTCACCGCAACAGGCACTGCTCTACCGGCTCTGCGGCGACCGCAACCCGCTGCACTCCGACCCGGCGTTCGCAGCCGCGGCGGGCTTCGACCGGCCGATCCTGCACGGTCTGTGCACCTACGGCATGACCTGCAAGGCGGCGGTGGACACCGTGCTCGACGGTGACGCCGGCGCGGTCCGTTCCTTCGGCGCCCGGTTCGCCGGCGTGGTCTTCCCGGGCGAGACGCTGCGGGCCCGGCTGTGGAAAGACGGCGATCGACTGGTGGGCAATGTCGTGGCGCCCTCGCGTGAGGATGCCGCCATCCTCAACGATGTGGAGCTTGTTACGGCCTAGCTACTTCGACCTGAAGCGGGCTTCTGGTGAGCGTGGCTTGGAGTGGTCACGGCCGGGATGAGCGAGTCTGTCATGTGATTGAGCCTCCCGAGTTTCAGTGGACACCCGAGACAGCGGTGCACGGGTTCGCCGGGAGGAAGTGGGTATGTGCAGGGCTCACCTCGAGCGCCCCTGATCGAATGGGCGATCTACCAAGCCGGTGGGCCGGTGGGCGTCGAGATCGACGAGGGTGGCCACCGGAGCGAATCGCCGTGGGCTGATTCCGGCCAGTCGCTGCCGGCACATGAGGCTGCCGCGGTCTTACCGGAAATGACTTCCCCGTCCTCACTCGGATCTGCAGAACAGCCCGGATCGCGGTGCGCCATACACCTGGCCGGAGGCGTCATGGAAACGCCGGTGATCGGCACGATGGCGAAGTTGACCTTCTCGGCTTCGATGACCCGGTACGCTTCCACCGTTCCGTTCGGAGGCGACGAAGCTGCGGATTTTTCAAAAGCTGCCGGCCCGAACGCAATTCAGCGTTCTCTTCGCTCAACAGCACCCGCTCAGGACGCTCGTCAGCATTAAGCGCCACACCATTATCGTCGGCGTCGGACGCCTCGCCGGCGAGGCGCACCCAGCGGCCCAACGCTTGCTCACCCACACCGATCTCGGCGGCCACAGGGCACGGGCCGACCGGTCTCGATTACCAGGCGGGCAGCCTGCTCCTGAAACGCCGGGCGTACGTCTTGCGCTTGCCCGACATACGGACATCCGTCTCACGGGAACAGCAGTACCACCAGTCACGTGTCCACCAGCAGTCCTCGGCGTCCACGGCCAGCGCACAACTCTTATCATTATTGATAATGATTTTCATTTTCAGTATGGTCAGCTCTATGACCGCGCCTATGTGGATGGCATCTCCTCCAGAGGTTCATTCAGCTGCGTTGAGCAGCGGCCCTGGGCCCGGCCCACTGTTGTCCGCCGCCGGCGCATGGTCATTGCTGAGCCTTGAGTACACCGCGATCGCCGAAGCGCTGCGGGAATCGTTGGCCGCCACCGAGGTCGGGGCATGGCAGGGACCCAGCGCCGCGAGCTACCTCGCCGCGCATCTCCCGTACTTGGCGTGGCTGACCAAAGCCAGTGCCGACAGCGCCGTGCATGCCTCCCAGCACGAAACAGCGGCCGCGGCCTACGTCACCGCGCTGGCGACCATGCCGACGTTGGCAGAGCTGGCCGCCAATCACGCCAGCCATGGTGTATTGGCCGCGACCAACTTCTTCGGCATCAACACCATTCCGATAGCGCTCAACGAAGCCGACTACCTCCGAATGTGGGTCCAGGCCGCGACCACTATGGCCACCTACGAAGCGGTGTCCGGCGCAGCATTGGCCTCGGCGCCGCAGCCGGCTGTAGCGCCAACGATCGTCGACCACAGTCACGACGACCACGAGCACGACGAGCACGACGACCACGAGCACGAGCACGAGCACAACGACGACGACGACCTGGATGGCGGTCACAACCACGATCACGCCAGCGAGGGCCTAGATCCGACGGACCCGAGATGGTGGGGGGCCGTATGGGGCGAACTGGGCTACTACGCCGAAGTGCTGCTGATCGACCTGCTGACCAATCCTGGCGCGTTCATGACCGACCTCACCTGGATCATCGCCGACCTGACGTTCCATGCCGCCCAGCTCGCCCCGCTGCTTAGCCAGCTGGCCCCGGCGCTGCTGCAGACGGCGCTGGCCTTGTCCATCAGCAACCTGGGTTGGGCGGCGAGCCTTGCCGGCCTGGCAGGCCTAGCCGGAATTCAGCCGGCTTCCGTCCCGGTCGGCGCCGAACCGATCGCCCCGACCACACCTGCGACCGGCGCGTCGTTGGGTGCACCACCCGCTCCAGCGTCCACGACTGTCGGCACGCCTTCGCCGGCTTCGGTTCCTACCAGCGCTCCACCGAGTCCGATGCCACCACCGGCTCCACCTCCGCCAGCAGGCGGGGGGTTCTTCCCGCCGTACGTTATCGGCCCTACGGGCGCAGTGACCCGGGCCAACGCCAAAGCCAGTTCCCGCAGCGCGAGCAAGGCATCGAATCCCGACCCGGCCACCGAAGACTCGACGGCGGCCGCTGCCGTACGGAATCGGCAAAGAAGCCGGCGGCGTCGAACTGCACGAGGGCACGCAGACGAATTCATCAAGGTGTACGCCGACAACACAGCACTGCCTGAACCCGAGCCCACATTGTCGACTCGCGTGTCGGCCAGTATCGCCGGTGGGCTGGGGCTCTCCGGCACACATACCGAGGAGGATTCCCCTGCAGCGGGATTGACCACCTTGTCCGGTGATGACTTCGGTAGCGGGCCGACAATCCCGTTGTTACCCGAAAGCTGGCACGACAATGCCTAATGGTCCGCCTGTGAATTACCGCGACAATTTGTAGAGCGGGGTGTTAAGGCATACATATATCCAACCGTATATGCGACTCCACCCATATCTGATTTCGGATAGATATGGAACGTTACATATATGCAGTCATAACAATTTGACCGGTAGTCCCAACACAGATTGAGGGTGTGTAGATGAGTGATCGCAACAACATCAGGCGGAAGAACAACGAGCTGCGTCGCACAATAGGTGCAGGTAGCACAGTTGCTGCGTTTTTGGCGTTTGGGATGTCGCCATTGATATCAGCGCCGGTTGTACGCGCGGACGATATCCTCATCGACCTGCCGGATTTCAGCACGCTATCCGATGTCAGCGGTCTGGTCGATGCCAGTTTCCTATCAACGGACGTGCCCGGCTCGGCGGCGGAATCGGGCTTTAGCTGGGCCAATGTCTTTGACGCGACCTATGACAATCTCCATGCTGGAGCACAGGAATTCCTCGTTGACCCCGCCAATGCTGGGCTGCTTGAGTTGCTCAACGGCTTCGGCCTCTATGAGGCACTATTCGGGCGGCTGTTGATCGGCAACGGAATCGACGACTTCGCTGGCGCCAACACCTCGCTGTTCGGTTGGTTGCCCGGTATCGGCGACCTCGGCGACGGGGGTTTCCTGTTCGGTGACGGTGGTACCGGCACTGACGCCAGCTACCTCGACGGTGTTCTGAGCGCCGCCGGCGCGGGCGGCAATGCTGGGCTGATCGGCAACGGGGGCATCGGCGGCGTCGGTCTGGCCACCGGTTACTACGGTGGTGACACCTTGGTCGCAGCGACTGCTGGCGGGGCAGGAGGATCGGGCGGCCTGCTGGTCGGTGACGGCGGCGCCGGCGGCGCGGGTGGCCTGGGTCTGAATGGCAGCATCGCCGACGGCCTCGACGGTGGTGTCGGCGGCGCCGGTGGCGCGGGAGGGAACGCCTACTTCTACGGTTCCGGTGGTGCGGGCGGCAGGGGCGGCGCCGGCGGCAACGGCGCAGCGGGTGCTGACGGACAGATAGACCAGGTCGGCGGTGCTGGCGGCGACGGCGGCGTTGGCGGTGTCGGTGGAACCGGCGGCAACGGTGGGTGGATCATCGGCCACGGCGGTGCTGCCGGTCGCGGGGGCAACGGCGGCTACGGCGGTGACGGTGGCGAGGGCGCCGACGCGGTCGCGCACAGCCATGACCACGATCATGAGCACGAGGATGAGCTCTTCATCCATGAGGCCACCGCTGGTGGGGCCGGCGGAAATGGCGGAAATGGCGGCGCTGCGGGCGAGGGCGGGCTGGCTCGCACGCTCTTCGGTAGCACCTTCGGAACCACGGGCGCCGCTACGGCCGCAGGGATGGGTCGCGACGGCGGTGACGGCGGCGGTGGCGGAGCCGGCGCAGTCCACGGCACCGACGTCCTCTCGGACGGAGCAGCTGGCGGCGCGGGTGGTAACGGCGGAAACGGCAGCACCGGTGGCGCAGGCGGCGCAGGCGGCGCCGGGAGCGCCGGAATTACCGGCGGCGCAGGCGGCAACGGCGGCAACGGCGGAATCGGCAGCGCAGTCCACGGCGGTGCCGGTGGCGCCGGTGGTAACGGCGGGCACGGAAGCCATATCGGTGGTGCCGGTGGCGCCGGTGGCGCCGGTGGCGACAGTGAGACACGCGATGGCGGGGCCGGCGGCACCGGAGGTGCCGGCGGCAACTCTGCCGGTGCGACCATCACCTTGCCGGACACCACCGTGATCTCCGGGGCAGCCGGTGACGGCGGGGGCGGTGGTGACGGCGGCAACAACATCGGCACCCACGGCGCCGGTGGCGACGGTGGCGCCGGTGGTCGCGGTGGCAACGGCGTCGCGGCCCTCGCGCCTGGTGGTGCCGGTGGCCATGGCGGCCATGGCGGCAATTCGGGACCCTTGGAGGGCGAAGCCGGTACCGCAGGCGGGCTCGCCGATGGCGCATTCGGAGGTATCGGTGGCACTGGCGGAGTCGGGCATGAGCACGATTCCAGCCATGACCACAGTGGGGAAGAACCGCCCATCAATCCCGACGAAGACGATGACCACGACCACGACCACGACCACGACCACTAACGTCGTAGTCGCTGGCGGAAGTCACCGCCTCTGAGGTCCTTCGGGGAGGGCCCCGCACGCCGGGCGTGCGGGGCCCTCCCGCCATTCGGTAAGTCGATCAGCCACCCTCGCCGTGTTGCTGATGCCAAGCAATGAACTTCCGAGGCTGGTGTTACGGCGCACCTCCCGCCGTTTGGTCACGTTCCCGGCCAGGCGAAACGACGACCCCAACTATTCAGTGGACGGCGGCCGACTGGTGGGCAATGTGGTGGCGCGGGGACGGAAGGACGCCGTCACCTCAACGATGTGGAGCTTGTTTCGGCCTAGGTTTCCCGACAGCGCCCGCCCGAAGCCAGGCAACCCTAATTGAAAATGACTTTCATCTTCGGATAATCTGTCCGGCATGACCGCGCCGGTATGGATGGCCTCGCCCCCCGAGGTGCATTCGGCCGCGCTGAGCAGCGGCCCCGGGCCCGGGGCCCTGTTGTCTGCTGCCGGCGCCTGGTCGTCGCTGAGCCTGGAGTACACCGCAATCGCCGAGGCATTGCGGGAAGTGCTGGGAGCCACCCAGGCAGCGTCGTGGCAGGGACCCAGCGCCGAGCGCTATCTCGCCGCACACCTGCCGTACTTGGCCTGGTTGGCGACGGCCAGTGCGGACAGTGCCGCACGTGCCTCTCAGCACGAGACGGCGGCCGCCGCCTACGTCAGTGCGTTGGCGGCCATGCCCACCATGCCGGAACTGGCGGCCAACCATGCCATCCACGGAGTCTTGGTCGCTACCAATTTCTTTGGGGTCAATACCATCCCCATCGCGATCAACGAAGCCGACTACGTGCGGATGTGGGTCCAGGCCGCCACCACGATGGCGACCTATGAAGCCGTCTCCGGGGCAGCGGTGGCCTCGACCCCACAGCTTGCCGTGGCACCGCCGATCGTCAACCACGCCGAGGCTGACCACGATCACGACCATGACCACGACCACGAAGATGGCGACGATCACGACCACGATCACGACCACGACGGGATCCACGACGGCGACCTGGATCCGACCGACCCCGAATGGTGGAAAGACGTCTTCGGGGAAATGGGCGAGTGGGCCAAGATCATCGTCAACGACCTGCTGACCGACCCGGCCGCGCTGCTGACAGATCTCCCAGTCATCATGGCCGATCTGACTTTTCACGCCAGTCAGCTTGCCGCCACCTTGAGCCAGTTCGCGCCGGCGCTGTTGCAACCCGCGCTGGGCCTGGCGATCGGCAACCTGGGGTGGGCCGCCGGCCTCGCCGGACTCGCCGGAATTCAGCCCGCCCCGCCCGTACTGCCCGCCGAAGCCCTGCCCGCTGAAAACCCCTTGGCCTCCGTGGGCTCAGGCAATACGTCCACTACGGTCGCCAACACCGCTGCGGCACCGACCACGGCGGGCTCGGTATCGGCACCGACCACCAGCGCCGCGCCCGCGTCAGCACCTCCCGCGGCTCCCCCGGCAAGCGGCTCCCCGGCGCTCTTCCCGCCCTATGTGATCGGCCCTCCCGGTGCGACCGGCCGGATGCCCGCTGCGACCCGCGCTCATGCCGTCAGGAAGGCACAGAATCCGGAAGCAGCCGCCGAGGCGGCGGCCGCGGCTGCGGCCGCACGGGATCGGTCCAGGGCCCGCCGGCGCCGAAGTGCGCGCGGGCATGCGGACGAGTTCATCTACGTCTACGCCGACGACGCCCCCGATCTCGGGCCCGACGTCGCGACTCGCGCCTCCAACAGCAGTGCCGGCCCGCTGGGGTTCGCTGCGGCGCAAGCCAAGCCGGGTCTGCCCGCCACAGGTTTGACCACGCTGGCGAGCGGCGGCTTCAGCGACGGGCCGACCCTTCCGCTGTTGCCCGAGAGCTGGGGCGAGGGCGCTTAGCCCAGAATCAGGCCAGAGGTAGGCACACCGGTCCCGGCGGTCACCAGCACGTGCTCGACGCCATCGACCTGGTTGACCGAAGTGCCGCGCAGCTGACGCACACCCTCGGCGATGCCGTTCATGCCGTGGATGTAGGCCTCGCCGAGCTGGCCGCCGTGGGTGTTGATCGGCAGCCGGCCGCCGAGTTCGATGGCCCCGCCGGCGATGAAGTCCTTGGCCTCGCCCTTGCCACAGAATCCCAGCTCTTCCAACTGGATCAGCGTGTAGGGGGTGAAGTGGTCGTAAAGCACCGCGGTCTGGATATCGGCGGGCGTCAGACCCGACTGCGACCACAGCTGCTTGCCCACCAGGCCCATCTCGGGCAGGCCGAGCTCCTCGCGGTAGTAGGAGTACATGGTGAACTGGTCGGCCCCGGCGGCTTGCGCGGCCGCCTCGATGATCGCCGGTCGGTGCTTGAGGTCGCGGGCCCGCTCCGGCGTGGTGACGACGATCGCCACCCCGCCGTCGCTCTCCTGGCAGCAGTCCAGCAGCCGCAGCGGTTCGGCGATCCACCGCGAGTTCTGGTGATCCTCAATGGTGATCGGCTTGCCGTAGAAGAACGCCTTCGGGTTGGTCGCCGCGTGCTTGCGGTCGGCCACCGACACTGCGCCGAAATCCGCACTGGTGGCGCCGTATTCGTGCATGTAACGCTGGGCGATCATCGCCACCGATGCGGCCGGGGTGCTCAGGCCGTGCGGGTAGGACCAGCTGTACTCCACGCCGCGCGAGTCGGCGTTGACCGTCAAACCGGTCATCACCTGGCCGAACCGGAACTCCGAGCGCTCATTAAAGGCCCGGTATGCGACCACGACTTCGGCAACTCCCGTGGCCACCGCCAGGGCGGCCTGCTGCACCGTGGCCGCGGCGGCGCCGCCGCCGTAGCCGATCTGGGAGAAGAACTTCAGCTCACCGATCCCGGTGGCACGCGCGACGGCGGTCTCCAGGTTGGAGTCCATGGTGAAGGTGACCAGGCCGTCGACGTCGGAGGGCTTCAGGCCCGCGTCGTCGAGGGCGTCGAGCACCGCCTCGGCGGCCAGACGCAGTTCGCTGCGCCCGGATTCCTTGGAGAAGTCGGTCGCGCCGATTCCGGCGATAGCCGCCTTACCGGACAACATCAGGCCTCCCCGAGGGTGAGTGTGGCGGTGGCGATGACATGGTCACCAAGGCTGTTGTTGCCCACGACTTTCACGGTGACCAGGCCGTCGTCCACCGCCGTCACCTCCCCGGAGAAGGTGACGGTGTCGTAGGCGTACCACGGCACACCCAACCGCAGCCCGATCGAGCGGATCACCGCGTTGGATCCGGCCCAGTCGGTGATGTAGCGCTGCACCAGACCGGTGTCGGTCAAGATGTTGACGAAGATGTCCTTGGAGCCCTTGGCCTGCGCCTTGTCCCGGTCGTGGTGCACGTCCTGGTAGTCGCGGGTGGCGATCGCCGTGGAGACGATGAACGTCGGGTCACCGTAGATCTTCAGCTCGGGCAACTTGGTGCCCACGTCGACAGTCGGCGCGCTCATGCCCCGTCTCCTTCCACAGGCTCCCAGGCGTACAGCGTCCAGGCTGGACCGGAATCACTGGCGGGAAAATCGAGATAGGTTGCGCGAACCGGCATTCCGATCTTTATTGCGGCCGCGTCGGCCCCGCGGAGCTCACCGAGCATCCGCACGCCCTCTTCGAGCTCGACCAGCGCGATCACGAACGGCAGGCTGCGGCCGGGGACCTTGGGCGCGTGGTGCACCACGTAGCTGAACACCCTTCCCTTGCCGCTGGAAACGACGTAGTCGGTGGTCTCGGTCTTGTCCTTCCAGACCGCCGGTACCGGCGGGTGCTGCAGGCTGCCGTCGGGGCGGAGCTGGATGCGCAGCTCGTGTGCGGCCACCCCGTCCCAGAAGTACTGGGAGTCCCGCGACCACGACGGGCGCATCATCTTGTCGGGGTCCAGATCCGCGGGCACAGCCGCAACCGGACTCGCGTCCGCTTTGTCCTTGGGCAGGAACTTCAGAATGCGCCAATTCATGTCGGCCACGCATTCCGCGTCTTCGTCGCCGTTCACCCACCAACGGATCTTCTGGGTGACGAAGTAGCCCTCTCCCAGGCCGGTCTGCTTGGGGCCCACGATGTCGGTCACCTCGGCGGTGACGCTGACATCCTCGCCGGGGCGCAGGTAGCGGTGGTAGGTCTGCTCGCAGTTGGTGGCCACCACGCCGACATAGCCTGCGCCGTCGAACAGTTCCATGACCTTGCCGAGCGGGTCGTCGGCGGGGCGCTCCCCGCCCAGGCCCATCATGGTCCAGACCTGGATCATGGCCGGCGGAGCGACGATTCCGGGATGCCCAGCCGCCTGCGCGGCCGCCTCGTCGGTGTAGATCGGGTTGGCGTCGCCGATCGCGTCGACCCAGTGCCGAATCATCGGCTGGTTCACCGGATCCCGGCCGGTCCGCGGTTTGCTGCGGCCCGACGCCAGTATCTGCTCGATCCCGGAGGAAAGGTCGCTCATCTGTCTCCTCGACTCATCGTGAAACCCGCGGAACCTTCAGCCCAGAAGCGGCGATCATCTCGCGCATGACCTCGTTGACGCCGCCACCGAAGGTGATCACCAGGTTGCGCTTGGCCATCTTGTCCAGCCAGACGAGGACTTCGGCGGTCTCGGGGTCCGCCGGGTTGCCGAATCTGCCGACGATCTCCTCGGCGAGGCGATTGACTTCCTGGATCCGCTCGGTGGAGAACACCTTGGTGGCCGCAGCGTCGGCGACGGCGATGTTCTCACCAGAGGATGCCACCTGCCAGTTGAGCAACTCGTTGATACGCCAGATCGACTTGATCTGCGCCAGCAGATGTTTCACGTCGTCGTGCTCGATCGGCGTAACGCCGTCCGAACCAGGCTTGGACGCCCAGCGGTGTACCTGGTCGTAGATGCCGGCGATACGACCGGCCGGCCCCAGACCGACGCGCTCGTGGTTGAGCTGCGTGGTGATGAGCTTCCAGCCACCGTTCTCCTCGCCGACCAGCATGTCGGCGGGTACGTGCACGTCGTTGTAGTACGTGGCGTTGGTGTGATGGGCCCCATCGGACAGGATGATCGGAGTCCAGGAGTATCCAGGATCCTTGGTGTCGACGATGAGAATCGAGATGCCCTTGTGCTTGGCAGCGGTCGGGTCGGTTCGGCAGGCCAGCCAGATGTAGTCGGCGTCGTGGGCGCCAGTGGTCCACATCTTCTGCCCGTTGACGATGTATTCGTCACCGTGCTTGACCGCGGTCGTGCGCAGTGAGGCGAGATCAGTGCCGGCGTCGGGTTCGGAGTAGCCGATCGCGAAATGCACGTCGCCGGAAAGAATCCCGGGCAGGAACTTCTTCTTCTGCTCTTCGGTGCCGAGCAATTGCAGCGTCGGGCCGACGGTCTGCAAGGTGACCATCGGCAACGGGATGTCGGCCCGGTTCGCTTCGTTGATGAAGATCTGCTGCTCGACGGGTCCGAAGCCTAGGCCGCCGTACTCCTTGGGCCAGCCGACGCCCAATTTGCCGTCGCTGCCCATCCGCTTGATCACGGCACGGTAGGCCTCGTTGTGCCGATCCGACTCCATCGCCTGCGCCTCTTCGGGCGTGATGAGGGTCGAGAAGTACTCGCGCAGTTCGGCTTGCAGCGCCCGCTGCTCGGGTGTCAGGTCGATGAACATTTACGCTCCCACCAGATCGAGGCGGTGCACGGGACCACCCAACAGCCGGGTCAAGTCTTTGATCGAGGAGTAGTAGCGGTCCATCGGGTAGGTGATGTCCATGCCCATACCGCCGTGCAGGTGGTGGCAGAGTCGCATGGCCGGTGCAGCCTGCGATGTCAGCCAGTAACCCAGGATGCCGAGGTCTTCGCCGGCGTCAAGGCCTTGGGCCAACCGCCAAATCGCTGATGTCGCCAGCAAGGCAATGGTCCGCGAGGCGATGTACACCTCGGAAAGCTGCGCGGCCACCGTCTGGAACGTCGACAGGGGACGGCCGAACTGCTCGCGGGTGGCGACGTAGTCGGCGGTCAACCGCAGGGCGCCTGCCACCAGCCCAGCCCCGAAGGCCCCGGTGGCGGCCAGCGCCAACTGGTTGACCCGGTCAACGCTGGCGCCGTCGAGCACGTCGGCGTCCGCGATCGCGACGTCGGCGAACGTCACCACGTATTCGTCGGATCCGTTGGAGGTCGGGGTCTTGGTGACCGTGACACCGTCGGCGTCCGGGGCGACGACCACCACCGCCTTGTCAGCCGTGACGATCAGCCAAGTCGCCGCCTGGGCATAGGCCACACCGGTCTTGGTGCCGTTGAGCTTTCCGCCCGCAAAGCTGGTCGCGGGGTGCTCCGGCAACTGTCGGCCAGGTTCGTTCAGCGCGGCCGAGAGCACCGCGCCGGTGGGCACACCCGACAGATACCGGTCCTGCTGGGCATCGGACGCCAGGTCCAGCAGCGGAATCAACCCCAGGCCCAACGTCGCCAGCGCGGGACCGATGGTGCCGTGACGGCCAATCTCGGTCAGCGCGGTGGCCAGCTCCGACAGGCCCAGGCCGTCGCCACCGAGTCGCTCCGGCACGCCCAGCGCTGCGACCCCGCCGGCTACCAGCGCATCCCAGGTGTTGTCTCGGTCGAGCACCGACGTCACCACATCGGCGACAGCCTGCTGCTCCGGGTTCGGTGTGAAATCCACCCGAATCCTCCTTGATTCGTTAGGCCGTCAGTGTGCTCAGTGCGCGACCGGGCACGCACCCGAGTAGTCCACCGGCCAGTGCTTGATGCCGTTGAGCCAGCCGGACTTCAGCCGCTCCGGGTCGCCCATCGGCTTCAGGTCGGGCATGTGGTCAGCGACCGCGTTGAAGATCAGGTTGATGGTCAGGCGGGCCAGGTTGGCGCCGATGCAGTAGTGCGCACCGGTGCCGCCGAAGCCGACGTGCGGGTTCGGGTCACGAAGGATGTTGAAGGTGAACGGGTCGTCGAACACCTCTTCGTCGAAGTTGGCCGAACGGTAGGACATCACCACGCGCTCGCCGGCCTTGATCTTGACGCCGTCGATCTCGGTGTCTTGGCTCGCCGTGCGCTGGAATGCCGAAACCGGGGTGGCCCAACGGATGATCTCGTCCACGGCCGTCTGCGGCCGTTCCCGCTTGAACAGTTCCCACTGGTCGGGGTTCTGCGAGAACGCGACCATGCCGTGCGTGATCGAGTTGCGGCTGGTCTCGTTGCCGGCGACCGCCAGCATGATGACGAAGAAGCCGAACTCGTCGTCGCTGAGCTTCTCGCCGTCGATGTCGGCCTGGATCAGCTTGGTCACGATGTCGTCGGTGGGGTTCTTGCCCCGCTCCTCGGCCATCTTCATGGCGTAGGTGATGACCTCGAACGACGACATCGCCGGGTCGACGTCGGCGTACTCCGGGTCCTCGCCGGCGGTCATCTCGTTGGACCAGCGGAACAGCTTGTCCCGGTCGTCCTGGGGCACGCCGAGCAGTTCAGCGATGGCCTGCAGCGGCAGCTCGCAGGACACCTGCTCGACGAAGTCGCCGGTGTTGGACGCCGCGGCGGTCTGAGCGATCTTCTGCGCCCGGGCCTTCAGCTCGTCCTCGAGCCGCGAGAGTGCGCGGGGGGTGAAGCCCCGGGAGATGATCTTGCGCAGCCGGGTGTGGTGCGGCGCGTCCATGTTCAGCAGGACCGCGCGCTGCAGGTCGACGGCCTCGCGGGTCATCTCCTGCGGCCAGACCGGAATGGCGCCGTTCATGGCACTGGAGAAAACGTCGCTGCGCAGCGAGACGTCCTTGACGTCCTTGTGCTTGGTCACCAGCCAGTAGCCCTTGTCGCCGAAGCCGCCGGTTCCGCCGGGAACGTCGACCCAACGCACCGGTTCGGACTTACGCAGCTCGGCGAGCTCGTTGACCGGGAGGCCCTTCAGGCTCATCTCGGAGTCGAGGAAGTCGAAGTCGCTGGGGATGGCGGGGCAGCCCATGTGCCTACTCCTAGGGTGATCTGTTAGTCGGTTCGACGACGCCGAACAACGCCGTCTAGTGCCTGATTGCGACCATTGAAACACGGCCCGACCGCAGATCAAAGGCAGTGCTGCATCGTCGCTTGTCAGACTAATGAAACGTGTTCTAGCCTGGCCGCATGGGTAATCCTGTCATCGTCGAAGCCACACGCAGCCCCATCGGTAAACGTAATGGCTGGTTGTCCGGCCTGCACGCCACCGAGCTTCTCGGGGCGGTGCAGAAGGCGTTGGTCGCCAAGACCGGCATCGACGCGGGCAGCGTCGAGCAGGTCATCGGCGGCTGCGTCACCCAGTTCGGCGAGCAGGGCAACAACGTCACCCGGCAGTCCTGGCTGGTGGCCGGGCTGCCCGAGCACGTCGGCGCCACCAGCATCGACTGCCAGTGCGGCAGCGCACAGCAGGCCAACCACCTGATCGCCGGCCTCATCGCCAGCGGTGCCATCGACATCGGCATCGCCTGCGGTATCGAGGCGATGAGCCGCGTCCCGCTGGGCGCGAACGGTGGCGGTGCCCGCGCGGCGTCCTGGGACATCGACCTGCCCAACCAGTTCGAGGCGGCCGAGCGCATCGCCAAGCGCCGGGGCATCACCCGCGCCGACGTGGACGCACTGGGGCTGCGGTCCCAGCAGCTGGCCAAGCAGGCCTGGGCCGAGGGCCGGTTCGACCGGGAGATCTCCCCGATCGAGGCCCCGGTGATCGACGAGAACAAGCAGCCCACCGCCGAGCTGAACATCGTCAGCCGCGATCAGGGCCTGCGTGACACCACGGCCGAGGGCCTTGCGGCGCTGAACCCCGTCATGGAAGGCGGTATCCACACGGCCGGCACCTCGTCGCAGATCTCTGACGGCGCAGCCGCGGTGCTGTGGATGGATGAATCCGTGGCACGGGCGCAGGGCTTCACCCCGCGGGCCCGGATTGTCAGCCAGGCCAACGTCGGCGCTGAGACCTACTACCACCTGGACGGCCCGGTGCAGTCCACCGCCCGGGTGCTGGAAAAGGCCGGGATGAAGATCGGTGACATCGACCTGGTCGAGATCAACGAGGCGTTCGCCTCGGTGGTGCTGTCCTGGGCCGCGGTGCACAAGCCGGACATGGATCGGGTCAACGTCAACGGCGGGGCGATCGCGCTGGGGCACCCGGTGGGTTCCACCGGCAGCCGGCTGATCACCACGGCGCTGCACGAGCTCGAGCGCACCGACAAATCGACCGCGCTGATCACCATGTGTGCCGGCGGCGCGTTGTCCACCGGCACCATCATCGAGCGCATCTAGTGGCCTCGGTTTCGGAGACTGACCGCATCGCGGCGGCCCAGGCCTACATCGACGCGCTGGTCAGTCACGACTCCTCCGCGGTTCGATTCAGCCCGGACTGTGTCCGGATCGAGGTGGGGCTCAAAACCGGTTTCTCGGGAAATCATCTGCGCCGCAGTCTCAACCGCGGTCCGCAGTTCCGGCTGATCTCGGCTGCCACGCTGCCGAAGTACAGCATCGACGGCGACGACGTGCGGGCGGTCTACGACATCATCACCAAGCCGTCGCTGTTCGGGATCCGAGTGTGCTCGCACGTCGACGAGGTTTTCCGGATCCCCGCCGACAGCCCGGACGGCGCCGCCGTCATCCACCACATCCGCGCGGGGATTCGTCCGTTCATCCACCGTTAGAGTGAGCCCGTGAGCAACCCAGACACCCCAGAGAAGCCGAAGTCGCTGGATTCGCCGGTCACCGGGACGGTGATCAAGTGGATGTCGCGGGCCAACACCTGGGCCTACAAGGCGACCGGCGGCCGGGTCGGCGGTAAGTGGCGGTTGGGCACCAAGCATTTCGGTGAGGTTCCCGAGGTCGGCATCCTCACCACCACCGGACGCAAGTCCGGTCAGCCGCGGGAGTCCCCGCTGTTGTTCCTGCGCGAAGGTGACCGGGTGATCCTGGTGGCCTCTCAGGGCGGGCGCGCCACCAACCCGATGTGGTACCTGAACCTCAAGGCCAACCCGCAGGTGTCCTTCCGGATCCGCAGCGAGGTGCTCATCCTGCATGCCCGCGACGCCAGCGAGGCCGAGCGGGCCGCGTACTGGCCCAAGCTCGACACGATGTACCCCGACTTCGTCAACTACCGGGCCTGGACCGATCGGGAGATCCCGATCGTCATCTGCGAGCCCTAGCGCCCGCCGGTGATCCGGAATTCGCGGCGCCTGCGGTATGGGGCGGCCACCGTTCCTGCGGTCGTCGTGTTGTTCGCCGCGCCGACGGCGCGGGCTGCCGAATCGATCACGCTGGAGTTCGTGCGCCACGGGCAAGCCGGCGACAACCTGGTGATCAACAACGAGGTTCCCGGTCCCCCGCTCACCGAACTCGGCCAACAGCAGGCGCACAGCGTCGCCGATCTCCTAGCCGATGACGGCATCACCGGTATCTACTCCTCGATCATGACCCGCGCGCACGAGACCGCGGATCCGCTGGCAGCGCTACTGGGCCTGCCCGTGCATGAGTTGTCCGGGCTCAATGAGATCGATGCGGGTCTTCTCGCGGACCTTCCGGTGAACGTCGGCGGCCTGCCGGTGGGGGCGGTGCTGTACGCCGCGGCCCCGATGCTGTGGGCGTTGGGCCTGTATTGCGTTCCGCAGCTGGGCTCCTCGGATTTCAACGGGATGGTTTTCCAGGACCGTTTCTCCGATGCCGTCGCCGCGATCTATGCCGGCAGCGCCGGCGGCGACACCGATGCGGTGTTCGCCCACGAAGGGTCGATCGTGTTTTGGACGTTGATGAACGTCGACAATCCCGACTTCGGCATCATCCTCAACGAAGCGCTGACCACCGGTGAGCTGCTGCCCTTCACCGGTGTCATCGAGGTCCGGGGCAACCCGGAGGACGGCTGGACACTGGTCAGCTGGAACGGGCAGCCGGTCGCCGAAGATCCGGGACTGCTCACCGAGCTCTTCGTCGACGTGCGCGATGTGATCACCGCGCCGCAGATGGCGTTCTTTCACATCTGGGAAGCGCTGCTCAACGGGGATCCGACGACGTTCCTGGACGCCGTGCAGGCCGGTGCCGACGAGGTCGGCGCGGCGGCCCTGCAATTCCCGGTCGAGGTGTGGAACGACCTGCTGGGAGTGTCGTTGTAGCCCGGCTGGCCCCAACGGACCACACGATCCGAGCGGCTGCCCATAGGCGGCACTCTTCGAGGCAAGTAGCCGAAAGGCCCCGCACCCCATGTGAACTTGCCATGGGGTGCGGGGCTTTCAGCCTGGATCAGTAGTTCGCGCCGTAGGCGCCGTCGTGGCCCATGCTGCCGCCCTTGCCGGTGCCCCCATCGGAACCGTCCTGGCCGTTCGGGCCACCCGTACCACCGGCGCCACCGGACCCGCCGATAGTGCCAGCCGCACCGCTGGGACCACCGGGGCCGCCCTTGCCGCCATCGGGATGGTCTTCGGTCCCTTGACCGCCGGTGCCACCGGTTCCGCCGCCGCCGCCCGTACCCGCGCCGCCGCCGTTACCGCCGTTGCCGCCGGCACCGGTGGCGCCGTTGGCCGCGGTGCCGCCGTTGCCGCCCGCACCGCCGTCGCCGCCGATACCGCCCCCACCGCCGGGGCCACCGGTGTAGCCGGTACCACCGCCGGCCTCGCCGGTCTCGCCGCTCTGGCCGGGGCCGCCGCGACCGCCGGTGCCACCAGTGCCGCCGTTACCGCCGGCGCCACCGTCACCCGAGTTCGAGCCGCCCAGGCCGCCGTCGCCGCCGTTGCCGCCGACGCCGCCGATGCTGCCGGAATAGCCCGGGCCGCCCTTATCCGGCGAGGTGCCGCCGGTCTGGCCTTGGCCGCCGGTCCCACCGTTGCCGCCCCGGCCGCCGTTTCCGTCCGGCCCGGCGTTGCCGCCGCGGCCGCCGTCGCCGCCGGCCTGACCGGTCATGGCCTCGCCGTTGCCGCCGTCACCGCCCTTACCGCCGTTACCGGTACCGGCAGCATCAGCGCCCTGGGAACCGTCCGCAGCCGCACCACCGGCACCACTACCGCCCTGACCACCAGCGCCGACGCCGCCACGCTCACCGCCGTCACCACCGGCACCACCGGCACCAGCGGTCGCATTGCCGCCGCCACCAGCACCGCGGCCACCATCGCCACCGTTACCAGCAGCACCGGCACTACCACCGTCGCCACCAACACCACCGACACCCTGCTCACCGGCCTTGCCGTTGGTCGCCGAACCACCAGCGCCGCCGTCACCACCGTGACCACCCGCACCACCAGTACCGCCATTGCCACCGTCGCCACCATCGGTGCCGTCGCCGCCACTGCCCGCCGCAGCATCGTCACCAACCGAACCATCGACCCCGGCACCACCGGCACCGCCGACGCCACCAGCGCCACCAGCACCGCCGACACCGCCATCACCCGACAGTGAGCCGCCCTTACCGCCAGCACCACCGGAGCCACCAGCACCCGCATCAGCACCATCGGTGCCATTACCGGAACCATCCGTGATACCCGCAGCACCACCAGCACCCGTACCACCAGCACCACCAGCGCCACCGTCTCCGACAGTCCCGGCGTCGCCGCCCTGACCACCGTCGCCGCCGGCCTGACCACTCACGCCCTCGCCGTTGCCGCCGTCACCGCCCTTACCGCCATTGCCGGTACCAACCGCCTCAGCACCCTGCTGGCCGTCAGCGGCCGCTCCACCGGCACCACTGCCGCCCTGGCCACCAGCGCCAGCAGTACCGCGCTCGCCGCCGTCGCCACCGGCACCACCGGCACCAGCGGTCGCATTGCCGCCGCCACCAGCACCGCGGCCACCATCGCCACCGTTACCAGCAGCACCGGCACTACCACCGTCGCCACCAACACCACCGACACCCTGCTCACCGGCCTTGCCGTTGGTCGCCGAACCACCAGCGCCGCCGTCACCACCGTGACCACCCGCACCACCAGTACCGCCATTGCCACCGTCGCCACCATCGGTGCCGTCGCCGCCACTGCCCGCCGCAGCATCGTCACCAACCGAACCATCGACCCCGGCACCACCGGCACCGCCGACGCCACCAGCGCCACCAGCACCGCCGACGCCACCGTCACCAGATTGGGAGCCGCCCTTACCGCCAGCACCACCGGAGCCACCAGCACCCGCATCAGCACCATCGGTGCCATTACCGGAACCATCCGTGATACCCGCAGCACCATCAGCACCCGTACCACCGGCACCACCAGCGCCACCGTCACCGACAGTCCCGGCGTCGCCGCCCTGACCACCGTCGCCGCCGGCCTGACCACTCACGCCCTCGCCGTTACCGCCGTCACCGCCCTTACCGCCATTGCCGGTACCAACCGCCTCAGCACCCTGCTGGCCGTCAGCGGCCGCTCCACCGGCACCGCTGCCGCCCTGGCCACCAGCGCCAGCAGTACCGCGCTCGCCACCGTCACCACCGGCACCACCGCTGCCCGCAGTTGCACCATTGCCGCCGCCAGCACCGGCACCACCGTCGCCACCGTTACCAGCAGCACCGGCACTACCACCGTCGCCACCAACACCACCGACACCCTGCTCACCGGCCTTGCCGTTGGTCGCCGAACCACCAGCGCCGCCAGCGCCACCGTGACCACCCGCACCACCAGTACCGCCATTGCCACCGTGGCCACCATCGGTGCCGTCGCCGCCACTGCCCGCCGCAGCATCGTCACCAACCGAACCATCGACCCCGGCACCACCGGCACCGCCGACGCCACCAGCGCCACCAGCACCGCCGACGCCACCGTCACCAGATTGGGAGCCGCCCTTACCGCCAGCACCACCGGAGCCACCAGCACCCGCGTTACCGCCATCAGTGCCGGTACCGGTGCCATCGGTAATACCCGCAGCACCATCAGCACCCGTACCACCGGCACCACCAGCGCCACCGTCACCGACAGTCCCGGCATTGCCGCCGCGGCCGCCGTCGCCGCCGGCCTGACCACTCACGCCCTCGCCGTTACCGCCGTCACCGCCCTTACCGCCGTTACCGGTACCAGCAGCATCAGCGCCCTGGGAACCGTCCGCAGCCGCACCGCCGGCACCGCTGCCGCCCTGGCCACCAGCGCCAGCAGTACCGCGCTCGCCACCGTCACCACCGGCACCACCGCTGCCCGCAGTTGCACCATTGCCGCCGCCAGCACCGGCACCACCGTCGCCACCGTTACCAGCAGCACCGGCACTACCACCGTCGCCACCAACACCACCGACACCCTGCTCACCGGCCTTGCCGTTGGTCGCCGAGCCACCAGCACCGCCAGCGCCACCGTTGCCACCGAGGCCACCGCCGCCACCGTTACCGCCGTGGCCACCATCGGTGCCGTCGCCGCCGCTGCCCGCCACCGCATTGTCACCGGTCGAGCCGTCAACACCGGAGCCACCGGCACCGCCGACGCCGCCAGCACCACCAGCACCGCCGACGCCACCGTCACCAGATTGGGAGCCGCCCTTACCGCCAGCACCACCGGAGCCACCAGCACCCGCGTTACCGCCATCAGTGCCGGTACCGGTGCCATCGGTGATACCCGCAGCACCATCAGCACCCGTACCGCCGGCACCACCGGCGCCACCGTTGCCGATCGCGCTGCCGTTACCGCCGGCACCACCATCACCACCGTTGGCACCCGAGGCCGCAGCCGGGTCACCGGCCGCGTCGTACCCGGCGCCACCGTTACCACCATTGCCCTGCGCACCGTGGGCATCGGAGTCGCCACCAGCAGAACCGTCAGCACCCGCCGACGAACCGGAACCACCGGTTCCACCAGCGCCACCGTTGGCCAGCGCACCACCATCACCGCCGTTACCGCCGGTCGTGTTGCCCGCGGTACCGGTAGCACCGTTACCACCGTCGCCGGCCTTACCCGCATCACCACCATCGCCGGCATTACCGCCAGCGCCCTGGCCGCCAGCACTGCCATTGGTAGCCGAACCACCGGCACCACCGGCACCGCCATCGCCACCCTTGCCGCCGGCACCCGCGGCACCACCGGTGCCACCGTGACCGTCACCGCCACCAACGAACGTGCCAGCCTCACCGGTAGCGCCATCGCCACCGGCACCACCGGCCGCACCGGAACCACCAGCACCACCGGCGCCACCGTTACCCGACACCGACCCACCGGAACCACCAGCGCCACCACGACCACCGGAACCACCCGCGTCACCAGCACCACCAGCTTCACCGGAGTCAGCGGCGCCATCAGTGCCGGCGTTGCCGACCTTGCCGTTACCACCCGCACCACCGGCGCCACCGTTGCCGATCGCGCTGCCGTTACCGCCGGCACCACCATCACCACCGTTGGCACCCGAGGCCGCAGCCGGGTCACCGGCCGCGTCGTACCCGGCGCCACCGTTACCACCATTGCCCTGCGCACCGTGGGCATCGGAGTCGCCACCAGCAGAACCGTCAGCACCCGCCGACGAACCGGAACCACCGGTTCCACCAGCGCCACCGTTGGCCAGCGCACCACCATCACCGCCGTTACCGCCGGTCGTGTTGCCCGCGGTACCGGTAGCACCGTTACCACCGTCGCCGGCCTTACCCGCATCACCACCATCGCCGGCATTACCGCCAGCGCCCTGGCCGCCAGCACTGCCATTGGTAGCCGAACCACCGGCACCACCGGCACCGCCATCGCCACCCTTGCCGCCGGCACCCGCGGCACCACCGGTGCCACCGTGACCGTCACCGCCACCAACGAACGTGCCAGCCTCACCGGTAGCGCCATCGCCACCGGCACCACCGGCCGCACCGGAACCACCAGCACCACCGGCGCCACCGTTACCCGACACCGACCCACCGGAACCACCAGCGCCACCACGACCACCGGAACCACCCGCGTCACCAGCACCACCAGCTTCACCGGAGTCAGCGGCGCCATCAGTGCCGGCGTTGCCGACCTTGCCGTTACCACCCGCACCGCCGGCGCCGCCGTTACCGATCGCGCTGCCGTTACCGCCGGCACCACCATCACCACCGTTGGCACCCGAGGCCGCAGCCGGGTCACCGGCCGCGTCGTACCCGGCGCCACCGTTACCACCATTGCCCTGCGCACCGTGGGCATCGGAGTCGCCACCAGCAGAACCGTCAGCACCCGCCGACGAACCGGAACCACCGGTTCCACCAGCGCCACCGTTGGCCAGCGCACCACCATCACCGCCGTTACCGCCGGTCGTGTTGCCCGCGGTACCGGTAGCACCGTTACCACCGTCGCCGGCCTTACCCGCATCACCACCATCGCCGGCATTACCGCCAGCGCCCTGGCCGCCAGCACTGCCATTGGTAGCCGAACCACCGGCACCACCGGCACCGCCATCGCCACCCTTGCCGCCGGCACCCGCGGCACCACCGGTGCCACCGTGACCGTCACCGCCACCAACGAACGTGCCAGCCTCACCGGTAGCGCCATCGCCACCGGCACCACCGGCGGCACCGGAACCACCAGCACCACCGGCGCCACCGTTACCCGACACCGACCCACCGGAACCACCAGCGCCACCACGACCACCGGAACCACCCGCGTCACCAGCACCACCAGCTTCACCGGAGTCAGCGGCGCCATCAGTGCCGGCGTTGCCGACCTTGCCGTTACCACCCGCACCGCCGGCGCCGCCGTTACCGATCGCGCTGCCGTTACCGCCGGCACCACCATCACCACCGTTGGCACCCGAGGCCGCAGCCGGGTCACCGGCCGCGTCGTACCCGGCGCCACCGTTACCACCATTGCCCTGCGCACCGTGGGCATCGGAGTCGCCACCAGCAGAACCGTCAGCACCCGCCGACGAACCGGAACCACCGGTTCCACCAGCGCCACCGTTGGCCAGCGCACCACCATCACCGCCGTTACCGCCGGTCGTGTTGCCCGCGGTACCGGTAGCACCGTTACCACCGTCGCCGGCCTTACCCGCATCACCACCATCGCCGGCATTACCGCCAGCGCCCTGGCCGCCAGCACTGCCATTGGTAGCCGAACCACCGGCACCACCGGCACCGCCATCGCCACCCTTGCCGCCGGCACCCGCGGCACCACCGGTGCCACCGTGACCGTCACCGCCACCAACGAACGTGCCAGCCTCACCGGTAGCGCCATCGCCACCGGCACCACCGGCGGCACCGGAACCACCAGCACCACCGGCGCCACCGTTACCCGACACCGACCCACCGGAACCACCAGCGCCACCACGACCACCGGAACCACCCGCGTCACCAGCACCACCAGCTTCACCGGGAACGTCGCCGTCTTCGCCGTCCTGGCCGGCTAGACCGTCGCCGCCGTTGCCGGCGTCACCGCCATTGCCGACCGCTCCGGCATTACCGCCGGCGCCGCCGTCGCCGCCGGTCACGCCGCCCTTGCCGCCGTCACCGCCGTTACCGCCGTCACCGGTCTCGGCGCCGCCGCTACCACCAGCGCCACCGTTGCCGCCCGAACCGGTCTGGCTTCCCTCGCCGCCGTGGCCGGCGTCGCCGCCGTTGCCGTTGTTGCCGGCGTTTCCGCCCGCGCCGCCCGCGCCACCGTCGCCAGTGCCGGTGCTGTTTCCACCGTCGGCGCCGTTGCCTCCGTTGCCCGAGTTGGTACCGCCGGCACCACCTGCACCGCCGGCTCCACCGTTGTTTCCGTCGCCACCCTTACCGCCGGCACCACCGCTGCCGTCGCCACCTGCGTCACCACCGGCGCCACCATTTCCGCCGTTGACCGAACCGTCGGTCGAGGTGTAGCCGTCGCCACCGGCACCGCCGTTACCGCTAGCCGGTGCATCCGCGCCGTCCGCGCCGTCGGCGCCGCCAGTGCCAGTGCCCGAAGCGCCGCCACTGCCGGCCTTACCGCCGGCACCACCGGCACCGACCGTGCCGGTGTCGCCACCCTGACCGCCCTGACCGCCGTTGGGGTTCGATGCATCCCCGTCAGCTCCCTGGCCACCGTTACCGGCCGCTCCGGCGTCACCGCCCTGGCCGCCGTCACCACCGTTGCCGTTGCCACCGGCAGCACCGTTGGTTGCCGTGCCGCCAGCACCACCGGCACCGGCCGCGCCACCGGCGCCACCATCGCCACCGTTACTACCCGTACCACCGCTACCGCCGGGTGCAGTCGCGTCAGCACCATCGAAGCCCTGGCCACCGGAGCCACCGTCGCCACCGTTGCCCCCCAGACCACCGGCACCACCAGCACCGACCGTCGAACCGCCGGTGCCACCGGCGCCGCCGGAGCCGCCTGCGCCACCGGCGGTGCCATCCGAGCCATCAATGCCCACACCTGTGCTGTCGGCGCCATCGGTACCCGCGGCACCGTTACCACCGTTACCACCGGCACCACCATTGCCGTGATCACCGGCAGCGCCACCGGCGCCACCATTGCCACCGGCCGTCCCCGGCGCAGCGGCCGGGTCACCGGCCGCGTCGTAACCGGTACCGCCGTTGCCACCATGACCGCTGATCGGGGCGGCGCCGTCCGCGCCATCGCCGCCGCCAGTGCCAGTGCCCGAAGCGCCGCCACTACCGGCCTTTCCCCCGGCACCACCGGCACCGACCGTGCCGGTGTCGCCACCTTGGCCACCCTGACCGCCGTTGGGGTTCGAAGCATTGCCGTCGGCGCCGTCGCCACCGTTACCGGCCGCACCGGCATTGCCGCCCTTACCACCGTCACCGCCGTTGCCGTTGCCACCCGCGGCACCGTTGGTCGCCGTGCCGCCGGCGCCACCGGAACCGGCCGCACCGCCGGCGCCACCATCGCCACCGTTACTACCGGCACCACCGTCACCACCGGGCGCGGTCGCGTCCGCACCGTCGTAACCAGCACCACCTTGACCGCCATCGCCACCGTTGCCGCCCAGACCACCGGCACCACCAGCACCGACCACCGAGCCACCAGCACCACCGGCGCCACCGGAGCCGCCGGCACCACCCGCGGTGCCACCCGAGCCAGCAATGCCCACACCGGTGCTGTCGGCGCCATCGGTGCCCGCAGCACCGTTACCGCCGTTACCGCCGGCACCACCATTGCCGTGATCACCGGCAGCGCCACCGGCACCACCATTGCCACCGGCCGTCCCCGGCGCAGCACCAGGATCGCTCGCAGCGTCGTAACCGGCACCGCCCTTACCACCGTTGCCGCCGCTGTTGGGCGAGGTACCCGCATTGCCGTTGGCACCGGCTGTTCCGCCCGTGCCGCCGGTGCCGCCCGCACCGCCGACACCGACGTTTCCGCCTTGTCCGCCGTTGCCGCCGTCCGGGTTATCCGCCGTTCCGTCCGCACCGGCGCCGCCGTTACCGGCCTGGCCGCCACCACCGCCATCGCCTGCGCGTCCGCCGATACCGGTCGTGCCACCACCGGCGCCGCCGTTACCGCCCGCACCACCGGCACCACCGTTGCCGCCGTCGAAACCGTCTTGGTGGCTAGCATCGCCGTCCGCGCCGTGGAAGGCGTTGCCGCCGACCCCGCCGTTGCCGCCGTAGCCACCGGCACCGTCACCGCCGTTGGAGGCGTAGTTGCCGCCGCCGCTCGAGCCGCCGGCACCGCCGGCACCGCCGGCACCGCCGGCACCGCCCTCTTCACCGGCGTAGCCGTCCATGTGCTGGGCATCGCCGTTCGCGCCATTGGCTCCGTTGGCGCCATTTCCACCGTTGCCGCCGTTACCGCCCGCGCCGCCGGCGCCATGAGCGCCGGCATTGGCGCCGGTGCCGCCGACGCCGCCGTTACCGCCGGGACCGCCGTTACCGGCGTCGGTGCCGGCGGCACCCGGAGCGGTGCCGTTGCTGCCGTTGAATCCGTTACCGCCGATGCCGCCGGCACCACCGGCGCCGCCATTACCGGTCGCGGCCTGCGAGCCGTCGGCGTTGAGGCCGCCCGCGCCGCCGTTACCGCCCACTCCACCATCGGCACCCGAGGTGCCGTCGACGTGCTCCGCGGTGCCATTCACGCCAGACAGCCCGGCGCCACCAGCGCCGCCGTCACCACCGAGACCACCGAGACCACCGGCGCCGGCGGCGGCGTAATTGCCGTTTCCGCTGTCGCCACCGGCCCCGCCCTTGCCGGCGTCGCCCCCCGAGCCACCGTCCTGGCCGGCGTAACCGGCCTGGTGCTCCGCGTCGCCGGCAGCACCATTGCCGCCGCCCGCGCCGTTACCACCGTTGCCGCCGTTGCCACCGACACCGCCGACGCCGTGTGCACCGGTCGCCGTACCGGTGCCACCGACACCGCCAGCACCGCCGGCCCCGCCGTTGCCGCCGCGGGTGCCGTCGGCGCCCGGCTCGTCACCGTTGACGCCAGTCAAACCACTACCGCCACGGCCACCAGCGCCGCCGGCACCACCATTGCCGGTTGCCGCGCTCGAACCGTCGACATTCAGACCGCCCGCGCCGCCGTTACCGCCGGCACCACCGGCGCCACCAGCCGTTCCGTCGGGGTCCTGCGCGGTGCCGTTGGCCCCGTCGAGACCGGTACCACCGATTCCGCCGTTCCCGCCGGCGCCGGCTTGGCCGTCGGCGCCATTGGCGGCATGGTTGCCGTTGCCGCTGTCACCACCGACCCCGCCCTTGCCTGCGTCGCCCCCGGCACCACCGTCTTGGCCGACGTAGCCCGCCTGATGCTCAGCGTCGCCGTTGGCGCCATTGGCACCGTCGGCGCCGCTGCCACCGTTACCCGCGTTGCCTCCGACGCCACCGACACCGTGGGCACCCTCAACCGTGCCGACGCCACCAGCACCGCCTGCCCCACCGGCACCGCCGTTGCCGCCGCGGGTGCCGTCAGCACCTGGGGTATCGCCGTTGGTGCCGTTGAACCCGTTGCCGCCGCGGCCACCGGCACCGCCGGTGCCACCGTTGCCGGTTGCGGCCTGGCTGCCGTCGGTGTTCAGACCACCCGCACCACCGTTGCCGCCCGCGCCACCGGCGAAGCCCGCACTGCCATCAATATTTTCAGCGCTGCCGTTGGCACCGTCGATACCGGTGCCACCGTTGCCGCCGTTACCACCGGCTCCTGCTATGCCGTCACTACCGGCAGCGGCGTGGTTGCCCCCGCCGCTATCGCCACCGGCACCGCCCTTACCGGCGTCACCGCCGGCGCCACCGTCCTGGCCGGCATAACCCTCGGAGTGCTCGGCATCACCGTTTGCTCCATCGCCGCCGTCGGCGCCGTAGCCGCCGTTGCCGCCGTTGCCACCAAGCCCGCCGATGCCGTGCGCGCCGTCGGTTGCCCCGTTGCCACCGGCGCCACCATTACCGCCCGCGCCACCGTTACCGGCGTTGGTCCCATCGGCGCCGGGGGCATCACCGTTGAACCCGTTAAGACCGTTGCCGCCGGCGCCACCATCACCACCAGCGCCACCATCACCGAAGGCGGCCTGGGAGCCGTCCGCATTGAGACCACCGGCGCCGCCATCACCACCCGCCCCGCCGTGACCACCGGCAATGCCGTCGATGTCATCGCCAACACCGTTGGCGCCCAAGGCTCCACGGCCACCGGCCCCACCGTGGCCACCCGCACTGCCGGCGCCATCGAGCCCATCGGCAGCGCCGCCACTGCCATCGCCATTGGCGCCACCGGCGCCTGCGGCGCCGAAACCACCGCCGGCACCACCGGCGCCACCATTGCCGCCATCACGGTGCCCCTCGATGCCCTCAGCACCGGCACCGCCGGCACCGGCCTGACCTGCATTACCGCCGTCACCTGCGGCGCCACCGGCGCCCGCACTACCAGCCGCACCGTGCTCAGCGGTTCCCGCCGCACCACCGGCACCACCGGAACCGCCGGCACCACCACTGCCAGCGTCACCGCCGGCGCCACCATTGCCGTCGCCGCCATCGTCGAACGAGCCCGCCGCGCCTTGCGCACCAGCGCCGCCGCCACCACCGGCAGCACCCTTACCACCGGCACCACCACTGCCGGCGTTACCGACCAGCGATCCACCGGAACCGCCAGCGCCACCGGCACCGCCGTGACCGCCGGCACCACCGTTGATCCCCGCGGCACCGGGCTGCGCCCCATCAGCACCGGTGACACCAACAGCACCGTCACCGCCGAGCCCACCCATGCCGCCACTGCCGTAAGCGCCACCATTGCCACCGGCCCCACCAGCGCCACCGGAAGCGCCGTCACCGTTGGCCAGGGCACCGGTGCCGTGACCCCCCGCACCACCTGCCCCGCCATTGCCACTGGTCCCGGTCGGCAGCTGTCCGTCGACACCCGGGCGCCCGGCGTTGCCCCACATCCAGGCCATGAACTTGTCGCCAGCAGCACCACCAGCGCCGACGGTGGTACCGATCTGGCCGCCCTGACCACCAACGCCGCCATCACCACCACCGAGAGCACCATCACCACCGACACCACCGGCGCCACCATCGCCGGCAGCCCCCGCATTGCCACCAGCACCGCCATCACCGGCGGCACCGAAATGCCCACCGATACCACCGACACCACCCCGGCCGCCGGCACCACCATCGCCGCCGAGCCCACCGCCACCACCATTGCCGCCGAGGCCATCAAGGCTTACGCCCCCAGCGCCACCGGCGCCACCGGTGCCGCCCACACCACCGGCGCCACCGGCGCCACCAATACCACCGAGCCCCAGCACAAACCCAGCCGCACCACCAGCACCGCCATTGCCGCCCAGCCCGCCGGTTAGGCCGTCACCACCAGCAGCGCCGTTCAGCGCCCCCAAGACACCATCAATGCCTGCCGTGCCTGCAGTACCCACCGCGCCGGCGCCACCAGCACCGCCAGCCCCGCCGAATCCGATCAGGCCCGCGACATCGCCACCGGCGCCACCATTACCGCCGGCCAGCACGGCATCGACCGAAGCCCCGCCCACGCCACCGGCACCACCATCACCGAACAACCAGCCACCCAGGCCGCCGGCGCCGCCATCGCCGCCCTCGACGCCCGCACCACCGACGCCACCATTGCCGAACATGCCGGCGTCCCCGCCGACACCACCGGCGCCGCCCAGGATCCCGGCCACCCCGTCGGTTCCGGCGCCACCATCGCCGAACAAGAAGCCGCCATCACCGAGGTCACCGAACCACCCCGTACTACCGAACAACGAGTCATTGGAACCGGTGAACCCATCAACACCGTTACCGATCAAATCCCGGCCGAACAGGTCCACAAACGGCTGGTTGATCAGCGCCAACAGCTGCTCGTTACCCGCGATGAAATCCTGCGTCAGGTTGTACAGCGGCAGATACAGATCACTGTGGTAGGACCCCGACACCGCCAGATCGAACTGCTCGAACGCGCTGTAGAGAAAGTTCTCCCCCGCCGCCGGCCCCGGTACCGCCCAACCGGCCCAAAACCCTGGATCCAGCAGATCCTCGAAACCATCGGCGTGCGCCACCGGGACCACCGCCAACGGCGACATCCCAAAAGCCAAGAACGTCGCCACCGAACTCGACGCCCCTACAACGCGACGCCGCACCACGCCCTCACTCGCCGAACGACCAAATTTGCTAGACACCCGCCGACGCATGGGAACAACCTCTCAACAGTTTCTACTAAGGGTTCGCGAAGGTTCGAATTATGGCCTTGGGTCCACAAATCGACAACTCGAAAAGACAGAACTGTGCTGGAGGCCACATTTACGCATATTCTGTGACTCGCTATGTCATGACAAATATGCTGGTGAGCGCGATTTTGAGACATTGATCACAGACGTGCGACGCTCGTCACATTCGGTAGTTCAGCGCATTTTCTAGATGCTTTAACTGTTGCATAGGTAATTTTAATGAGTGGTTGTACCTGCCTAGCTTTTGGAAGCTATTGACAGGAGCGCTCATACCATAGAAATGGTCCATTAAAGATTTGCTGGAGTCGCCAAATTGTGGCTGCAAGACGCCGAATGAACGCGACTCGTTTCGCGCCGGCGTGACCACGGCCACAGCGGGCCGCTGTCTCTGGTCCTTACCGCCGCTGCCCTCGATCGGCAGCTCGCGAACAGCTGGTCACCTACGAAGAAGGTTCACTGTCCAGCGCGCAGTAGGCACGCACAGCCCGTCCCTGCCACTGTCCGCGGCGCGCCCTCGAACAGCATCGGTAAGAGTGCCCAAAATCGACCGGTGGCGCGCCCCGAGAAGTGTCGGTACAAATGCGTAATGGTCGGGAAACAAGAGGTACCGCTGCGCAGGTCATCCATCCTGGGAAGGAGTGCTGGCCGCTTGCGCGAGCATTGTGACCTTTAAGGGACGGTACATCTTGTCGAACGCAAGCGAGGCAGGTTTCCCGTCCGCCGTAGCGCGGACGGTCTTGGTGGTCGACGGCGGGGGCACTCGACCACAGTGGCAGCCGGGGACGGAGTCGCTATCGACCGCCCTCGAGTGGCTGGAGCGCACGCTGGCCGAGTCGGTTGCCGCCCACCGCGGTGTCCGTCTGATCGAGCAGGACTACGGCGACCGGTTCGCCGCCGGGTTCGCCGATGCCAGTGACGCGGTGGCTTGCGCTATGGCGTTGCAGCGCACGCCTTCGGCACCAATCCGGCCGCGGATCGCGGTGCACGCCGACGAGGTACCGCTGGTCGAATCGAGCACGTACCCCGGGTCGCTCGTGAACCGCGCCGCGCGGTTATGCGACCTGGCCCATGCTGGTCAGACGGTCTTGTCGGAGACTGCGCAGCAGCTGACGGCTGATTGGCTGCCGTTGGAGGCCTGGCTGGTCGATCTGGGTGTTCACCGGCTGCGCGGCATACCGTATCCGGAGCGCGTGGCGCAGCTCTGTCACCGCGACCTCGTCGGCGACTTTCCGCCGCTTCGAACCGGAAAATCGGTGGCCGAGCCACATTTCCCGACACCGCTGACGAGTTTTGTCGGACGCGAGGCCGAGTTGGCCGAGCTGCGGCGTCTCGTGGCCGACAACCGTCTGGTGACGTTGACCGGCACCGGAGGAGTAGGCAAGACCCGGTTGGCGCTGCAACTGGCCGACGAGTTGGCCGACCAGTACCGCGACGGCGCATGGTGCGTCGATCTGTCACCGATCACTGATCCAGACCTGGTACCCGAGCGCGTAACGCATACGCTGGGCCTGCCCGATCGGCCGGACCGATCCCCGGCTGATTCCCCCATGCGCTTCATCCCAGACCGGCACCTGTTGTTGGTACTGGACAACTGCGAGCATCTGCTGGATGCCTGCGCGCAGCTCACCGCCACGCTGTTGGGCGCCAGTGCGGGACTGACGATCCTGGCGACTAGTCGGGAACCGATCGGGGTGGCGGGTGAGGTGACCTGGACGACTCCGTCGCTCTCGCTGGTCGACGAGGCCGTCGAGTTGTTCCGGCAGCGCGCTCGGTTGGTCCGACCGGGTTTTACCGACACCAATGATGATGCCGCGTTGGTAGCCGAGATCTGTCGGCGTCTGGACGGGGTGCCGTTGGCGATCGAGCTCGCGGCGACACGGGTTCGGGCGTTGTCACTCACCGAGATAGCGGACGGGCTACGCGAGCGATTCCAGCTGTTGACCGGCGGTGCGCGCACAGTGGTGCCGCGACAACAGACGTTGCGCGCCTCAGAGGACTGGTCGCATGACTTGCTGAGCGAATCCGAACGCGTGGTGTTTCGCCGGCTGGCGCCGTTCGTCGGCGGATTCGACCTGGACGCCGCGCATGCTGTCGCCGGCGATACCGATCTCCCGCGCGGCCAGGTGATCGACAAGGTCACCCAGTTGGTGGATAAGTCGCTATTAGTGGCCGACAGCACCGGGGAAGCGACGCGCTTCGGGATGTTGCAGACAGTGCAGCAGTACGCCCTGGAAAAGCTGGAGCAATCCGGGGAGTCCGAGACCATCCAGGCGCGCCATCGTGATCACTACACGGCTCTGTTCGAAGCCAAGGCGGCCGCCGGTTACGGGTGGGATTTCGAGCAAGCGGAGCTGGAGATCGACAACCTCAGGGCTGCCTTCAATTGGAGTCGTGCGCATGGCGATATCGACCTTGCCGCGCGCCTTGCCGCATCGTTATTCCCGCTGTGGATCCATAGCCGGACCTTGGAGGGAGTGGCGTGGTTCGACGCCGTCCTCGCCGCACCCGCCGCGCTGCCGCCTGCCGCGCGTGCGCGCGCTCTTGCCGATAAAGCCATCTTCGAGGCATTGACCGGGAATTACGGCCAGGTCGACCAGGCCGAGCAGGCGGTCTCCATCGCGCGGCGCCTCGATGACCCCGCTCTGCTCGCCTGGTCGCTGGCAGCCTGCGGTTTCACCTGTAGTTACAGCCCCGAACTCGCCCTGCCCTACTTCGACCGGGCCATCGAGCTGTCTCCCGCTTTGAACGACGACTGGCGATTGAGCCAGATCTACGGAGTGCAGGCCTATTCCGCCTTTGTGGCTGGGGACTTGACCATCACGCGCGCGGCCGCGAAAAGAGGACAGGCCCTCGCCGACGCCGTCGGCGACTGGTCGGTTTCGCGCCTGTGCCGTCTGTGTCTGGGGTTGACCCATCTTCACCGCGGCGAACTCACCAAAGCCGTCGCGCACGTCCGGAACGTGGCAGTCGAAGCCGAGGCGGCGCACGATCCCTTGTTCAGCACCCAGAGTCTGGCGGTCCTGGCCGAAGCCCTTGCGTGCCAAGGAGACACCCGCGGGGCGCGAGCCGCGGCGGATGCATGCGTCGAGGCCGCCGCGGACCTCATCGATTTCCACCGTGCCGTTAGCTTCGGGACGGTGGTGGACGTGTCACTGGCCGCCGGAGATGCCGCCGGCGCACTCGGCGCCGGTGCGGCGGCGTTTGATGCGTGTCCACTGCCGCAACTGTGGGCGATAAACGGCAATCCGGTCGCCAGGGCCGCGTTAGCGTCCGGTGACCTGGTCACGGCGCGCCATCTGGCCGACGAAGCGCTTGCGGTGGGGTCCGGATTCCAACGGATATTGCTGCTGCAGATACGAGCCCGGGTGGCGATGGCCGAGGGCGAACTGAAGCAGGCCGAGCGGGACGCGCGTGACGCGTTGACGATCGCGGCAGAAACCGAGGGTTATCTGGCCGTCCCCGATCTGATCGAATCGCTGGCAACACTGGCCTGCGCTGCAGAGCAGCACCATCGCGCAGTACGGTTGTTCGGCTCGGCAGCCGGCACCCGCGATCGCACCGGCGCAGTCCGCGCCAAGATCTACAACACCGAATACACCGACGCAGTCAATGCGCTACGAGAAGCGATGCCACAGAAGGATTTTGATCGCCTCTGGAAAGCGGGTTCGGGGTTGTCGACGGCTGACGCCATCGCGTACGCGTGCGGAGGCAATGGTGAGCCTAAGCGCCCGGCGAGCGGCTGGGCCTCGCTGACCCCGGCCGAGCACAACGTCATTCAGCTCGTCAGCGCTAGCCTTCGCGACAAAGACATCGCCTCGAAGCTGGGCATCTCGCCGCGGACCGTGCATTCCCACCTGAACCACATCTACACCAAGCTGGATATCTCGTCCCGCTTGCAACTCGCCCAAGAAGCGGCGCGTCATATGTGATCCACTGGCCTATCGCCAGCGCAGCCTTACCGGCGAAGTTGTTAGACCGGTGGAGCTTCGGGACTGACGTGCTCCCAGTTCTTCCACCGCCGGAACTCGTCGGCGTCCAGTTCCCGGCCCAGCAGGGTGGTGACAGCGACGCTGTGCTCCAGATAGAGGTCCTCGTTGCGCCGCCACGCGGGAAGGTAGCGATAAAACGGCAACCACGGGTGCAGATGGTGTATCAGGTGGTAATTCTGGGACAGCATGAGCGGTGCCAGTAGCCATTCCATCCCGGCCCGGACTCGGCTGGCACGGTACATGTTTTCTCGCTGCGTCGCCGCGAGCCCGTTATGCGGCAGCCAGTCGAACGCCGCCGCGATGACGAAGATAGCGATGCGCTGCGGGATCAACACGACAACCGCAAGCAACCAGAAGTGATCGGTGACGATTGCCGCGACGGCAATCGCGGTCGTTACTGAGAGCGCCACCGCTGTTTCGCCGAGCTCGGCCGCCGGGCGCCGCCAATCACGCTGCATCCGACCCCACAGCCTGCGGGTGTACCAGCATGCGTAGAAGACATCCATCAGTGCCCAGCGGAACGGCAGCTGCCAGGTGGGAGCGTGAGTGGCAAACATGTCCGGGTCACGGTCAGCGTCGTTGGTGTGGCGGTGATGCTCGCCGTGCACATAGCCGAACGACGGCAACGAGAACGACGGCGCCACGAACACCCAGGCCACCCGGCCAACCACCGCATTGGCCCATCGCGCCGAACAAAAAGAGTGGTGCAGGGCTTCGTGCGCCACCGAGAACATCACGTATGTGACCAGGGCGCTCAGCGGGATGCCCACCCAGGCCGGAATGGCTCCGCGAGCCACCCCGACGGCCACGAAAACGAACACCGCCAAAGCGCCAACCGCGAGGCCAAAAGTGGGCCACGCGAAATTCGGTACGCCTTCCTGAGGGTGTGGGTGTCGTCGGCGCCGTGGTGCCGCGCGCGAACTGTCCGGCACCTCGCTCAACAACACAAAACCTCCAGCTAGAACACTAGTTGCGAAACTACTGGGCCCAAACCAAGTGCAGCTGAAAGATTACGTTGGTTCCCGATGTGGCTCGGGCAACTACGCTCTGTTGTCCTGCAACGTGTTTATCACATTATTGACGCCAGCGTATAAAACTGCTGGTCCTCGCAACGGCCTCTTGGGGTGGTCTACGGGCCCTTCAGGCCTCTTGGCCTACCGGCTCTCAGGCCCCGTATACCGGCACCGGTGTCCGCGCCTTGGCCAGCAGATCGGTGACGACCGGACCCAGCTCGGCGGGATCCCAACGGGAGCCCTTGTCGGCCTGCGGGCCGTGCGCCCAACCCTCGGCGACTCGGATCTTGCCGCCTTCGACCTCGAAGACCTTGCCGGTCACGTCACGCGACTCGACACTGCCCAGCCACACCACCAGCGGACTGACGTTCTCCGGGGCCATGGCGTCGAAGGCCTGGTCTTGAGTGTTCATCATGTCGGCGAAAACGGTCTCGGTCATCCGGGTCCGCGCCGACGGGGCGATGGCGTTGGCGGTGACGCCGTAGCGGCCCATCTCCGCGGCGGCGACCAGGGTCAGCGCGGCGATGCCCGCCTTGGAGGCGCTGTACGTGGCCTGCCCGACACTGCCCTGCAGGCCCGCGCCCGAGCTGGTGTTGATGATGCGAGCGTCTACCGTTTCGCCGGCCTTGGCCTTGGCCCGCCAGTACGCGGCAGCGTGCTTCATGGTGGCGAAGTGGCCCTTGAGGTGCACCGCGGTGACGGCGTCGAATTCCTCTTCGGTGGCGTTGGCGAACATGCGGTCCCGGACGATACCGGCGTTGTTCACCAGCACATCGAGCGTGCCGTAGGTGTCGACAGCCTGCTTGATCAGAGCCTCGGCCTGGCCCCAGTCGGCGACATTCGAGCCGTTGGCGACGGCTTCGCCACCGGCGGCGACGATCTCGTCGACCACGTTCTGGGCGGCGCTGCCCCCACCGGCCGGCGAACCGTCCAGGCCCACCCCGATGTCGTTGACCACGACCCGGGCACCCTCAGCGGCGAAGGCCAGCGCGTGCGCCCGGCCGATTCCGCCGCCCGCTCCGGTAACGATGACCACGCGGCCGTCGAGAAGTGCCATGTGTGTTGTCTCCTTATTTGTTAGCGCTGGAAGCGTCGAGGTAGGCGGGCTTCTCGCCGCCACCATGCACGGTCAGGCTGGCGCCACTGACATAGGACGCCAGATCAGAACTCAAAAATGCTGCCGTCCAACCGATCTCAGACGGTTTAGCCAGTCGGCCCAGTGGCACAGTAGCGCCGACGGCGGCCACCGAATCGGCGTCGCCGTAGAACAGTTCGGACTGCTCGGTCTCGACCATGCCGACCACGATCGAGTTGACTCGCACCTTCGGCGCCCATTCGACGGCCAATGATGTGGTCAGGCTGTCCACCCCGGCCTTGGCCGCGCCGTAGGCGGCGGTACCCGGTGACGGCCGTCGGCCGCTGACACTGGTGATGTTGACGATCGACCCCCCGCCGTCCTGGCTCTGCATGACCGCGTTGGCATGCGTCGAAACCAGCAGGGCGCTCAGCAGATTCAGCTCGATGATCTTGCGACTGAAGTTGGCCGACGCATCCGCGGCCAGTGCGAACGGAGACCCGCCGGCGTTGTTGACCACGATGTCGATCCGGCCGTGGGTGGCCACGATCGCCTCGATCAGGCCCTTCACCGCGTCGTCGTCGCGGACGTCGCAGGAATGGAACTCATACGGCGAGCCGTCCACCGGGCGTCGGGCGCAGGTCACCACCGTCGCGCCCTGATCGGCGAAGACAGCGCTGATGCCCGCGCCGACGCCGCGCACTCCGCCGGTCACCAGGACCACCTTGCCGGTCAATCCGAGGTTGATCGCATCACCCACTGTGCTAGCGTACCAAGCAAGTGCTTGCTTAGGTATCTAAGGCCCCAACACGACAGGGAAGTCCGCCCATGCCGATCACATCCAAAACCGTCGAACCGGGGATCGTCGCGGTCACCGTCGACTACCCGCCGGTCAATGCCCTGCCGTCGCGGGCCTGGTTCGAGCTCGGCGAGGTCATCACCGCCGCCGGCAACGACATGTCCACCCACGCGGTGATCCTTCGCGCCGAGGGCCGCGGCTTCAACGCCGGTGTGGACATCAAGGAAATGCAGAACACCGAGGGCTTCACCGCCCTGATCGATGCCAACCGCGGTTGCTTCGCGGCATTCAAGGCCGTCTACGAGTGCGCGGTGCCGGTGATCGCCGCGGTCAACGGCTTCTGCGTCGGCGGCGGCATCGGCCTGGTCGGCAACGCCGACGTGATCGTGGCCTCTGACGACGCCAAGTTCGGCCTGCCCGAGGTGGAGCGCGGCGCCCTCGGTGCAGCCACCCACCTCTCCCGGTTGGTGCCGCAGCACATGATGCGCCGGCTGTTCTACACCGCGGCCACCGTCAACGCCGCCACCCTGCACCAGTACGGATCGGTGCACGAGGTGGTGCCGCGCGCCGAGCTCGACGAGGCCGCGCTGCGGGTAGCCCGCGATATTGCGTCCAAGGACACCCGGGTCATCCGGGCGGCCAAGGAAGCCCTCAACCTCATCGACGTGCAGAAGGTCAACTCCAGCTACCGCATGGAGCAGGGCTTCACCTTTGAACTCAACCTCTCCGGTGTCGCCGACGAGCACCGCGACGAGTTCGCCGGTACCGAGAAGGGCGCCAAGAAATGAGCAAGGTAACGACTCTCGACAACGCCGTCGCCGAACTGCGCGACGGCATGACCATCGGTATCGGCGGCTGGGGTTCGCGCCGTAAGCCGATGGCGTTCGTCCGTGCCATCCTGCGCACCGACGTCAAGGATCTGACCGTGGTCACCTACGGCGGACCGGATCTGGGGCTGCTGTGCTCGGCCGGCAAAGTGCGCCGGGCCTACTACGGTTTCGTCTCGCTGGACTCCGCGCCGTTCTACGACCCGTGGTTCGCCAAGGCCCGCACCACCGGTGCCATCGAGGCCCGCGAGATGGACGAGGGCATGCTGCGCTGCGGGCTGCAGGCCGCCGCCCAGCGGCTGCCGTTCCTGCCGATCCGTGCCGGGCTGGGCAGCTCGGTGATCGACTTCTGGGAGGGCGAACTCAAGACCGTCACGTCGCCGTACCCGGTTGAGGGCGGGCACGAGACCCTGGTCGCGATGCCGGCGCTGAACCTGGACGCCGCGTTCGTGCACATGAACATCGGCGATGAGCGCGGCAACGCCGCCTACACCGGGATCGACCCGTACTTCGACGACCTGTTCCTGATGTCGGCACAGCGCCGGTTCCTGTCGGTGGAGAAGATCGTGCCCACCGAAGAGCTGATCGCCAGCACGTCGCCGCAGACCCAGGTGATCAACCGGATGATGGTGGACAAGGTGGTGGCGGCCCCGGGCGGCGCTCACTTCACCATCGGGGCAGCCGATTACGGCCGCGACGAGAAGTTCCAGCGGCACTACGCCGAAGCCGCCAAGTCCGATGAGACCTGGGCGGAGTTCAAGGCCACCTACCTGTCCGGTAGCGAAGACGACTACCAGGCGGCGGTTAAGGCATTCGGAGCGGAGGCACAAGCATGACCGACTCACCCACTCGCGCTGAGATCTGCGCCGTCGCCTGCGCCGAGCTGTTCCGCGACGCCGGCGAGATCATGGCCTCACCCATGGCCACGGTGCCGTCGGTCGGCGCCCGGCTGGCCCGCCTCACCTTCTCCCCCGACCTGGTGCTCACCGACGGGGAGGCCCGCATCCTGGCCGACACCCCGGCGATCGGCAAGGTCGGGCCGTTGGAGGGCTGGATGCCGTTCAACCGGGTCTTCGAAACCCTGTCGTGGGGCCGGCGCCATGTGATCATGGGCGCCAACCAGATCGACCGCTACGGCAACCAGAACCTGTCGGCGTTCGGCCCGCTGCAGCAGCCCACCCGGCAGATGTTCGGAGTCCGCGGCGCACCCGGCAACACCATCAACCACACCACCAGCTACTGGGTGGGCGCTCACTCGTCGCGGGTGTTCTGCGAGGCCGTCGACATCGTCTCGGGCATCGGCTACGACAAGGTGGACCCGGCCAACCCGGCGTTCCGGTTCTTCAACCTGGGCGGGGTGGTGACCAACCTCGGGGTGTTCGACTTCAACGGCCCAGACCACCAGATGCGTGCGGTCTCGCTGCACCCGGGCGTCACCGCCGACGAGGTCACCGATAACACCTCGTTCGAGGTGCACGGCCTGGCCGACGCTGTGACGACCCGGTTGCCTGAGGTCGAGGAGCTGCGGCTGATCCGCGAGGTCATCGACCCGAAGTCGCTGCGGGACAAAGAAGTCAGAGCATGAGCCGGTTGAAGACCCCGCTGACCGAACTGGTCGGCATCGAACACCCGGTGGTGCAGACCGGGATGGGCTGGGTGGCCGGCGCCCGACTGGTCTCGGCCACCGCCAACGCCGGCGGTCTGGGCATCCTGGCCTCGGCGACCATGACGATCGACGAGCTGGCTACTGCCATCAAGAAGGTGAAGTCCGCCACCGACAAGCCCTTCGGGGTCAACATCCGTGCCGACGGCGCCGACGCCGGCGACCGGGTGGACCTGATGATCCGCGAGGGCGTCAAGGTGGCGTCGTTCGCGCTGGCCCCCAAGGCCGAGTTGATCGCCAAGCTCAAAGAGGCCGGCTCCGTGGTGATCCCGTCGGTGGGTGCGGCCAAGCACGCCAAGAAGGTCGCGTCCTGGGGTGCCGACGCGGTGATCGTGCAGGGCGGCGAGGGCGGCGGCCACACCGGACCGGTAGCCACCACACTGCTTCTTCCATCGGTGCTTGACGCCGTCGCCGGTACCGACGTCCAGGTGATCGCCGCCGGCGGTTTCTTCGACGGCCGCGGCCTGGCCGCCGCACTGTCCTACGGCGCGACCGGCGTCGCCATGGGCACTCGGTTCCTGTTGACCAGCGACTCCACCGTTCCGGACGCGGTCAAGCAGCGCTACCTTGCCGCCGACCTGAGCGGCACCGTGGTGTCCACCCGGGTCGACGGGATGCCGCACCGGGTGCTGCGCACTGAACTGGTGAACAAGCTCGAAAGCGGCTCGCGGGCACGCGGTTTCAGCGCCGCCATCCGCAACGCGGCGAAGTTCAAGAAGATGTCGCAGATGAGCTGGCCGACCATGGTCAAAGACGGACTGGCGATGCGGCACGGCAAGGAACTCACCTGGTCGCAGGTGCTGATGGCCGCCAACACCCCGATGCTGCTCAAAGCCGGTCTCGTGGAAGGCAACACCGAAGCCGGCGTGCTGGCCTCGGGTCAGGTGGCGGGCATCCTGGATAGCCTGCCGTCCTGCGCCGAGCTGATCACCTCAATCGTCGACGAGGCCGTCGAGCACTTGCGCAGTGCCAACTCATTCGTCGTCTGAGCGGCGCTGGGCTCAGACCTCGACCACCATCAGGGTGTGCCCGGTCGGGTCGCGAAGCCAGAACATCGGCGGAACCGGGTCGCCCATCCGGGCCACCTGGTCGTCCACGTCGACCCCGAGCTCACGTATCGCAGCGTGCGTCGCTTCGATGTCGTCGGTGGTCAGCGTGATGCCGGTGACCACCGGCTCGACCGGACCGCTCTCCGGCGGCGGCGGAGCCAGTGCGATGCCGGTGTTCCCCTCGGGCGGGTAAACCTCGATCCACCGGTAACCGCCACCGAATTCTTCGTCAGTGCGCTTCTCGAAGCCCAACGACTCGTAGAACGCAACCGCTTTGTCCTGCTCAACTGTCGGTACGCACACAAGGTTGATCGTCTTCAGGCCGATCTTGGCAGTGCTCATCATGCTCCTTCTGGGGTGGGGAGTGTTGGGACACTTACGAATTGACGCCGTATAGCTCGGCGATCTCCGGCGAGCTGGCCCAGCGGCCGTAGGTTGGGCCCTGCGGCCAGCCGTCGGGCGAGTCCTGCCACTGTTCCTGCCGCCCATAGGGCAGCACGTCGATCAACGGAAACACGTGGCTGAGCTGTTCGACCCCGCGGTGGTTGGTGTGCCAGGTGCGGTACACCGCATTGCCCTGGCGCAAAAAGACATTCACCGCGAACTGACCACCCGGCGGCACTCCGACATCGGACCCGAACGGGCTGCTAGCGGTGCTGTACCAGGCCATCTGGTTGCCGACTCGCCGCTGGTAGGCGATCGCTTCGTCGATGGGCCCCTGCGTGACGATCACGAACCGTGCGTCATAGGCCGAGAGGAAGTCGAGTCGGGTGAACTGCGAGGTGTAGCCGGTGCACCCCGGGCACTGCCATTCCTGGCCCGGCGACCACATGTGGTGGTACACGATCAGTTGGCTCTTGCCCTCGAACACCTCATGCAGACGCACCGGCCCGCCCTCGCCTTCGAGCACATAGTCATCCATAGCGACCATCGGCAGGCGCCGG